>NZ_CP138991.1:3689069-3996492 GCF_044594925.1 Maribacter sp. R77961 | reverse complement strand
ACATACCCTTTTTGATTCTACAATACATAAATCAAAAAAAGTTTAAAATAATTTAAATAAAAATATAACTAATTGATTTTGTGAATACTACACACTTAAAAAATATATGATTTTAGTGTAAAAAAGGTAAATATCTGTAAATCAATCTCGTAATTAAAAGCTTCAAAATAAAGGAAAAAGTCAAATGATTAAATAACAGTGATTTAAAATACACTAATACGACCTAGGAAAAGAAATTCCAGACCAAGCCAAAGCGAATAACAAAATCACGGTAGGGGTAACTTGGCGCAGCATAAAAGTTATATCCGCTGAAAGAAGAATTAAAATGCTCTGCCTTTAAAAATATCCTAGTCTGTTTAATCCTCGCGTTTATAAAAAAGTCTAGCAAAGGAAAACCACCCAACTCTTCAGTATTCTGAACATAAAACTCCCCTAATAAAGGATTGTAGGCATCCATGTTAAAGGATGTAAAGTATTTAAAGGTTATTCCTGTTTGCAAAAACATGGCCTTTTTAAAAACGTCAGAAGAAAAGTAAACCGTATTCCTAGTAACCAACTGCGGAACATTAAACACCTGTTCATCTTGAGAAACCGATTGATACATTACGGTATTGTTCAATGCAAATTTACCTAACCGAAATTCTTTTGCGTATTTAACTTTGAGATATGAAATGCTTTCGCTGTTCTGTAATGGTTTAATATTGGCATTTTCCAAACCCACTGCAATATCTACCAATGGGTTAAGGCCAAAGTATGTATAGTTATCCAAATTGGTATATTTTGCAGATACACTTCCCAGTGCTTTAGAATCTAAAATAAACTGAAAACTATTTATACGTTCCTTTTCAAAATTATCAGTGTTTTGCCAGTTGTAATTAAGATACTCACTTTGATACAGCAAAAAATTAAAATCCGGCATTCTTGATGAGGAATGAACCGAGAACTTTACCTTATTATTAACATTTATATCGTATTGAACGTTCGCGTCAAAAATACTACCACTCAATTCTCCCGATAGGTTGTATTTAAAAGAACCGTCTATTTTAAAATCCCCTATTTGCTTTTTGTAATCCCCACCTAATGCAATTTCGTTTCCCGCTAGCTGATTTTGTATCGTTTCTCCTGATGTTGTTATGAAAACGCTATCAAAAAAATAATCGTAGTTATATAAATTTATACTGGCTTTTAAACTACCAAGTGTTCTATTATAGAAAGATGCGCTAAATTGATTATAAAATGTCTTTAACGTCGCCTTATCATTAATCGAAGAAAGAATGGCCTCTCCGAAATAATCATTATTGGTTGCTTGTTGGTATTGATAGTACTTGGTCTCATAATTAAAAACATGACCTATCGACAAAGATGTTTTTTCTATAAAGCTAGAATCCTTGCGCTTTCTGACCAATTTATACTGATGGTCCAAGTAGTAACGTTTTCCTAGAATCTTATTATCGGCGTCATCAAGTCTTACATCGACCCTGCGTCTATCTATAAATTCTGGGTCGCCAGATTCAAACTGAAGCTCTTTTTCGGCAAGACCTCCATTTTCCTGCGATAAAATATCCTGCGCGGCAATATGAGCCCTTAAAGTATACCTGCCATTCTTTGAAACATAATTTGTTGTAGTTTCAAAATTACCCGACTGTATCTGATCAGAATTATATTTCCCAAGAGACCTATGTCCTTTATAACCAATAGAAAAATTTAAACGTGGAGACGTATTAAAGGTCAACATAGCATCCAATAACTGTCCTTCTTCCAAAGTGGTTTTGAACAATAAATCCGTCATCGGAGTAGCTACATTGTAATAATCGACATCCTGTATTTCAAAATAATTATAATGTTTTGCGTTTGCCCCTAAATGTGGATAGAAATCATTTCTTTCAAAATCAGCTCCAAGCTTATTGTAGGTCTGCCCAATATTTGAAAAAGATATTAGCTCAAAATCATCCCTGCGCAAATAATTGTACTTATATTCTTTTTGAACCGTAAGCGTTGTATCTAAATAAGTAGTATCTCTAGCGAAAGAAATAATCTTGTAATCCTTAATGGTTACTTCAAGAGGATCTTCCTTATCTTTTATTTTAAAGGAATCGGGTTTTTGTGGACGCGACAATGAGTCGGAAAGTCTTTTGGTCGATTTGTCTTCTTGGGCGACCATTATGGAACCAACGAAAAGAAAAATAATTATTAAGAAATACTTCATGCAAATTTATTACAAGAACAAAGTTAATTTTTTTGTTCCTAACATAATGTGAAAGTTTTAGCACTTCTATATTAATGAATTTTCCTTTTTAACGAAATACAGGTATATTTTGAAAGAATTATACATAAAAACACAATTTTTTTTCAGATTTTTATAAAAAATTCTTAATGAAAAGAAATATACTCATGGTATTCGCATTTTTTGCGTTTATCAACGTCTCAGGACAATTTAATGAAAGTGCACCTTGGATGGACAATCTGGATAAAGCCAAGACTCAAAGCACCAAAAAATCGAACCAAAGTTATACCATTTACGAAATATCCAAAGCTTTCGAAGATTATTGGAAAGATAAAGACCCGACTGCAAAGGGAAGTGGTTACAAACCTTTTAAAAGATGGGAAAACTATTGGATGGAACTTGTAGATTCAGAAGGTAGATTACCTACTTCAAAGGAGCTTTGGGATAGTTGGAAATCTAAAGAACGAACGAGTAAAGTACCTAACAGCACTGCTAATTGGACGTCTTTAGGACCATCATCGACGGGTACTTCGGCCATAGGTCAACCGGGCCTAGGACGAATCAACGCAATTGCCGTGGACCCAAACAATGAAAACATTTGGTATACAGGTGCACCTGCAGGCGGTGTCTGGAAAACAATAGATTCCGGATCCACATGGATACCATTGTTTGATGAATTCCCTCAAATTGGTGTCTCGGGTATAGCAATTGATCCTAATGACTCTAATATTGTTTACATCTCCACTGGAGACGACGATGCTTCAGATACCTATAGTGCAGGTGTTTTCAAATCCCTAGACGGAGGTGCTACATGGAACGAGACTGGGCTTAACCCTTCAAATTCAACCGATTCCGATATAATGAACGAAGTATTCATTGATCCAACAAATTCAAATATAGTATGGGTAGGAACAAACAGTGGTCTAAAGAAATCACTTGACGGCGGAGCAACTTGGGAAGTAAAGAGAGAAGGGAACATTACCGACTTTAGACTTAAACCTGGCGATCCAAACACGATATACGCAGTTTCATCCAACACCTATTACAAATCCACTGATGGAGGAGATAGTTTCAGAGCTATAACAGATATTTTGCCGACTAACGGAGGTAGAATGGTTATTGGAGTTTCAGATGCAGCACCGGCGATAGTTTATCTTTTGGTAGCTGACACACAAGGAAGAAATTCCGCATATTTAGGCTTGTTTAAATCAACAGATAGTGGAGAAACGTTTGTAGAGAGTCCTAATACTACAGATATTTTTGAAAGAGATCAAGCATGGTACGATTTGGCAATAGCAGTTTCTAACACCAATGCCGATGAAGTTTACACTGGGGCAATTAATGTATGGAAGAGTACTAATGGAGGAGATTCTTTTACAAGATTAAATAATAATGATACTGATGTTACCCCTGCATATACACATGTAGACATTCATACTCTTAAGTTTTACGGAGATAAATTATACTGTGGAAGTGATGGTGGCTTATACGTTACTGACGATGGAGGGTTAACCTTTGATGACCGGTCGGCAGGTTTGGAAATCACCCAATTTTACAGAGTTTCCATAGCGAAGGGAGATGATGCACGAATTGCAGCCGGTTCTCAGGATAATTCGGGCTTTGTACTTAACGAAGGTAGTTGGAATATCTATACTGGTGGTGATGGTATGGAATATGAAATTGACCCTAACAACAGTAATTTAATCTATGGTTTCCCTCAATTTGGACAAGTACTTTTTATTACGACAGATGCAGGACAAAGTCTGGGAGGAGTTAGTGCTCCTACTGACAATGATGGACAAACAATAAGTGGTAATTGGATTACACCATTAGCAGTTAATAGCGAAAGTGAAGTATACTCTGGCTTTGATGCGCTATACAAGCTAGTAGGAAATAGCTGGGAGAAAGTTTCTCAAAATATAGGCTCAAGCAGTATCGAAGATATTGAGATTGATGTAAAAAATCCGGATATTATATATGTTGCCGAAAGCAACACCGTTTATAAAAGTTCTAACCGGGGAATAACTTTTGTGGCGGTAGGAAATTTTGATTCAGCAATTTCCGATATGTCAATAAATAATTCTGACTCTAATATTGTGTACGTTACTACCTCAAATAGAGTTGGTACATCTCAAAGTGGACAACCTGCCGAACGAGGTGTTTTTAAAATGACAGTTGATGGTAATATTGGAACAATTGAGGATATAACATTAGATCTTTCTACAGATCAGGCATTTTTATCCATAGTACACCAAGACAGACATACTCAAAACCCCATTTATGTTGGCACAAATTTAGGTGTATATCGATTGGACGACACGTTAACGGAATGGGAAACATATTTTGAGAACCTACCGAACACGCCTTTCTCTGATTTGGAAATAAGCCTGGACGAAGAAACTATAACGGCCAGCACCTATGGTCGTGGCATATGGCAATCCCCCATTCCTATTCAAGTACCTGATAATGACATAAGATTAGTAAGTCTTACACCAGGTGTAAACGTAGTACTCTGTGGTGAAATTACGCCAGAAATAACAATTGAAAACAAAGGTACTAATCCGGCCAATGAAGTTACCATTGAATATTCTTTGGACGGAGCAAATTCAGAAAGTTTTGTCTGGACCGGAACACTGAACACAGATGAAACGGAAACACTGACCTTACCATCCTTTACCAAGACTACAATTGGAAAAACAGTACTATCAGTAACCGTTACCATTACTAACGATGCTTTTGACGACAACAATACGTTGTCTCATTCATTCTTTGTAAATGACTTTGGTCTAGGTGGTGCTGTAAATACTTTTGAAAACGCTGATGACGCGCTAGTCAATTTTAATGAAGGTGCAGAGGGACAGGTTTGGGAACTTGGCACACCTAGTGGAACACTATTAAATACTACGAGCTCAGGAAGCCAGGTTTATGGAACAAATTTAGATGGTAACCATGGCGATAATGTTAAAGGAATACTAGTTAGCGACTGTTACGAGCTATCAGCTATTCTGGCGCCGGTCTTGAAATTTGACATGGCATATGCTTTGGAAGAGAATTTTGATATCATTTATGTACAATACTCTATCGACGATGGTGCCTCATGGAATCTTTTGGGCAACATAAACAGTCAACCCAATTGGTACAACAGCGATAGGACCAATGAAAGTTCTGGAGAAGATGACGATTGTCAAAATTGTCCCGGGGGTCAGTGGAATGGTCAAAGTACAGATTTAGTAACCTATGCTTATGATTTTGAAGCTAATGCCGCCAACGGAGAAACTGATTTAACAAATGAGGATAATGTTCTTTTCCGGATTGTTTTTCATGCAGACGCTAATACAAATGACGAAGGTGTCATCCTTGATGATTTTGTTGTAGAAGGTTTTCAAGATGATGACGATGATGATAACGACGGAATCTTGGATGTTGATGACAACTGCCCACTCGTAGGCAATGCAAATCAGCTAGACACCGATGGAGACGGTATAGGAGATGTTTGTGATACGGACGATGATGGTGATGGAATTTTAGATGCCGTTGACAACTGCCCTTTGAATGTAAACGTTGATCAAGCGGACGCCGATAACGATGGTATCGGTGACATATGTGATACTGATTTGGATAACGATGGCGTACTTAATACAGACGACCTTTGCGATGATACCCCAGCTAATGCAATAGTTGACGTTACGGGCTGTACCATCTTTTCTTTGCCAGCTAATAATTTTTCACTTTTGACAACCGGCGAGACCTGTATATCCAGCAACAATGGAAAAGTATCTATAACAGCTGCGGAGAATTTGAACTATACCGCTGTAATTACAGGTTCAACAACGGAGACAATTACCTTTTCGGAAACAGCTAGTTTTGAAAATTTAGCAGCAGGAAATTATGAGGTATGTGTAACCGTATCCGGACAGGCAGATTACATCCAATGTTGGAATATAGGCATTACAGAACCTGAACCACTATCTGTTTCTTCCAAAGTAAGTTCATTAAAAGCTGAAATAACTTTAGCCCTATCCGGAAGCAGTTCATATAAAATAACCTTAAATGATTTAATTTATGTGACCTCTGATTCTAATATTACGATTCCACTTAGTCAAATTGAGAATACATTAAAAGTCGAAACAGGTAAAGATTGTCAAGGAATTTATGAGGAAAAAATTATACTCTCTTCAGAACTTCTAATTTATCCAAATCCAGTTTCAGACGGTATTCTTAATGTTAATTTAAATCAAGAATCTTTCAATGACAAAGTAGAGCTTTCTATTTTTAATCTGGTAGGAGAAAGAGTACTGCGCAAAGCGTTCAATACAGTGGATGGGCGTCTGGTATTAAATGTATCCGCACTATCTAAAGGTGTTTATATTCTAAACATCAAAAGCAAAACAACCCTTACTAATTATAAAGTAATTATAAAGTAATTCGGATTTCTTATCCTAAAAAAATAGCTATGAAATATTTCACCATAAAGACAAATTTTTTACCACTACTTGCCTGCACTATTTTACTATCATGCGGAGGAGGTAGTGGTAGCGACGAACCTGATATACCAGATACACCTGAAACCGTAACGCCTCCAGGAATAAGTACATTAATTTTTCCTGATAATAATGAGGAATGCACAGAAGGTGAAATCTTAAACGACACTCAGAGCACTGTTATATTTCAGTGGAACGCGTCTACTAATACCAGTAGTTATGAAATTAATCTGACTAATTTGAATACCAATTCCCTTGCGAGAATTATAAGTAATACAAATTCCGCACCTATTACTCTTTTGAGAGGAACACCTTATGAGTGGTTTGTAATCAGTAAAGCAACCGGAACTACTGAAATTGCTCAAAGTGCCTCATGGCGCTTTTATAATGCTGGTGAGGGAATACTTAATTATGCTCCTTTTCCAGCCGTTGCACTAAGTCCTCAAAGAGGGTCATCACTTTCAAGTTCTGGAAACTTAACCTTGGAATGGTCTGGAAGCGATGTTGATGATGATATTATGGAGTACGAAATATTTTTTGACACAGTTAGCCCTCCTGCGACCAGCATAGGCGTAACGGTGGAATCCAACATTACCACTCAAGTGGTTGCAGCTACCACTTACTATTGGCGAGTAGTAACTAAAGACTCGAGCAACAACACTTCTTCTTCAGAAGTATTTGAATTTAAAACCAATTAAATAGAAAGGGCCACCTATAGGTGGCCCTTTCTATTTACTATTTTAAAGTGTTGCGCTATATTCAAGTAGCCGTATCACATCTTCTTCATCTCGCATGTTTAAATCATTTTCTTTTATAAAGACCTTATAAACATCTTTGTTCCCGCCCAAGACTTTAAGAATATTACGTTTTCCTAAATAGGTCTTCTCCGCAGGATTATCTCCTTTCATAATGTAATATGAAGGTAATCTTATATACCTTGGCTTACTTGTTCTATCATAATTGGTAGTTGCGGTCCTACCTCTTTTCAAAATTATTTCAGGCTTAAACAATAATTTGACCGCACTATTTTCATTTAAAATCTTAAAATAAGCTACCCTATTAGAACCTTCATCATCAAGATAGTTTTGCATCTTATATACTTCATTGTTGATTTTCACATGTATATAAGGCCTTTTTAAAAGAGAGTAGAACTCGTATTTATTTTCCTTTACATTTATCTCACTTTTATAAGCGTTAAATCTAAGCTCACCACGTAATTCTAACTTATCATTAATGTACACTTCGCCATTTTCAAATTCATCGTTCCAATATTGAGAACCCTCTGCTACATCTTCCTCATTTTCATAAGTCCGCGTATCGGTAGTTCTAAACGAAACAGCCCCTCCTTCATCAGGGTTATTAAAACTTACCTGGGCGAATAGCCCATATGTTGAAAGGAAAAATAGCATTACAATCTTAATTCTTCTCATTTAATTTTTTCTTTTAGCAATTCTTGACTCCATAAAACCAACTAGTATACCCCTTATGAGGTATAGACTAGAAATAAAAAGCTCGCTCTTATAGGTATAAGAACGAGCTTTTAAAATTAATATAAACTCAATAAAATTATATTAAATCTTAGTTAATCTTATTGCAACCTCAACTGGCGGCTGACATTGACCTCTAGTATCATCTACAAAATTAATAACTATGGTACTATCATCATCCTCAGTATAAGTTGAAGTTACGGTTGTAGATGCTCCGATAGCATTTCCTCCACCACAACCAACATTGATGTTGTCTACCGCGGTAACAACTATTTCACCGCAGATAAGACTGAATCTAAACGTAAATGGAGAAAACGCTCCAAATGCCGGATAAGCAGCGATGGAAAACTCTCTATCAGCTACCGTAGATCCCTCACTGATAGTAACCACACCATCCGTTAATGTAGTAACATCAAAAATCCCTAAAGATAAAGTCTCCAATTGGTAATCGCCTGTAAAAGTAGCGCCACCTTGAAAAGGACAAAATCTAAAGAAATCTATAGTATGTGTATTATTTGAACCGATTAAAACTTCATTATCATCAGTAATTGCATCTACACTTACAACAACAGAAGCAAGACCTAATTCAGGAACACCGTCGAAGTTTCCTGCCACAGGAACTTCTACACTGTAAGACCCCGCAGGGATAACCACAGAACTAGGAACTGAATATGCCGATGGATCGGCAGTAGAAGACGGATCAATACTCAAAGATACCGTTCTATCCGTATCACTTATAGTTGTAACCCCAACTTCGAATGAAGTCGTCGCCCCGGTGTCCGGAACTGGCAATAACTGGCCAGGAGTACTAAATACGGTCAGCAAAGTTTGACCATTATCTTTATCGTAAATCGGGATTTCAAAATCCTCACAGGAAACGAACAGCGAAAGAACAGCTATTGCACCTGCTAATTTTTTAAAAAATATATTTTTCATTTTATTCAATTTTTTAATTATTAGTACCCATCATTTTGAGAAAGGTTAGGATTAGCCGCAGTCTCATCAGTAGGAATAGGTAATTGAAATCTAAAATCACCTGCAGCTAAAGTTAAAATTTCTGCAGGTGTACCAGAACCATCTATAATATCTCCATTAGGAGATCTATTAATACTCTCACCTCTTCTCTTCAAATCAAAGAATCTATGACCTTCAAGACATAACTCAACTCTACGATTAAACTGAATAGCATCCTCTAAACCTGCACCTTCCTCTGTACCCGCGGTGAACGGTGTAAATCTTTGGCTTCTCAGTTCATTTAAACTTGCTAAAGCATCAGCTTCAAGACCAAGTTCAAATTGCGCCTCTGCTTTGTTCAGTAAAACTTCAGCAGCTCTAATCACCTTAACATCTACACGGCCATTAACTTGGCCAGCTTCACCTAAAAATTTAAGTGCTGCATTATAGTCGTTACCTTGATTGGTACCAACAAACTGAATTACGTTCCTCCTTAAATCATTAGCAGATATGCTATTGAAGAAATCGAAGTCTAAAGCATACTCAGAAATTGTTGATGTAGCATTGGATTGACTGTAAAGAACACCAACGTTATTTCCGTTCGCTTCCGATGTAGTGTTTATTGAAAGCTCAAAAACAATACCAGCAGAGCTGTCGTCAGTATAAACGTCAGGGAGTTCAGTACCATTTGCTAAGGTAGTTGATACCTGGTCAGCCGCATCAATTGCTTTTTGATAGTCACCGTTATAAAGGTATACTCTAGACAATATTCCAAAAACACCGTCCCTGTTCAGTCTTCCTTCACCATTATCATCTGCAATTAAACCACTCGCGCGTTCCAAATCACCGATAATTTCGGCATAGTTACTTGCAACACTTTCCCTAGCTGGTTGTGCAAAAGGATCTGTAGTATCACCATCCTCTACTTTTACATAGACAATTCCATCAGAACCGTTAGCATTACCACTCTGGGTAGGTATTTCTGCGAATATTCTAGCCAAATCAAAATGCGCATATGCCCTAGCCGCTAAAGCTTGGCCTAAGATATTATCTTTAGCGTCACCGTCTGGCAAATTGTCTATTGCTCCTATTACCAAATTGGCGACATTAACAGCTTCGTAACATTCACTCCAATATAATGGAATTGCCCCACCTGTATTAGGGTTGTATCTGTAATCATAATAAACCTCGTTAGAACGACGACCTGTTTGAACCAAGATAACATTATCAGCTAAGATATCTGGAATACCTTGCAAACCTGAACCAGGAGAACTATAGTAATTCCAGAGTTGTCTGTAAACACCGTCTATACCATTTTGAAATGAGGAAACAGAATTAAAAAACGTATCTGGATTACCTTCCGTAAATGGCTGAAGTCTATCAATTTCGTCATCACAAGCCATAAAAGCAAGTGCCGCGAAGATGCTTAATATATATTTATTTTTATTTTTCATGTCTTTATTTTTTTTAAAATCCAACTTCGATTCCAAATATGTAAGATTTAGTTTGTGGATAACTAAAAAGAGAGAACTCACCTGGAACGAATCCAGCATCTCCAGCTTCTGCTGTCTCTGCCGAACCTAAACCAATTTCAGGATCACCGTTGTAGCCAGAAACCGTAAATAAGTTCTGACCAGTGGCAAATAATCTAATGCTATCCAATCCAAAATTTCTTAACAATGAAGAAGGCACTCTGTAATCCAAAGTTAAAGTTCTAAGTCTAAGGTAATCGCCTCTTTCTAAGAAACGCGTAGATGTTTGATCCGCGGTACCTGCAAATAATGGACTAGGTAATACATTTTGATCGCCTGGTTGTTTCCAATAATTAAAAGCTTCCACCCTTTGGTTGCTATCTATATTTCCAATAGACACACCAGCTGAACGCTGGAAGTTCGTAATATAGTTACCGGCTTTGAAAACGAAATCAGTTCGTAATCCAAAACCTTTATACCTGAAATTAGAGTAAAAACCACCTTCTAAATCTGCGGCTGGCGATTTACCCTCCAACAGCACCTGATTCGCAGTGCTATATTCGTTAGTAACGTTACCATCTACATCAAGATAAAGTGGTTCCCCGTTTCCTGGATTAACACCGGCATACCTTACTAGAAAGAAAGAATTAATTTCTTCCCCTTCTCTCAATAATGTGTTTCCGTTATTGATATCCGCACCATCTACAAGAGAAACAACTTCATTGTCCAAGAAAGCGATATTACCACCAATAGTCCATAAGAAGTCTTCCCCTCTAATAACATCAGCATTTAATGATACCTCTACACCTGTATTTTCAATTTCTCCAATATTTGCCAATATAGAGTTATCTTCATCACCAACCGTTTGAGAAATTGGTCTATTCAATAACAAGTCTCCAGAAGTCTTTTCGAAGTAATCAACAACACCACTTATTCTATTATTGAAAAGTCCAAATTCAACTCCAATATCCAAAATCTCTTGCGACTCCCACTTAATATCGGGGTTGCCGACACCTACAGGCAATGCCGTAGTCTGTCCATTATAGGTGTTACCAAAATCCAACAGATTTAAAAATTCGAAATCACCAATATTCTGGTTACCAGAGGTACCGAAAGAACCTCTTAACTTTAAATCATTGAAAATTGAATTCTGCATGAAATTTTCTTCAGCAATATTCCATGCCGCACTGGCACTGTAAAAATATCCATATTGATTACTTGGTCCAAATCTAGAAGAACCATCCCTTCTAACAGAACCCGAAACAATATATTTACCGTCATAATCATAATCCAAGAACAAACCTTGAGAAAATAAAATACTTCTATCTTCTTCACTTCCTGAGGCAGTTGCCTCAGCAGCCACATCTTGATAAGGAATATTTGGAGAAGGGAAACCTCTCGCGGTTGCAAACAAGTCCGTTCTTATATTCTCATTATATTCCACTAAGAAACTAGCAGAAACATTATGAACTCCCTTGAAGGTATCAGCATAAGTAAGTAAGTTGTTCACATTATACTCTAAACGCTGTGTAAAGTTATCTGTTTGGGTACCAGGGAAATCAGCATCACCAATAAATCCTTGAAGAACACCACCAGCCAACGAACGATTAGTTCTGTTGAATCTGTTTGAGGTTGCCCCTACAGAAAATCTGTTAGAAAATTTCTCCGAAAGTTTAATATCAGCAAATAAGTTACCTATGATCAAAAAATTTCTATTATCCTCTGGCTCCGTTAATAAAGCCCGTGCAATTGGGAAACCTGTTGTTGTAGGGTTAAATACATTTTCACCCTGATCATCAGTTACAATGTTACCAGCATCATCCCTTAAAAATAATGGATCCCATGGATTGTAATCGTATAAGGCCCTAAATGGGTTTTGAACATTATTTCTATCTCTTGGAAGATCTGTAGTATTTCTAGCCAAAGAGATATTAGTACCTATATTCAACCAATCTTTAGCTTGGTAAGTAGTATTCAAACGAGCGGTAACTCTTTCAAAACCATCGATACGATCAATAATACCCGTATTCTTATCATAACCTAAAGATAGGAAATAAGTCATTTTTTCATCTCCTCCGGAAATCGAAAGATTATTTGACTGAATAAAAGAACTTCTAAGAAGCTCTTCTTCCCAGTTTGTATCCAAAGCAAGTAATCTTGCTCTTTCAGCTGGAGTAGCCGTAGCACCTGGCAAACTTTGAGCCGCCTCAACCCCCAATTCCGCAAATTGTCTTTCCAATTCCAATTTTTGTTCGGTATTCATAATATCAAAGGGATCTTTTATCCTTTGCCCGAAACCTGTGGAAGAACGGAAGACCACTCTGGCGTCTCCGGATCTACCAGTTTTCGTAGTAATCAAAACTACACCGTTAGCCCCTCTTGAACCATATTTAGAAACTGTAGCAGCATCTTTTAGTATGGAAAAAGTAGCAATATCACTAGGACTGATGTTATTAATGAAATCCCCATTAACAGGTGTGCCATCTACAACATAGAGCGGCGTTGTGCTTGCGTTGATCGAACCAACACCCCTAATTTGAACGAAAGCCGTTTGACCAGGCCTACCGTTAGCTGCAGTCACCTGCACACCGGCAGCCTGACCTTGCAAAATATTATCAATACTCGTTGATGGTACAAATGCTTCGATTTTTGCCGGAGCAATAGATGATACTGCCGAAGTAGAAAGCGCCCTAGATTTAGAGCCATAACCTACAACTACAACTTCTTCCAAGGCTTCTGCGTCCTCTTCCATCTGTACGTTAATTGTACCTGCCTGTCCTACAGCTCTACTTATAGTCTTCTGACCTAAATAAGAAAAACGTAGTGTTTGGCCAATGTTCGCGGTAATTGCGTAGTTACCGTCAAAATCCGATTGTGTTCCGTTAGTTGTACCCACAACGACCACGGACACCCCTGGAAGAGGCAAACCACTTTGATCAGTTATTGTACCGGAAACCGATTTTTCCTGCGCATAAGAAAATGAGATGAACAATACCATTATAGGCATCAACATCCATGCAAACTTCTGTTTCATAGAATTAGTTTTTGAATTAGCTTGCGCCAAAAGTCTTAAAAATTGCTTAGTTATCCAAAAAGTATCTTAGCACTTCGCTAATTTTTGTTAAAAAACCTCAATTAATTATCAAATTAATAATTAATAATATTATTCATTGAATTATATTTATCATTTTAACCTTTTTTATATAAATTATATTTTCAAATAAGATGAAAATTTCCGGTTATGCTTAAAAAATACCATCAATTTCCAGAAGAAGTGGGTACCGATGAGGCAGGAAGAGGCTGTTTGGCCGGTCCGGTTACGGCAGCAGCTGTTATTCTACCTAAAAAGTTCAAAAACGACATTCTCAACGATTCCAAACAGCTTTCAGAAACTAAAAGAGAATTATTAAGGCCCTTAATTGAACTAGAGAGCACTGCTTATGGCGTAGCTCATATTTTTCCAAAAGAAATAGACGAAATAAATATTCTAAACGCATCATTCCTGGCTATGCACAAAGCAATTGACCAGCTAAGTCATGAAGTTAAATTCATCATAGTTGATGGTAACAGATTTACTCCGTACAAAGCCATACCCCATACCTGCATTGTAAAAGGCGATTCTAAATACATGAGTATTGCTGCCGCGTCGGTTTTAGCAAAGACCTACCGGGATGAATATATGAATCGGATTCACAAAGAATACCCCATGTACAATTGGAAAAAAAACAAAGGCTATCCTACAAAAGAGCATAGGGCAGCCATAAAAAAATACGGTGTAACAAAATATCATAGAAAAAGCTTTAGACTACTCCCCGACCAACTAACACTTAAACTCTAAAAAGTATAAATTTGCTAAAAGCATTTTTATGAGGCCTTATCTACTTCTTCTTTTGATTATATCGCTATTCAACAGTTGCAACTCAGAAAAAGCTACTGATTCTTCTGTCTTAAATCTCATTCCAGAAAATTCAGCCTTATTACTAAAAATCAATGATTTAGAATCCTTAGAAAATGACCTAGTTGAAAACATCATTATTTCTCAAATAAGGAAAGAAGCATTTGCTGAAGTCATTGCTCATAAACTGAAACCTTTGCGTTATGTAAACCCTGAAACATCTGGCCTGTTAACGCTCTCTGCTTCAAATTCCAACAATTTCGACTTCACCTTCATCATCACCGATTCTACCGCTACTGTTGCTTTGGATTCAGCCAAAAACAAAAAAGTGGAACCCTTAAACTATCAAGATTACAGCATTAAGAAATACCAAATAGCAGAAACTACCTTTTTTACTTCTAAAATTAAAGGAACAGAAGTACTAAGTTCTTCTCAACAAATACTGGAAAATATCATTGAGAATATAGAGAAAAGTATTTTTCCTTTAGCACTTGAAAAATTGTACTCGCTAACAGATGCCAATGGAAAGGAACATATCTGGATTAACTTGAAAAAAGCAGATGACCTTTTAGAGCATTTACAGATAAAAACTAAAGACTCTTTAAAACTATCTTCATATGCCGGTTGGATTTCACTTGATATAGACTTAGAGAATGATGGTATACGACTAAACGGTATAGGCATAGTGAACGACACTACAGATTACTTAAGTCTATTTTCAGAAGGAAAACCTCGACAAAGTATTACGTCCGCACTTATTCCAAAGAATGTTTCTATTTTTAAATCTTTTAACGTAACCGGCTACACCCAATTTGCATCAAATAAAAACGAATATTTAAATAGTTTTGCTACAAAGGACTCCCTTCTGAATGCTGCAGAAGAAATAGGTCTAGCTAAAATAGACGGTGAAGAAATAGTTCTTTTACAAACTTTTGGCACTGCTACGATAAGCGATTATCTTTCGACCATAACAAGTGGTTCTATCGAATACCAAGGAAGTGAAATCTTAAAACTGCAACCTACTCACTTCTTAAGCAATTATTTTAATCCAATTATTACTGATTTTACACCTGAGTATGCCAATATCATAGGAAATACATTTATTTTCTCCTCTAAAGAAGAGCCTATTAAAAAAGTCATAAATACTCACAAAAGCGGCAATAACCTTGAAAACAACCTATTATTTAAAAATACGCAAGAGATAACCGCAGAAGAATCATCAATTCTTACGCTTGCCTCAGCATCGGGGCTACGAGATATTTTAGACCAATCTAATTTGGAAGCTTTAGGTCGTTTTCTTAAGAAGTCCGACTTTAAGAACTATGTGTTCGGTTCACAGGTCGTAGCGGACAATGGCTTTTTTCACACGAATTATTTTGCCAAAAAAATCAGCAAAACCGAATCTAACGCTGGCGTAATTTCTCTATTTAATTTTGAAACTGCTGCGCCTATCGCCACCACTCCTCAATTTGTAAAAAATCACAGGACCAACAGACAAGAAATTGCCGTACAAGACGAGGATAATATACTATACCTCATATCCAATAAAGGAAAACTTATCTGGAAAAAACAGTTGAAAAGTGCTATTCAGGGGAAAATTCATCAAGTGGATATTTATAAAAACGGAAAACTTCAATTAGCCTTTACCACCAACAACGAATTTTTAATTTTAGATAGAAACGGTAAAGAAGTGAGTCCTTTCACCATTAAACACGAAGGAGGGAACCTTAATGCACTTGCGGTGTTCGATTACGATGGCAAAAAAGACTACCGCTTCGTAGTTACTCAGGGTCCAAAAGTTTATATGTATAACAATAAAGGTAAGATCGTCTCTGGTTTTAAATACAAAAAAGCCGAAAGCGATATTGTGGGAAAACCTCAGCATTTTAGAATTAGAAAAAAGGATTACCTATGCTTTAAGCTTGCTAATGGAAAACTTAAACTACTTAACCGAGTAGGTAATGTTCGGGTCAAGGTTTCCGAGAAAATCGATTTTTCAGAAAATGAAATCAAGCTTTACAAAAACAAATTCTCGTTGACCACCACAAAAGGAATGTTCTACCAGATAGATACACGTGGGAAAATAGAAAAAACAAACCTGAATCTTAACGCTGACCACGGTATGGACGCAACATCCAAGACCTTGGCCATTATCAATGACAACATACTACGTATACGAGAAAAAAAGGTAGCCTTGGATTTAGGTGTTTATGCACAACCTTCTATCTTCTATTTAAATGATAAAATTTATGTCTCGGTAACAGATATTCAAAATCAAAAATCCTACTTGTTCGACAGTCAAGCGAAACCCATTGCAAATTTTCCTGTTTATGGAACCTCTATGGCAGACATGGACAACGACAAAAAACCGGAAATGGTCCTTAAAAATCAGGAAAATTCTATTACGGTCTATAAAATACGTTGATACAAGTTTTTCAAGAATTCATAAGACTTATAATGTCAGCTATACATTCTTTGTGAATAACCAAAAAGGTTTTAATTATTTTAGGAAACGTAAAATATTATTGCCAGCCATATCGCAGTACTAGTTTTACAGAATCGCATTATTATTTAAAACACTTAAAATGAAATCATTCAATCCCCTACTAAAACCACTGGTTTTCTTTGGCATTCTTCTTTTTTCTTGCTCTCAAGCAAACGGTCAATTCCTAAAGAAATTAGGAAAAAGAGCAGAAAAAGCAGCTGAACGCGCCATAGAACGTAGAGTTGATAAAGAAGCTACCGAAAAAACAGACCAAGCATTGGACAGTATTTTAGAACCAGGCTCAAAAACAAATAAAAAAACACCTACACCATCCGGTGGAGGCACTGTACCTTCTCCTAAAAACAAACCTATTTCTTCTGATGAACAAAACTCCACAACCACTTCGCCTGGACCAAAAACTTTAAAAGTATATAGTAAGTTTGATTTTGTTTCTGGTGATAAAATTCTATTCTCCGATGATTTCTCCAATGATTTTGTTGGTGATTTTCCGTCTAAATGGAATACGAACGGCTCTGGAGAAATCGTTTCTTTCGACGATAATTCTGGAAATTGGTTTGAACTTAAAGGAGGTAGAAAAACGTATCAGATAGCAAATATTAATGAACTACCTGAAAACTATACCATAGAATTTGACATAGAGACCATGGGTGTTGATAAAAAGACCTCTTCTGCCGCCCATTTAGTAGTTATTATAGATGAAAATGACAACTTCGGGTACGGAAAAAATACGGTGTACGCCTATTTACCACTGTGCCAATATATTGAGCGAGATATTCGAATTTGGAACAATATTAACGGTGCAAATATCATTGACAACTACGTTGGCGCGGACATAAGGGAGGACATAATTTCCAGGCCCCATATATCCATAGCTGTGAACAAAGAGCGATACCGCCTTTATATTAATGAAACCAAACATATTGATATTCCCAAGCTTATTGCACCTAACGCACCTTTAAACTCTTTGAAATTTCAACTTGTTGGGAACAATGAAGGTAAGGACAGGGTTTTTATCAATAATGTAAAGATTGCAGCGGGCGGTATAGATTTAAGAAGAACCTTAATGAAAGATGGAAAAGTCTCTACCAATGGTATTCTTTTTGACTCCGGTTCGGCCAATATACAGCCACAATCCATGGGTATCATCAGACAGATTTATCAGGTACTGCAAAAGGACAAAAGTTTAAACTTGAAAATAGTTGGCCATACAGATGCCGATGGTAATCAGGACACCAATCTTAAACTTTCTAAGAATAGGGCTGAATCCGTAAAAAATGCATTAGTCAGTATTTATTCAATTGCAGAAGGTAGATTATCAACAGAAGGGAAGGGAGCCTCAGAACCTGTAGGCGATAATAGCTCTATCGATGGTAAGGCACAGAACAGAAGAGTAGAATTTATTAAACAATAACAAACAGTACACTTACACATGAAAATTAAATTATTATTAAGTCTGGCATTACTTTGCGGAACAGCAATGATTTACGCTCAATCAAACAATTGTAGTAGGTTTTATCCAATGGATGAAGGCACTTCTTTTGAATACACCTCTTATAACAAAAAGGGAAAAACAGAGGGGAAATCTAGCTATAAAGTTATTACCGTAGAAAACGATGGAGACACCACCGTGGCAACCATGGGTATTTCTTTTGAAGACCAAAAAGGAAAAAAAGTTTATGACACCAATTACTCCTTTTCCTGCACAGGAAATATGGTTACCGTTGACTATGAATCTCTGGTTCCCCAACAAATGCTAGAACAGTACAAGGATATGGAAATGGAAATAACGGGAACGGATATTGAACTACCTAACGATTTAGGGGTAGGGCAAGAATTAGAGGATGCCAACGTAACACTAAAAATGAACATGGGAGGTATTAGTATGAACACAACGGTTGATATGGTGAATAGAAAGGTAGAAAAACAAGAGAATATAACCACCCCCGCCGGAACTTTCGAATGTTTTGTGCTCTATAGCGACAACCAGTCCAAGGTAATGATGGCGAAGAGCAATTTTCCATCAAGAGTGTGGTTGGCAGAAGGTGTTGGTATGGTAAAGCAGGAGACCTATAAAAAGAACGGTGATTTAATGAGCAGTATGGAATTGACGAAATTCAGTAAATAATACTACATTTTTTAGTATAACAAACCTCGGCCTAAGCTGGGGTTTTTTGCTTTAGAATTTCGGCCTCAAACAACGAATTAAAATGATAAAGCAATTTCTCTTTCACCTCTTCCATATTAACCTCTTGTGTACCTAACTCAACATTTAAAGAAGTAACAGCTTTATCTTTTATACCGCAGGGAATCATCAAATCAAAATAACCTAAGTCAGCATTTACGTTTAAAGCGAATCCGTGCATGGTCACCCAACGAGAAGCTCTCACGCCCATTGCGCAAATTTTTCTAGCGAACGGGGTTCCAACATCGAGCCACACCCCTGTCTCTCCCTTAGAACGCTCTGCTTTTAGGCCGTATTCCCGTAAGGTCAGAATAACCATTTCCTCTAGAAACCTCAGGTACTTATGAATATCCGTAAAGAAATTATCCAAATCTAAAATTGGGTAACCAACAATTTGTCCAGGGCCGTGGTAAGTGATATCCCCTCCCCTATTAATTTTATAGAAAGATGCTCCTTTTTTGGTCAGCTCTTGCTCACTGGCAAGCAGATTTTGAAGATTACCGCTTTTCCCTAGGGTATACACATGCGGATGCTCCACTAACAAAAAATAATTAGGCGTTTCAAGACGAAGTTCCTCACGCCGATTCCTAATTTTTAAGTCTAGGATTTGCTGAAAAAGTAGTTCTTGGTAATCCCAAGTTTCCTTGTAATCCTTATGACCTAAATCCTGAAGAAAGACCTTCTTGTTCATTAGTGCAAAGATAACGATTGCTAAATTTTAACTTATTGCTCTAATTCTACTTCTATATTCAGAATTTCTGGGTTTTTCATCAAATCCAGGAACCCAACCTCATATATCATAGTTTTACCATCCGCACTAAAGGTTGCTTTTTCCGTAGAAGCCGATTTCACTCGTTTGGGAAAATGATATTTCAAGGTGTACGTAGAACCGGTTAAAAATAACTCTGCTCCCGCCAAACTATCAATGGCCTGTTGGTGCAGCTCGGTGTTCAAAATTTTGGCAGTCCTAGAAAAAGTATGATCTTTAAAATTATAGGACACCTCGGAACTTTCGTTATCATTGGATAAGAATTGTGTTTGATTGGCCCTTCCTGCAGGACTCAAGGCATCCATGTTCTGAAATGTATTGAAGGCGTCCCCAACCTCATTAATGTTATCAAAACTGGAATACATATCAAACTTCATTTCCTTAGTCTCTGGATTCATGATCATATGAAGGTTAAAAGGGGCTAATTTCTTAAGTTTTGCTTGCTGCTCGGATGACAATTCGGCAATACTATCCTTTTTTTCCTCTAAAAACTGTTTAAAGGATAAAGTAGAATCAATGGCCTTTTCGGTGCCCGCCATCATCTCATCGCCTCCCATTTGCATTAATTCAGAACCATCAAAGTTGATACTGATTTTCCCGGAACCATTCTCCTGCAAGAATATTTCCTCCGTAAAATTACAGGATACCGTCAGGGCTAGAAGCAACAGCAATGACCCTATCTTTATTTTGAACATACCTAATTTAATTTGGATTATTAAGGATGACCAAGGCAGCAATAACGCCAGGAACCCATCCGCAAAAGGTCAAAAGTAGCACAATTAGAAATGACCCACAACCCTTACCAATAACCGATAATGGCGGAAATAGAATAGCTAATAAAACACGAATAATACTCATTGATTTCTTAGTTTGATCGATGTACTAATATGTCGCTAAAGTACCTGTATTGTTACAAAATCACCTATTTTTATCGCTCTAATGTATTACTGTGAGAATTTTATCTGTTGTACTATTGTTCTTTTTTGGCCTCGCCCAAGGTACAAGCCAATACATTTTTAGTGGTGAAATATCCCAAACAGCGCAAAACAAAACCGTATATCTTTCATTGGTTGAAAATTATAGAAAATCTTCTCGCGTTTATGGGAATCAGATACTGAAGGAAACGCAGTCTAATGCTAACGGCTCTTTTAAGTTCGAAGGCAACAATCTCTCCGAACAAAATAGAATCTACAGAATTCATATTGATGGCTGTGAGGAGCACACAAAAGGAGGAAGTCATTTTTTTAAGAATTGTACCGATACCCAAAGTGTACTTTTTATAGCAAAAAAAGGAGACCGCATCGTTTTTCCTTTACTGGATAATGACCAACCGCTCTGCGAAGTAAATTCAAACAACAAAAATGCCGACCTACTTTTGGAGATAGATTACCTTAAGGAACAAATGATTCTTGATTTTATGGAGTACAACAGCAAAGCCAATGAATTGCTGACTTTCCAAAAGTGGTTTAAAATTTTTCAAGCGTACGGCGAAGAGAGCGAAGAGCCTTTAGCGGAACTCTATATTTATGATTTTCTATCGGATAGGGCAAGCGAAACGCACCCCTATTATGTGGTGGACGCTAAAACCAATTTGTATTATGCACAATTAGCCGAAAGACTAGAAAACCAATACCCCAACACTACCTTTACAGAACAATACTTGAACGAACTGGCAGCAGACCAGCTCCTTAAGAGTAACGAAAATCCAAAATCCGATAGTAAAATTTTGATGTATGTGGTCTACGGGGTACTTGCAATTATGTTATTGCAAGCAGTATTTTTTAGCATAAAGTTCATCCGGACAAAGAAGCGCACAAAAACGCCGGAAAAACTTACAAATCAAGAGCAAAATATTTTCAACTCCATATGCGAAGGCAAGACCAATAAAGAAATTGCCTCCGAATTATTCATAAGTGTAAGTACGGTAAAAACACACATCAATAATATTTACAAAAAGCTAAATGTGAAGTCTAGAGAGGAGATAAAAAATATGTGATTCACATCAAAAGACCCTCTTTGTTCGTCCATCCTCAAATTGCTTAAAGCCCCTATTTTTTGGCATTTTAATTAAAATCCACCTAGGTCTAGTTCCCATTTCCACCCTTATTATCAAAAGCTCAGTTCTTATTTTATTGAAATTCGGTTCTCATTTAAAATATAGCTTTATGAAAACCATTTCTTTAATATTGATTGCACTTATTACCTCCCTTTTTATTTCCGCACAGGATGTCAACCAAGAAATAACCCTGGACAATGGCCAAAAGTTTCTGGTCGGGGAAATAACAAAAGAAGGTTTAGCACAAACTACTTACAATAGTTGGTACAAGCCAAATTATGACAATTACAACGTGAAACAACCCATAATCGAAAAATTCAAAGATGAACTTCAGCACTATCAAATACTTGTATTCTTGGGAACCTGGTGTGGTGACAGTAAAAGAGAAGTACCCCGTTTTATGAAAATTTTAGATGCCGCGGGCCATCCTTCTAAAAACTTAAAAATAGTAGCACTTGACAGAAGAAAGGAGCATTACAAAACAAGTCCGGATGGTGAAGAGTGGGGATTACAAATCCTTAGGGTACCCACTTTTATTTTTTACAGAAACGGTAGGGAACAGAATAGAATCATAGAAACACCTAACAAGAGTCTGGAAGAAGATCTACTTCAAATCATAACTTCAGATAATTACATCGCTAACAAAGCACAGTCCATGCATTTTGATTGAGTTCTAAGCCCTTGGTGTTACCTGTAACAAATTAAGTATCATAAAATATGCTTTCTGTTTTCCTTTTGTGTGCGCTAGATTGAAAGATTACTGCATCTTACCTATCTTTGCGCCTTTAAATAAATTGCGATGCAGCTATCCGAGCAAGAAATTATCAGAAGAGAGAAATTGGCCAAATTACGAGAGATGGGTATTGATCCCTATCCTGCGGCCTTATACCCAGTAGATGCTACTTCAGAAAGTATAAAACAGGACTACGAGGAAGGAAAAAAAGTAGTTATATCGGGTAGGTTGATGCGAAAAAAGGTACAGGGAAAAGCATCTTTTGGAGAATTACAGGATAGCGAGGGCCGTATACAGGTATACTTTAACCGAGATGAAATTTGCCCACCGGACGACCATACCAAGTATAACGAAATCTTTAAAAAGCTTTTAGATTTAGGGGATATCCTGGGTATAGAAGGGGAGCTTTTTACGACCAAGGTCGGTGAGAAAACCGTCTTGGTAAAAGACTTTACCATTCTCTGCAAAGCCTTACGCCCTTTACCGCTTCCTAAGCAAGATACCGAAGGAAATACCTACGATGAATTCAACGACCCGGAACTACGCTATCGTCAGCGCTACGTAGATTTGGTGGTGAATCCTCATGTAAAGGAAACTTTTGTGAAACGTACGAAGATTACGAACAGTATTCGTCAGTTTTATAACGATAAAGGCTACTTAGAGGTTGAAACGCCCATACTACAACCTATCCCAGGTGGTGCTGCCGCAAGGCCTTTTTTAACACACCACAACGCACTGGACATACCGCTATACCTGCGTATTGCCAATGAATTGTATTTAAAAAGATTAATCGTTGGTGGTTTTGATGGGGTGTATGAGTTCTCAAAGGATTTTAGGAACGAAGGAATGGACCGCACCCACAATCCAGAGTTTACGGTGATGGAATTGTATGTTGCCTATAAGGATTACAATTGGATGATGGATACTACCGAGGCACTCCTTGAAAAAGTGGCCATAGATGCTAACGGCACATCAAAAGTAAAAGTTGGCGAAAATGAAATTGAGTTTAAGGCTCCCTATGCAAGAGTCCCTATCTTGGAAGCTATAAAAATACATACCGGCGTAGATGTTGCCGGAATGGGTGAGGAAGAATTGCGCGAGACTGCTAAAAATTTAGGCTTAGAAGTAGACGAAACCATGGGCGTAGGTAAACTTATCGATGAGATTTTTGGCGAAAAATGCGAGCACTTTTACATACAGCCCACCTTTATCACGGACTATCCAAAAGAGATGAGTCCGTTAACAAAACAACATCGCGATAATCCCGCCCTCACAGAGCGTTTTGAATTAATGGTAAATGGAAAAGAACTGGCCAATTGTTATTCTGAGCTGAACGACCCCATAGACCAACGCGAACGCTTTGAAGAGCAGTTGCGTCTTTCCGCAAAAGGAGACGATGAAGCCATGTTCATTGACCAAGATTTTTTACGGGCACTGGAGTATGGTATGCCTCCGACTTCAGGAATAGGTATTGGTATAGATAGATTAGTGATGCTGTTGACCAATAACTCCTCCATACAAGAAGTGTTGTTTTTTCCTCAAATGAGACCAGAGAAAAAGGCGGTGGAATTAACGGATGAAGAAAAAGCCATTGTCGCCATATTAAAACCAGAGGGCACCATGGATCTTGGGGCGCTAAAAACTCAAGCAGGACTTAGCGGCAAAAAATGGGATAAGTCCATTAAAGCATTAACTAAAAACAACTTGGCAAAAGTATCTAAAACAGAAAATGGACTTTTTATTGAACTTAGTTAGTTTTTCTACGTAGGTACGTTTGAATCATGATAGTGATTCCTTTTATTTTCGAAACGTAAAACCTAATACAGGATGAAAAAAGTGTTTTTTGCCTTTTCTATTGTTGTGCTCCTTTGCAGCCATACCATGTTTTTAAAGCTCAATACTTATTTTGTAGCACCTAATACAGCAATAGCACTTCAGCTATTTAATGGCACTTTTGAAAAAAGTGAAAATGTAATAGATCGCGACAGAATGATAGATGCCAGCATTGTAAGTGCCGGAGTTAGAAAAAAAGTCACCGACGCCCAATGGACCGAAAAGGACAGTACCACTTTTTTGAATTTTAAAACTGGAGCGCCGGGAACCTATGTAGTTGGTGTATCTACCAAAGCCAGGTCGCTGGCAATGGAAGCAAAAGCCTTCAATGATTATCTAGAACATGAGGGTATTTATGATATGCTAGAATGGCGTAAACAGAACAACGCCTTAAACACCAACGCTGTAGAAAAATATTCGAAACATGTTAAAACTATTTTTCAGGTCGGGGCAATTACAACCGATGATTGGCAGAAGCCTTTGGGTTATCCCATAGAGTTTATCCCCTTAGAAAATCCTTATGAGCTGCATACGGGAGACAGTTTAGCGGTAAAGCTTCTATTAAAAGGGAAACCCTTGGCAAATCAGTTAGTGTATGCAGATTATAGACCGATAGAAAATGGACACTCCCACGATACGGTTGCAACCGATGAAAACCATGGTCACTCCCATAATGATAAGGCCAATGCCGAACATACCCATGGCAACCCCGAACCGCATAGTCATGATGCTACAGTTACGGCTGCCGCAAGTCCCCATTCTCATGATGGCGAGGCACCAAACACTCATAAGCAAGAAGAAAAGGAAGCGTCGCATACACATGCTACAGGGCAACAACTGCGAACAAATGCCAATGGTATTGCCAAGGCACATCTTTCTGCCGATGGCATTTGGTACTTTCAAACCATTCATCTGGCACAAACAGAGGAAGAAGGCTTAACCCATGAATCTAACTGGACCACCTTGACATTTGAGACCACTCATGCTCATAGTGCTGCTACGCACACACATGAAGATGACCACGAGCATGAAAACAACTATTTGACATACGTTATATTGATAGGTAGTATAATTTTGATCGGTGCTTTGTTTTTATGGTTTAACAGCCAAAAAAAGACCAATGAGTAGTAAAAGGTATGTACTCAGTGGAGCCCTTCTGTTATTCCCTTTACTGCTTGCCGCGCACGGAGTAAGTTCGGGTGATCAAGAAATATTGAATAATGGAGGACTTTTATCCTACATATACGTAGGAGCAAAACACATGCTTACCGGTTATGATCATTTGCTATTCCTAGCAGGTGTTATTTTCTACTTGAACGGATTTAAAGATATTTTAAAATTCATCACCGTTTTTACTATTGGGCATAGCATTACACTGATTGGGGCAACCTATTTAGGCATTAAAGCTAATGAACATCTCATAGATGCGGTCATAGCTTTAAGTGTACTCTATAAAGGATTCGAAAATTTAGAAGGGTTTAAAAACTATTTAAAAGTAACATCTCCCAACCTTCTTCTTATGGTATGGATTTTTGGATTAATCCACGGATTTGGACTTTCTACCCGCCTACAGTCTTTTGATGTGGGCTCCTCTCAGTTTTTATCCAAAATCGTATGTTTTAATATTGGGGTTGAGCTTGGACAAGTACTAGCATTAATACCCATAGTTTTTGTCATTACCCAATGGAAATCGAAAAAGAGCTATAAGGCTTTTTATAAAGCAGCTAATATCTATTTAATTATTGCGGGCGCAGGTCTCTTTGTATATCAACTATACGGTTATTTTAAAGGTCATTGAGACAAAACCATTATTCTTATCTTAATCTAGGCTAAAGCATCTTCTTTTAAATTAATTTTTCCGAACTGATATGGGACATTGTTCATTTTACGGTTCATTGCTTCGTATTATTCAATAATGTTGAAACCATAAGCCCTAACGCTAGACTAAAAAAAATGCTTCCAATTTAAATCTCCCCAATAGTTTTACCACCCCCTAGATTGACACCTAAATCTTTTAAAAGGAAATTCATTTTGGGAACGCGTAAAAAAGCAATAGTTTAGAGAAATATGGAATTAGGTAAAAAAATAGGCCTTATATCAGGCCCCATATTCTTCCTTATAATCAAAAATCTGCCTTCGGCCCTAATTAGTGAAAACGCCGATGCCGTTATTGCCGTTGCACTTTGGATGATTATTTGGTGGATAACGGAGGCTGTTTCCATATCGGTAACGGCGCTATTGCCCTTACTGTTGTTCCCGCTCCTAAAAATTATGCCCATGGGAGACGTAGGTGCCAATTACGGGAGTCCCATTGTATTTTTATTTTTTGGCGGATTTGTAATGGCATTGGCCTTGGAAAAGGTGAATCTGCATAAACGTATAGCACTATCTATTATTAAAGTAACAGGTACTACACCGAATAAGGTGGTCCTCGGTTTTATGATCGCCACGGCCGTACTCAGCATGTGGATCAGTAATACGGCCAGCACCGTAGTAATGCTCCCTATAGCCATGTCGGTGATACAATTGCTTATTAACGATGCCGATGGTTTTACCAAACGGGACCGTAATTTTGCCCTGAGCGTTATGCTCGGTATCGCATTTTCAGCAAATGCGGGTGGTATCGCTACGGTTATTGGAACTCCTCCAAATTCAGTTTTAATAGGGCTTTTGGAAAATGAATATCAAATTGAAATCTCTTTTCTTAAATGGATGGTCATAGGATTACCCTTTTCCATCATCATGATAAGTATGTGCTATTTGGTCCTGGTAAAACTGATGTTTCCCAGCGGCACCCTAAAATTCAATGCTTCAAAAGAAATTATAGCAGATGAGCTTCAAAAGTTGGGCCCTACCAGCAAGCGGGAAAAAATGGTGCTTGTTATTTTTGGAATTACCATTTTCATGTGGGTTTTTAGAACCGTCATCAATAGCCTAATTCCCAATCTAGGCCTGTCCGATACCATGATCAGTATTTTTGCTGCTATATCCCTTTTTGCAGTTCCTTTTAATCTTAAAAAAGGCAGTTTTATACTGGAATGGAAAGACACTCAAAAATTAGCTTGGGGCATCTTAATCCTTTTTGGTGGTGGTTTAGCCCTCGCCAAGGGAATGTCAGTTACCGGTATTGTAGATTTGGTCGCAGGTGTCATCGCGGAGAGCGACATTAGCGTACTCATAACCGCCACCCTACTCATATTTCTTATGCTCTTTATGACAGAACTTATGAGCAACGTGGCCCTAGTGGCCGTTTTGGCTCCCGTAGTTGCCGGTATAGCGATAGGTTTAGGACTTCCTATCGTGTATTTATTAATTCCCGTTACTATGGCCAGCAGCTGTGCCTTTATGCTGCCCATGGCCACACCACCCAACGCTATAGTATTTGCCAGCGGCTATATAAAAGTGCATGAAATGGCCAAAGCTGGAATTCTCCTGAATATCCTGGCGGTTATCCTGTTGGTAGGACTATTTCAATTTATACTACCGCTACTTTTTTAAAAAACAAAGCCCCTACTGCAGTAAGGGCTTCTAGCTTGACTAATTCAGAAAATAATTCTATATCTTCTTCTCTAATAGACTTCAAAAAGTGGAAAATGTTACAAAATCGACTTATGATTTTATTAACAATTCCTTCAATTATTTTTTCGGTTCTTTGAAAAATTCTCAAACTAACACTAGAAATGACTAAAAAATTACTCTTTGTACTACTTACCTTGGTCTTTACACTAAGTTATCAGACCGCAGAAGCTCAAATCTTCAAAAAGAAAAAAAAGAAAACAGAAAAGACCGATGATAAACCCAGTAAGGACAAAATAAAGCCTTACAACAAGGTCATTACCAAGGATGCCCAGACGGACAAAGGTCTTTTTGACGTTCACGTGGTGGAGGACAAACACTACTATGAAATCCCGGATTCCCTGTTCAATAAAGAAATGTTGATGGTAAGCCGTATCTCCAAAACCGCATCACGTATCGGTTTTGGCGGTGGAAAAATCAATACCCAGGTATTGCGTTGGGAAAAGAAGGATAAAAAAGTATTGGTACGCGTGGTATCGCATGATGTAGTCGCTGCAGACTCCCTTCCCGTGCACGAAGCTGTTGTAAATTCTAATTTTGAACCGGTGCTGTATGCCTTTGATATCAAAGCGCTTAAGAAAGATTCCTTAAATCCGGCTACGGTAATCGAAGTGGATAATATATTCACCAAGGACACCAAAGCTTTTGGAATGCCGGAATTTTACAGAAAACGCTATAAAGTATCCCGCTTGGACGAGAGCCGTAGTTTTATCGAAAGCATTAAGAGTTATCCCTTGAACGTGGAAGCCAGACACGTAAAAACCTATTTGGCCAGTGCCGCCCCTAGTAATGGAAGTCTTGGTTCTATTTCTGTAGAGATAAACAATTCTATGGTTCTTTTACCTGAAGAGCCCATGAAACGCCGTTATTTTGACCGCAGAGTAGGCTGGTTCGCTAGAGGGCAGGTAGATTACGGCCTAGACGCACAAGAAAGTAAGACCATAACCTTTTTGGACCGTTGGCGTTTAGAGGTCAAGGACGAGGATATTGAAAAGTATACCCGTGGGGAACTGGTAGAACCTAAGAAACAGATCGTTTATTATGTAGATAGGGCAACGCCGAAACAATGGGTCCCTTTTATTAAACAAGGTATTGAAGATTGGCAAGTTGCTTTTGAGGCGGCCGGATTCAAAAATGCGATTATTGCAAAAGACCCGCCGACCAAGGAGGAAGACCCGGAATGGTCCCCTGAGGACGTTAGGTATTCCGTAGTCCGTTATTTGGCATCACCCATACCAAATGCCAATGGCCCGCATGTTAGCGACCCAAGAAGTGGAGAAATCTTGGAATCGGACATTAACTGGTACCATAATGTAATGACCTTGTTGCGTAACTGGTTCTTTGTACAGACCGCTGCCATTAACCCAGATGCTAGGGGTGTTGACTTTGAGGATGAAGTCATGGGCAGGTTGATCCGTTTTGTTTCCTCCCACGAGGTGGGGCACACCCTAGGGCTCCCTCATAACATGGGAAGTAGTGTTGCCTACCCTGTAGATTCCTTACGATCTGCAAGTTTCACCAAAAA
Source organism: Maribacter sp. R77961 (assembly GCF_044594925.1). Taxonomy (GTDB): domain Bacteria; phylum Bacteroidota; class Bacteroidia; order Flavobacteriales; family Flavobacteriaceae; genus Maribacter. The sequence goes on along the minus strand of NZ_CP138991.1, from coordinate 3,966,799 downwards.
GTACGGTACCGCTCCTTCAATTATGGACTATGCCCGTTTTAACTATATAGCGCAACCTGGTGACGAGGGCGTAGCTCTAATGCCAGATATTGGTGTTTATGACAAGTATGCCATACAATGGGGCTATAAACCAATTTTGGACAAAACTGCGGAAGAAGAGAAAAAGACCTTGGATAGTTGGATACTAAAACACGCTGGCGATCCACTGTACAGATTTGGTCATCAGCAAGTAGGAGATATCGTTGACCCAAGTTCACAAACGGAAGATTTAGGTGACGATGCCATTAAGGCAAGTACCTACGGCATTGCCAATCTAAAACGTATTGTTCCCAAATTGGTAGAATGGACCAAGGAAGACGGTAAAAACTATGATGACCTAGAAACCCTCTACGGCCAAGTCATTTCGCAATACAATAGGTATATGGGCCATGTATCCAATAACATAGGTGGTGTCTATGAACATCACAAAACCTATGAGCAAGAAGGTGCGGTGTATACACCCGTTGCAAAAGCACACCAGGCAAACTGTATGACATTTATCCAAGAAGAACTTTTCCAAACTCCGGACTGGTTGTTAGATCAGGATATTTTTGGAAAAACCCAATACTCGGGCTTCGTAGAACGTATCAGGTCTATACAAGTACGCACATTGAACAATATGTTGAGTCTGGGCAAAATGGCAAGACTTATTGAAAATGAGACCGCTAATGGTTCCGAGGCCTACTCACTGATAGCAATGATGAGCGATTTACGAAAAGGGATTTGGTCAGAGTTACCCTCTGGAAGAAAAATAGATACCTACCGCAGAAACCTTCAAAAAGCACACATAGACCGTTTGGCCTATTTAATGACCGCGGAGAACCAAGGTAAGAAGCCGGCCTTTGGAGGGTATCAAAAATCGACCGTGGTAAATACCAGTCAGTCAGATATCCGTTCCTTGGCAAGAGCCGAACTGAACAGCCTAAAACGAGAAATCAGAAATGCGGCGTCAAGAACATCGGACAGGATGAGCAAATATCATTTACAGGATACGGCGGAGCGCATTACCATGATTTTAGACCCAAAATAAATACTTAAAAAGAGGTAAGATTTTATGCGCAATCGATGAAAGGCAAATATCATCGATAACCCGATTTACTAAACCACATACAATAGCATTTTGCCATCAAGAAAAGCCCATTTCACAACAATGGGCTTTTTTGCGCTTACCCGTGTGCTACCTTTGGAGCATAATCAAAAACCCCCAAATCATGAGTAACAAACTAAAAAGCCTTATTTACCTCAGCTGTTTTATGATAGCAGCCATAATATATCATGTAGATGCTTCCAATAAAGAAGAAACAAAGCTTATTGATAGCTCGCAGACAACGGAAGCGGATATTACCATAAACCCTTTTATGGAGGATATAGGCGAATAACTAATTATAATTTCCCCAAATCAAAAGCACGGTTCGCACCGTGCTTTTTTAGTACCATATATTTTCAGCACAGCATCTTAGACTTACTGGTACTGCGGCCATATTAAGACCTGTTTTTTTGCTTTTCTGAACATTGAAAAAAACCAATCTTCTTACCACATGCCGCTATAATGCCAGAAAACTATCTCGGAGTAAGCCAGCGTAGCAATCAAAGAAAATTGCATTTAATTTCGACGTAAGCCTCTAAACATATAAATCTAGATTATCGAGTTAATAATTTCCTAAAAAAGAACCCTTCATTAAACCATTGTCAATAGCTACGGTCATACTTGTGAAATCAATAAAAATAGATAACATGAAAAAAATAGTTTTTGCAATGCTTTTAATGACAGGCATAACGGTAGTAGCACAAAGAGATGATATACGTGGACGTGAAAACCACATGAAGGATTTGAGCACGGAACAGATGGCGACCTTACAGACCAAAAAGATGACCTTGGCCTTGGATTTAAACGAGGAACAGCAAAGAAAAATGAAATCTTTATTAGCGACGCATATAGCAGCGCGAAAAGCGAAGATGGAAACACATAAGGCGAAAAAAGAAAATGGCGAAAAGCTGAGCGCTGATGAAAAATACACACTCCAGGTAGCACGCCTAGATGCCCAAATAGCCCATAAACAAGAGCTGAAAACCCTATTAACCGAAGCACAATACAACAAGTGGGAAAAGATGCAGCATAAGAGTCAAAAGCACAGAAAGGATAGAAAGGATAGAACTAAAGAAGGAAGAAAACGTAAAAAATAGTTTGGTTGGTTTAATGATGGATGAAAAAACCTTTGCAGTAGTGCAAGGGTTTTTTATATTTTATCAATACGGTCATTTTATATAATTAGTACTCTAAAAGTACGTATAAATATATATAAAATAGATGTACGTTCATCTTGTATTAAACTATAATTTACAGTAAAAAGGTTAAATTTTGTACCTTGTGGGAAATAAACGTTTATACAGACATATAAACGTGTTGTGGTGCATTTAAGACCAACATTTAGAACGCCAAAAACTTCTGTTTTAATTCAAAAATTTAGATTATATTTGTATCTAAATGGATACAGTCTAAATGATTATTACCGAAAAGGCATCTGAATTTGATAAGTGGATTAGAAAGCTCAAAGACATACGAGCGAAATCCAAAATACTATTCCGAATTCAGAAACTCGAAACTGATGAACATTTTGGAGATTGTAAACCCGTTGGCGATGGAATAAGCGAAATGCGAATTAATTACGCAAAAGGCTATCGCGTGTATTTTAAAGAAAAAGAGAGCAAAATCGTAATTCTTTTAATTGGCGGAGATAAATCAAGCCAACAAAAGGACATCGAGAAAGCGAAAAAAATCTGGAACAGAATAAAAAGCGAATAAAATGGCAACTACAAAATTTGATATTGCGGACTATTTGGATAGCGAAGAAATGATTGCTGAATATCTGAATACAGTTCTCGAAGATGGAGAAAGTTCTGATTTGATTGTAGCAATTGGACATATTGCAAAGGCAATCGGAATGACTAAAATCGCGGAGAAAACAGGAATGAGCAGACCGAGTCTTTACAAAGCTTTATCCGATGGAGCAAAACCACAATTCGGAACGATAATGAAAGTGCTGAAAGCTATTGGTGGACAAATAAACGTGAAACCAATGTCAGCGTAAAAAAAACGACACCACAACAATGGCTATAAGTAATTGCTTGTTCTCGTCTACTTTGGAAATTCCTGCGGAATTTCCAACTTGGTGTGTACTTGCAAAATTAATCGCTAAACCACGCAACTACTCATAGCCGAGACCGTTGTAACACATTTAAGAAAAAGTATGGGATTCTTTGAAAACCTCTTCGGAAAAAAGAAAAATAATAGTGAAAATCCTCAAAATAAAAAGGACACTAGTGATGGACAAATCGAAGACGAACCATATGGAATTGATGAAGACAATGCTCACGCCAGAGCACTCGAATTAATTCCGGAAGAATTTTTTTGGTCGTGCATTGATGAATTAGGACCGTTTGGTTCGGACGAAGGAGATATGGCTTTATCTGAGTTTAGAGATTGGAAAAAAGAAAACCCGCGCAAAAAAACTTACGAATGTCTCAAATGGACTATCGAAGGTGTTTCGGAAAAAGGAATATCAGATTACAATGAAAAAATACTTGATAGAGCCTTAATCCAATCTCAATTGGATGACGATAATTTTGACGACTCACAATACATTTATACTGTAGATATTTCTGTTATTGCTACTGGATTTGGTCAATTAGTAGATGAAGGTAAAATTGACGAAAAGAACAAACCGTTAATCCAGCTGGCAATTGACCGACAAAAAATTTGGGCTGAACTTGCTACGAATTGGGAACATAGGACTGAATATATTGGAAATCTAAATGTTCTAGACAGAGCACTTAAAGTAGCATAGAAAAACGTGTTACAACAAAACCTATAAACAATACGGGTTTCGGGCTTAAAAGAAAGGTTTGTGTATATTTATGATGTCGCGAAATCTTTGGGATTTCGCTTTGACCAGAAAAAGAAAAAACAAAACCAAAAGATTGCGCTATGTGCGTGGCGGAAAGCAAACGCTAGTTTCCTCCCGTACTGTTCATAGGTACTGTGTTAAAAAGCAAGCTTTTTCTTTAAAATATTAGGAAACAAGTTGAGCAATCAAGTTGTTATCCTGCGCAGCAAGGGCTTCACGCTTTTGCTGCTTTTTAGTTTCAAAATCCGCATCATAGAATTCTTCGTTTTTCCATAGGGTGTACATTAATATCAACAGCTTTCTCTGAACCGCTATTAAGGCCACCAGTGGCTTTGCTTTCTTTGGCTTAAGTCGGTTATAGAATTGTTTCAATGTTGGATTACAACGCACACAGGTCATCGAAGGCATATGTAGAACGGCACGAATATGGCTGTTACCCTTTTTGCTGATCCTTGTTTTGCCCTTGAAGTTCCCCGACTCTCGCAAGACAACATCGTAACCGGCGTAGCTGGTCAGTTGTTTCGCGTTTACGATAGAAGCAAAACCCAAGGTCTCTCCTATAACGGTAGCTGCGGATATAAATGAAATACCAGGTATACTCATCATAAAGCCTATCTTGTTCCGCAGTACTTTGTTTTTGGATATCAGGTCCTGCATTTCTTCTTCTATAGATCCTATTTGACCATTGATAAGTTTCAGCCTGTTCTTATGCCTTTTAAGGGCTTTGGCATTCCTATAAACACTCGACGAAATTGCTCCCTGACGATTGTTCTCTATTGTCCTATCCTTTAACAAAGAACTACGTTCCCTGCTCAATGCTTTTAAGCGTTGAAGTTCTTCACTGGGTGGCTCCCATAAACGAATAGACCTTTCCAGACCGAGCATACCGAGCATTTTACTATCCAGCGCATCTGTCTTTGAGCGTTGGTCAAGACTACGGGCATAACTCTTCACCCTGCCCGACTGCATTACACAAACCGAATAACCTTTGGAATGCAGATAATGGGCGATACCCTGATGGTAAACTCCCGTGGCTTCCATAACCACTAAAAGCTCAACGCTAGCATCCACCGATTTCCTTAACCATTTCAAAAGCTCTTTATAACCTGACAGATCATTGGGCACATCTGGATGTGATATGAATTCTTTGTTCAGCTTATCGGTCAGAAAACCTAGGGATAATGATAAGTTTAGTTTAGAGACATCAATACCCAAACATTGTTTTAAGCGCTTTTCCATAACATTATTTTTTTAAGCTATAACCTTCTTTATCATCCTTGCTCGCATTTGATTCGACCTCTGTAAAATAGGGTCTAGGTACTGTCCGGATTCCAAGAAAACTATAGAAGGGCGGGATTTCTATGAAACGATATCACCTTAAGTGTATCTAGCCGAGACCTCTCTGTCCCTTCTATTCTAGCTTTTGTTCACTTCCCAAGCTAATGTTTTAAAACATTAGCTTGGGAAGTGTGTAGACCTAAGCAACGATATCCATTTTAAGTATCTGGCCGAAACACGAAACCACACTTCCCTTTAAGCTAATGGATTATCCTAAATATCTTATCTTCAACCTAAGAAACAAACATACGAGCCGTGACCGTTCTACACAATTTGAAAAAAACAGCTTACATAACCGCAATTCTTTTTATCGTTTTCAATTTAAACGCACAAAAATCGGTAACTGATGTTAGTGGGGTTTATGGAGACTGGACTTTGGGATTATCCCCTACTACGGTGTTACAATTGAAAAATGATAGAACTTTTAAACTAAATACTGTAGATTATATCTACCCCCGAACTTTTAAGAAATTTAGTAACGAAGGAAATTGGATTATAAAAGGAAAAGAGGTTATTCTAAATCCTCATTTAAAGAGGCGTACACCTAAAGTTTCCATAAATGAAAAGATAATCGGATTAAACGATTCTATCGAAATAAAGGTAAACCACTATGTTGATTATTACGAAAATAATAAACTAACCAACACAGAGCTTGCTGATTTTGAGACACTAACCCTTTATTTTGGTAAGAAAAAAAAGAACATCCATTTACTTCGCAAGGCCTATATTCGGAAATGTGCATGGGCTCCACGAATTAAAAATCAGATAATAGTGGATTCCTCTAACACCTTTCGAATTGCAAAAAAGAACTTTAATAAATTAGGAGTTTACACCTATGGCTTTATCGAACCAATAGAGACTGACTTAAAAATAGAACAAACGGACTACATAGAAATAAACATTTCAGTGCCAGTTGACAAAGAAAGAATGCCAAGGAGTAAAAAAGTGATTATCAAAGGAAAGAAAGCATATTTCTACGAAAGAGAAGGAAAAGTAGTCCAATTTTGGATTGAACCGTTGCAGAAAAAATTTACAAGAAGGGTAAAGCTACAGTAATATGAAAAAGGAACTAAATGAATTAACGGATGAGGAACTATTGATTGAAGCCAAAAAATTAAAGACCTCGAATACTATTGATGCTACGCTAATCGGTGTTTTGGTGGGAATTCTAATCTACGGTATTGCCGCCGATAATTTTAATTATTTCTTCGGCTTGTTACTGATTTATGCCATCTATAAATTAGCGAACAAGAGCAAATACAAAAAAACAGCAATTGAAAAACTTTTGAAGGAACGTAATTTAAAATAACCCTCGCCGTTCTTAAATCCTTAATTCAAGGATTTTAAACGTTGACCCTAAGCACAAGGTGCTATCTTTAAACCATTGTCAGTGGCTACGCCCGTTTGTATAACACTAAGGAAAATGAAAAAAACACGAATTACTTTTATCGTACTGCTTATCTATTTTAATATAAACGGACAGAAACCAAGAGCAAGGGACATAGGTGTGCCGTTCGTTGGTAAAACGGGCATGTTCAATACTATAACGGATGTTAAGGGTGTAGAAGTAGGCTATAGTACCATTATATCAGGAAAAGGAGATAACATCGTTGGAAAAGGTCCCATTAGAACTGGGGTTACGGCAATATTTCCAAGAGGAAAAGCGAAAAAGTTCAGTCCCGTCTATGCCAACTGGTACAGTCTAAACGGTAATGGAGAAATGACGGGTACCACCTGGGTAACGGAATCCGGTTTTCTAGAAACTCCTATTATGATCACCAATACCAATAGCGTTGGTGTGGTTCGCGATGCGGTTTTAAAATGGTATGTGGACACAGATTGGTATAGCGGTGAGGATTGGTGGTATACGTACCCTGTTGTGGCTGAAACCTATGACGGTTTCCTCAATGATATTTATGGTTTTCACGTAAAGGAAAAACATGTATTGGAAGCGATACAGGACGCAAAATCGGGGAGAATTGCCGAAGGAAACGTAGGAGGAGGTACCGGAATGATGTGTTTAGGCTATAAAGGAGGAACAGGAACTTCTTCACGCGTTTTTAAAATCAAGGAGGAGAGCTACACCGTTGGGGCAATTGTTCAATCTAATTTTGGCGCAAAGTGGAACTTATCCATAGCCGGCGTACCCGTTGGCGTAGAATTAAAGGATACCTTGAACTATAAGTTCAACGGACCGCCAAAATCTAGAAGACAGGAAGGTGACGGCTCCATCATCGTTATCGTGGCTACTGACGCTCCACTATTACCACACCAATTAAAACGCGTAGCACAAAGAATTCCATTAGGTGTTGGTATTGTGGGTGGAAGGGGAAGTAATGGCTCTGGTGATATCTTCTTGGCCTTTTCCACAGCCAATGAAAATGCTTTTAACAGGGATGAAACAACAACGGTAAAGTCCATGCCAAACGACAAATTAATGCCCGTTTTCGAAGCAACGGTACAAGCCGTGCAAGAAGCGATCATCAACGCTATGATTGCGGCAGAAACCATGGAAGGAATCAATGGAAATACAGCATATGCTTTACCACACGACCTACTCATCGAAACTTTAAAAAAATACAATAGACTAAAGGAATGATCGAGTTACTTCCCCCATGGATTTCAGTACTTTTCCTCGCAACCTCTCTACTAACTATTGGTTTTTTTTATTATGCTAACGGAAAACCAAAAACGCTACTATTCCTTATTATACTATGGTCTGCATTACACAGCATACTAGCTTATTCGGGGTTTTATAAAGTGACCGATTCCATACCTCCGAGATTTGGTCTAGTATTAGTACCAGCTGTGCTTATAATTATTTACGGGTTATTGCCTAAGCAGCAAAAATGGATTTTTGAGAAAAGAAATACAAAAATCAGTACTTTTTTACATGTAGTTCGCTTACCTGTAGAACTAGTACTATATGCGCTTTTCATTCATAAGATGGTTCCTGAATTAATGACGTTCGAAGGAAGAAACTATGACATACTAATGGGGATTACGGCTCCAATTATGGGATGGTTATTGCTAAAAAACATAGTGACCAAGTATATCTTATTGCTTTGGAACATGATAGGACTTGTTCTTGTACTTTTTATACTAGTGAATGGAATATTGTCCGCCGAACTCCCCTTTCAACAATTCGGATTTGACCAACCCAATAGAGGGGTAATGTACTTTCCTTTCATTTTGCTACCTGCCACAGTGGTTCCGATAGTGATTTGGACTCATCTTTCGGATAGTATTAAACTGATTAAAGAAATAAAAACAGTTTAAAACGCTATGTTCTTTAACGCGGCAATAGTAGCATCCAGATCCTCGTAGCTTAGTGCATCATTTAAAAAATAGCTTTCAAAAGCACTTGGCGGCAAGTATACGCCTTGCTCCAGCATTCCGTGAAAATATTTTTTGAACATATCATTATTTCCTTTGGCCGAAGTTGTAAAATCAACTACTGGCGTATCAGTAAAATGTACCGATATCATACTGCCAAAACGGTTTATTTGATAGTCCATTTTCTTCATGGACAATACCTCATCCAATCCTTTATGTAAGTATTCTGTTTTTTTCGCTAAGCTCTCAAAAATCTGAGGCTTGTTATTCAGTTCGGTTAGCATCGCCAAACCTGCGCTCATTGCCAACGGATTGCCGCTTAAGGTACCGGCTTGATATACCGGCCCATCGGGTGCCAAATGATTCATGACATCCGCTTTAGCAGCGAAAGCACCTACCGGGAGCCCTCCTCCTATAACTTTTCCAAAAGTGACAATATCTGCCTGAATCCCTAAGGCTTCCTGTGCGCCACCTCTTGCCAAACGAAAGCCCGTCATCACCTCATCAAAAATGAGCAGGATACCTTCCTCTGTACACAATTCGCGAAGGCCTTTCATAAATACATCCTTAGGAACAATACAACCCATATTCCCGGCGACTGGTTCAATAATAATAGCTGCGATTTCTCCTTTATTTGCCTTCACAAGCTTTTGCACTCCCTCCAAATCGTTATAATCCGCGAGCAAGGTATCCTTGGCGGTTCCTTGCGTAACGCCAGGACTATTGGGACTCCCAAAAGTAACGGCACCACTACCTGCCTGAATCAGAAAAGAATCCGAATGGCCGTGGTAGCAACCAGCGAATTTTATAATCTTATCCTTTCCCGTATAGCCACGAGCTAAACGCACGGCACTCATACAAGCCTCCGTACCGCTGTTCACGAATCTAATTTTATCTATATGGGGCACCATGGAAATGGCCAACTTTGCCAACTCGGTCTCAATCTCGGTGGGCATCCCGAACGAAGTTCCTTTTTGAGCCTTTTCTATAATAGCATCGATTACCGGCGCATGGGCGTGCCCTAAAATCAATGGGCCCCAAGAGGCGATATAGTCTATCAGCTTGTTACCGTCTTCATCGTACAAATACGCTCCCTTGGCCTCCTTCACAAAAATAGGATCACCACCGACCGCTTTGAATGCTCGTACGGGAGAATTTACACCTCCTGGAATGTATTGCTTTGCTTCAGCAAACAAAGCACTGCTTCTTTTATATATCATCTGCTATTTGTTAATATCGGTAGTTCGTACCATAAGTTTTTGTCCAACGGAAAGGTTGGAGCTTCTAAGATTGTTCATCTGCATCAACTTATCTACGGAAACGTAATATTTACGGGAAAGCGAATAGAGCGTATCTCCCTTTTTTACAATATGTACTGCATCAGTCTCAGTAGCAACCACAACATTTTTCCCGTAACCCGCTTTTGAAATCTCGGTATCGTAGGTGTATAATTGATGTTTTTCTATGAGATAGATTAGCTTTTGTGGGTATCGCTTGTCCGTAGCATAACCTGCCTTACGAAGTCCATAGGCCCATTTTTTATAGTCTGTATTTCTATAATCGAATAAGAACGCATACCTACTTCTGGTGGTCAAGAAAATACTATGGTCTCGGAAAGAGAACATGGGATGATTGTATTTTCTAAAACATTCCCCTTTTTCATCATCATCATGGAAATCATAATCGCCCTGCCATCCTTTATGACATTTAATGCCAAAATGGTTATTGGTCTTCATGGCCAACTCGCCCTTACCAAAACCACTTTCTAATAGCCCTTGTGCCAAGGTAATACTGGCAGGGATACCGTATGCCTTCATTTCTAACTGCGCAATCTCAGAAAATGTGTCGATATATTCCGGAATGGATGCTATGCTAAAGGAGACAAATTTCCCCGAATCCTTGGGTAAAGAAGTATCCGTATTGGTAGCGACTACCGGAGTCTTCACTTTTTTCTTTCTACGTTCAGAGAGCACATTTTTTGTGCGTAAATTATCTGAATATGCTTTTTTGCTTTTACAACCTATCATTAGGATGCTCAACACCAATAGCATTATTATTTTCTTGTTCATATATGCAACAAAGGTAAATTTTTCTTTTTCAGCTTTATGTTCATTCCCGTAATACCTTGAAGCCCTCCCGTGTGAATGGCCAATATCTTGGTTCCTTTAGCAAAATTATCATTCCTAATCATATCCAACAACCCATAAAGCATTTTTCCTGTATAGATAGGGTCTAAAGGAATACCTGTCGTTTCTTTAAACGTGTTCATGAAACCAACCAGTTCTTCGGTTATTTTTCCATATCCCCCAAAGTGATAATGCGTTATCAATTTCCAATTTTTCTTAGAAGTTAGCTTCGTAAGCTCAGCATTCAAAAAATCTCCCTTTAAAGCAGAAAAGCCCATAACTGTTTGATGTGGCTCTATAGTATTAATTAAACCGGCCATAGTACCACCAGTTCCTACGCAGGTACAGATCGTATCGAAATCATGGTCTGCCATGTCCAAAATCTCTTCACAACCCTTTATCGCCAAAGTATTGGTACCGCCCTCAGGGACCAGATAGAAGGACCCGTACTCTTTTTCAAGTTCTAGAAGAAATGCCGGATCGGTCTTCTTTCTGTAAGCTGCCCTTGACATGAATTTAAAGGACATACCGTTCTCGTGAGCAAATGCCAGTGTCGGATTCTCCTGCCACTTCTCCTTTAGTTCCTCCCCCCTTATTATGCCGATTGTTACAAAACCTTTTTCTCTTCCCGCATAGGACAATGCTGCAATATGATTAGAATACGCCCCGCCAAAAGTGAGCAAGGTGTGTTCTTTTTGATACTTGGCTTCCTCTAGATTGTACTTTAGTTTTCGGTATTTGTTTCCTGAAATAAACGGATGCAGCAAATCCTCACGCTTTAGAGCTAGTGTGATTCCTTTTTCCAGTAAAATTGGAAGTTCTACGAAATGATTTTCGGATTGCAATTCAACCTATTTTCAGCGACAAAGGTATTTAATAAAGCTGAACGGTTTGCGATGGGACAAATAGTCCAATTGATTTTCATTAACATAAGCCTCTCTTTCAAAGCTTATATTTTGATAAGCACGATAACTATCCAAATAGAAGATAGCCCGCAATAGCCACTCCGTAATATACAGCACATAAAAGGGTAGCAGTAATAACTCTTGTTGTTGCCTTAGATGTATTTTCTCATGGTTAATAAGCACGGTATCCGCCTTAAGGGAATTACTCTTCAAAAATATAAATGGCCAGAGGGAAAGACCTACATAGTTTTTATAGAAAAAATGTTTAAAAACTAAAATCATTAACGCGTTAAAATATTGATTCTAAACAAAGATAATTCTTACAAAGAAGTCTACGACAAATTAATTGTTTTCTTGCCAACAAAACCGACAAAACGTATACCAAGGTCCCAACTACAATAAAATAGGTGCTTTACAAACCCCAATAAAAAGGTTATCAACAGAAATTCTTTAACTTTACTGGTATTATAAGCCACAGCATAAATGAAGAAGATTATCCCTATTGAAGATGGAGATTTTTACTGGTCAGACGAAGGCTATAGGGTCTTTACCAAACAATTTCATTTAAAAAGAGGGTATTGCTGTGAAAGCGGTTGTAGGCATTGCCCCTACGGATACGACCCAAAAACGAACACACAATAGCAAAAAAGCAGCGTTCGGCATGATTTTTGAAGCCATATTGATGAGAAAAAGTCCGTAAACTAAAAAAACTATTGTTATGAATACATTTAAATTATTAGCCCTTCCGGTGCTCGCATTATTCTTCCTAAGTTCCTGTTCCTCTGTTCGTGTGTTATCCGATTATGACCAGAAAGCTGATTTTAATGGCTACAAGTCATATGCCTTCTATAAAACCGGTATCGACAAGGCGCAAATATCCGACTTGGACAAAAAACGTATTCTTAGAGCAATAGAAACGGAAATGGCCTCAAGAGGTTTCGTTAAATCCGAAAGCCCGGACCTATTGGTAAGTATATTTACCAAAGAACAAGAAAGAGTTGATGTCTACAATAACAACTTCGGCTGGGGTGGCTGGGGAGGTTTTGGTGGCTGGGGCTGGGGCTGGGGAGGTCTCGGTTGGGGACCTGGACTTGGCTGGGGCTGGGGCGGTGGACCTGCTGTAAGTACCTCAACCGAAGGATCGCTATACATAGACCTTATCGACACAAAAAGTAAAGAGTTGGTATGGCAGGGAAAAGGTGAGGGAACACTGGCCAATACCAAGAACATCAGAAAAAAAGAAGAACGTATTCAACAATTTGTAGCACAGATTTTGGAGCAATATCCGCCTGATGCACTAGTATCCAAATAAGAGAAAAATACTTTTTCAAAAACCTGCTTTGTACCCGATACATTGCAGGTTTTTTTATTTACTTACAACAAAGGAAATTGTTGTTGGTTTTTTGCTTCGTTAAGCACAAAGGCACTTTTTACAGCACCTATGTTGGCCAAAGTGGCAATTTTTGATTTTGCAAAGACATAATAGGCATCCAAGTTCTTTACCGTTACTTTCAACAAAAAATCGAACTCGCCTCCTACTACATAGCACTCCGAGACTTCATTGAAACGCATTACTTTATCAAGAAAATCGTCCATTAAGCTTCCTTTTTGAGCCTCAAGGGACACAAAACTGAATACCGTTATACTTTGCTCAATCTTATCCGTATTTAGAACAGCTACATAATTTTTAATATAGCCCTCTTTTTCCAATCTTTTAATTCGTTCGTAAACCGGTGTTTTTGTGAGACCCAACTGCTCGGCAATTGATTTCGCAACGGTTTTAGCATCCTTTTCTAGGATTTTTAAAATCCCGCGATCTATCGCATCCAATTTTTCTACCATAACAATTCCTTATAATTCGTTTAAACACAACTCAATTTAATATTTTTTCCTTCCACTATATCCTATTAAAGGAATTATCCCTAATATACCTTATTTTTTTTTGACTAATAACCAAAATAAATATCTTTAATAGAAAATAGTATCTATGTATCATCTGGCCCAAGCCAACATTTCAAGTTTTAAAGCCCCTTTGACCCATCCAACAATGAAGGAGTTTGTAGACTTTTTGGAGCCGGTGAACAAATTTGCAGAGGAAAGCAAAGGTTTTGTCTGGCGTTTAAAAGACGAGGAAGGCCGCTCCGCGTCTTACTTGGAATCACCTTTTCAAGACGAAATGATGGCCATTAACATCAGTGTTTGGGAAGACATGGAATCCTTTAAAAATTTTGTGTATGGTTCTGTTCATAGCTATTTTCTAAAGCATAAAAAAAAGTGGTTCGACCTTTCTAAACCATCTCAATTTATTTTATGGTGGATACCGATTGGTGCTATACCGACGCTAACAGACACTAAGGAAAAATTAGAACTTCACCAATTACAAGGTGATTCTCCAGAAGTATTTTCAATGCGCTCTTTGTACGATGCTAAGGGAAATCCTATAAAAACGCTTTAATTATGACCTACGAAAGCAATCCCATTTTAGATAAGCTTCCCCAACACCTGAAGCAATACATAAAGCCTCAAAATTACGAGGACTATACCGCAATTAACCAAGCGGTATGGCGCTACGTTATGCGAAAAAATGTAGACTACCTTAGCCAAGTAGCGCACGGCTCTTATTTGGACGGACTACAAAAAACCGGAATCGCTATAGACCATATTCCAAACATGTATGGCATGAACCGAATTCTAAAAGACCTTGGGTGGGCCGCAGTTGCGGTTGACGGATTTATTCCTCCGGCAGCATTCATGGAATTTCAGGCCTATAACGTATTAGTCATTGCATCGGATATTCGTCAGTTAGAACATATTGAATATACTCCTGCCCCGGATATCATTCACGAAGGTGCCGGCCACGCACCTATTATCGCTAACCCAGAGTATTCAGAATATTTAAGACGTTTTGGAGAAATTGGTTGTAAAGCGGTTTCTAGCGCAAAGGATTTTGAACTCTACGAAGCCGTGCGTCATCTATCCATAATCAAGGAAGCACAGGGTACAGCGAATTCAGAAATAGAGGAAGCCGAAAAACTTATCGAGGAATTACAGGAAAATATGGGCGAACCTAGTGAAATGGCCCTAATAAGAAATCTGCATTGGTGGACCGTGGAATATGGCTTAATAGGTACGATCGAAAACCCAAAAATCTATGGCGCAGGGCTTTTATCCTCAATAGGGGAAAGTGCGTGGTGCATGACAGATGAAGTAAAAAAAATACCATATTCCATAGCGGCCGCCCACACTCCTTTTGATATTACCAAACCACAACCCCAGCTATTTGTAACTCCAGATTTTGCCTTTCTGAGTCAAGTTTTAGAAGATTTTGCTAACACCATGGCCTTACGTACCGGTGGACTAAGCGGGATTCAAAAACTGATTAATTCTAAAGAATTAGGCACTATTGAACTTAGTACCGGACTTCAAGTATCTGGAAATTTTAATAATGTTATTGCGCATGACGGCTCCCCTATTTATTTCCAGACCAAAGGAAAATCTGCCTTGGCCTACAGAGAGAAAGAATTGGTAGGGCAGGATACCAACCAACACGCAACAGGTTTTGGATCACCCATAGGCAGGTTAAAAGGCATTAACATTCCCATAGAAGAGATGAGCCCTAGAGATCTAAAGGCATATAAAATTTATGAAGGAGAACATGTTTCACTTGATTTTGTTGGTAACATCAACGTAAGCGGTAAAATTATCACGGGCACCCGTAATTTACAGGGACAGATCATCTTAATAACCTTTGAAAATTGTAAGGTGACCCATAAAGGAAAAGTGCTATTTAAATCCGAGAAGGAGCTTTATAATATGGCTATTGGTGAGCATATTGTTTCTGCATTTAATGGCCCTGCAGACTTAAAAAGTTTTGACCTTATAGACCACGAACTTAGCAAAACCATAGCCAATACGAATGACGACACCGCTAATGAATTAGAAACATATTACCACCAAATACGGGAATTTAGAGAAGGTAAAAACACGACTATCTCCAGACATAAGGTTTTTAAGGAAGTACAGCAGAAATTTTCGAAAGACTGGTTATTATCCGTAGAACTTTATGAACTGGCGGTTACTAACGGGGATACTGGTTTTGCAACGGAAATAAAGCAACATCTAGAAAAAGTAAAACAGGACAATCCTAGCTTGGGGCACCTCATCGACGATGGTTTAAATCTCGTTGAACCAGTAAAAACCACTTAAACCACCCTACTTTTTATATATTTTATTTGACCGTTGTGATTGGACTCATGTTCTACTACATGAAACCATTTACAATAGTTATTCGTAGGCTGTCCTCCAAAGAAATCCGTCTCTACATAAAGCCAATCGTCGCTCTTGGTTTTTAGCATGGTTTTCGTATTTTCCCGCACCTCGGCAAGATGATCGGTATAAAAGGAAAGTGGCTTTCCCTTTAACTCCTTCCTTGCGGCATCTCCCAAACGGCTCCCAACGTTCCACATATCAGTGTCTTTCTTATCAAAATCTCCCCACTCCCTTTAATCGAAGGTATGGATTTGATAAAAACGCTCCGTGGCAGCAAGATGCATTAGCATGGCACCAATAGAATTAGACTCCTCGTCCAAAAGAAAATCTAGTTCTTTCTGTGATATTCCACTAACTGAACGAAGCACCGTAGACCGCATCCAGTCCATCATAGAAACAAGAATACTTACTTGATCAGTATATCCTTCACGTTTGCCGAACTGGTGGACATTTCCATCTACGAAAGCGGTGGTTTTGGCTATGGACATGTTAGGCAGTAAAAATCCAGCACCTAACATGCCGCTTGTTTTCAAAAACTTTCTTCTGTAGTTTGTTGGTCTGGTCTGTTTCATTTTGATGCCATTTTATGTGATAGAACATCAATATACAGCATAACTAATTGTTTTTGAATATTTTAACTATTAAAAACTTAGTTTTTCAACAGGATTGGATAAAAGTCTTCGTCAATTTCTTTATCCTGATAGATCAAAGTCCAACCCAAGCTATTGGTCAGTACATAAAATTGCTGAAGCTCGCTCAATAATCTATTCTTAGCATTCGTTTTCAAAGTTGATGCTTCTACTTTTTTCAATAAAGACGCTTTAACATTATTCTTTATCGCATTGTAGTCTTTTGCCTCAAAAGGATTTAGGTAATCTGCAGTAACATCGTAATATTCAAAATCCGGGTTTAGGGTTATTTCCGGTTCAGGAATTTTATCAATGTGAAGCGTTCTCTTTTCCTCGTCCACTGTAAATTCAATTTTAGAAAGATCATACCCTATGGTCACCGCTGCATTTACAACTACCAATGCTTTTTTATCTGCCGTAAGTAGCGGACCAAAAAGTTCTTTAGAATCCTTGTAATTATAAACTTCTGCAAAATGACCTTCGGTAACAATAAGCTTAGAAACGTTAGCTATTCGCTCTTGAATGAGCATGGAATTTTCCTTAAGAATTGCTTCGGATTCCTTTTCCTTACCACAAGAACGAAATACCAAAACTATGGCCAGTGCAATTACTGATCCTATTAAAAATTTTTTCATACTATACGCTTTAAACAAACCGTTCGTTACACAAAGGCGGTGACTCCAATCCCCTATTCGAACGTCATAAAAGGATGCTCTTTTTTAATATACGAGATTTTCTCCTTGAGCGACTCTTGAAATCTTTGATGTTGTTCCGAATTTGGATTAAATGGCCTATGACGCAATCCTCTTTGGATTTCTTCCACCTTTTTCACAGTAACCTGTGCATCATCTGAGATCCACACCTTGGAAAATTTTTCCCAGATATAATCAATAGCTAAGGTGTTTGGGTGAATCATATCCATTTTATAAAAACGATAATCGCGCAGCTCGTCCATCATGATTTCGTAGGAAGGGAAATAAATCCCCCTAGCCCCCGAAGGGGGAATACTTAGTATTGTGTGAATTGCCGTTATCAAATGTGACTTGCTTCGTTCGTTTTCTATAAAACCATCTTTTAGGTGGCGTACGGGGGAAATGGTGAAAATGAGTTGTGCTTTTTTATTGATGCTTTCAATATGTTGCACTGACCTCTGTAGACTTGCCGTTATTTCGTTTACGGTCAGCAAGTGCTTCTTGAACTCCTTTTGCGGCACTTTATGGCAGTTTGCCACCATTTTTCCCGTTTGCTTTTTTTGGTAAACCCACGCCGTACCCAAGGTAATTAATATATGGGTCGCTAGCCTTAGTTGATTTTCTGTTCTAACAAGTTGAGCATTTAAGTTTTCTAAAAGTGCATCTCTGCGTACATCGCTTAAACTAGAGTGTACATCAAAACAATGCCAACGTTCGTTCAAAAAGAACAAATCGTCTGCCGAATAGTATTCTTTTTTTACAGCTCTTGAAATCAAGTTTTCAATCGCCAAAGGATGAAACAGGATACCAAATGGATTTTGTACAGTTTGAAATTTGAAGTAATCGAGTTTAGCCCCAATATTCTCCGAAAAACAAGAACCCAAAACAAGTAATTGACTTGAATAATCAATTGGGTTATTTGCCCTTGTTAAGGGTATTTGGGTTTGAAGTTTCATATAATAAGTTCCCAGAATTTTATTTCAATACGCACTATGAATTGAGGACAAACCCTAAACACTTATTATTTTAAGTAGTTTCGAACCTTCTCCAAAGCTTCAGAGATGCCCCCCGGGTTTTTACCTCCTGCAGTTGCGAAGAAAGGTTGGCCGCCACCACCACCTTTAATAAATTTGCCCAATTCACGAACAATAGTTCCTGCATTCAAATTTTTAGCAGCAACAACTTCCTTGGAAATATAGCAAGACAACAAGGCCTTACCGTTTTGCTCGGTACCGAACAACAAGAACAAATCTTTTTGGTTTTGACCCATCTCAAAAGAAAGGTCTTTTATTCCGGCTGCATCTAAATCTATTTTCTTAGCCAAAAACCGAACACCGTTAACCTCTTCTAATTCCTGCGCTAATTCTCCTTTTAGATTTTTTGCTTTTTCTTTTAGTAGGTGCGCTACTTGCTTCTTCAAATCTGCATTTTCTTCTTGAAGATTAGCTACTGCTTTCACAGGGTCTTGGGCATTACCAAGAACATCTTTTATCTCATAAAGCGAGCGGTTATTTTCAAAGTAAAAATCCTTTACCGCATCACTTGTAATCGCCTCTATTCTTCGTATTCCAGCAGCAACGGCTCCTTCCGATTTTATTTTAAAATGCCAAATAGCACTGGTATTTTCAACGTGCGTTCCACCACATAGCTCAACCGACTGCCCAAATTTTATGGTACGTACCGTATCGCCATACTTTTCTCCGAATAGTGCCATTGCCCCCGATTCTAAAGCCTCTTTCATAGGAATATTGCGCTGCTCTTGTAAAGGCAATTGGCCCTCTATACGCGCATTAACGAAATCTTCTACTTGCCGTAACTCATCTAATGTAAGCTTTGAAAAATGGGAGAAGTCAAAACGCAGGTACTTAGAATGTACCGCAGAGCCTTTTTGCTCTACATGGGTTCCTAAAATTTCCCGTAAGGCTTGATGTAACAAATGTGTTGCCGTATGGTTAGCTTCTGTTCTTTGACGCTGTTTGGCATCGACCACAGCCTTAAAGCTTCCCTCTAATTTTTTAGGAAGGCTTTTTGCAAAATGTACTATTTCGTTGTTTTCCCTTTTCGTATCGATAATGTAAACTACATCACCATCCGTAGGCTCCAAGTAACCCTTATCCCCTACTTGTCCACCACCTTCTGCATAGAAAGGCGTTAAATTGAATACCAGTTGATATTGAACGCCATCCTTTTTAGAAGTAACCTTACGGTACTTCACAATTTTTACGTCAGCTTCCAACAAATCATAGCCAACAAATTCTTGTTCCGTATCAATTGCTAATACCTTCCAATCTTGTTTAGAAATTTCGGAGGCAGATTTAGAACGGTTTTTTTGCTGCTGCATAGCTGCCTCAAATCCGGCTTCATCCAACTCATAACCTTTTTCATTAAGAATCAATGCTGTTAAATCAATAGGAAAACCAAAAGTATCATACAGCTCAAAAGCCTTTGCGCCAGCTACTTTTTTGTTCTTGGTATTGGCAATAATAGAATCTAAAAGCACCAATCCCTGATCTAAAGTCTTAAGAAAGGAATGCTCTTCTTCTTTGATTACATTTTGTATCAATTGCTTTTGCTCTTTCAATTCTGGAAATGCCTCTCCCATACCTTGGGTGAGTATATTGACCAAACGATACATAAAAGGCTCTTTGGTACCCAAGAAGGTAAAACCATAACGCACGGCACGCCTTAAAATACGACGGATTACATACCCAGCTCCCGTATTACTGGGCAATTGCCCATCGGCTATAGAGAAAGCCACGGCTCTTATATGATCGGCAATAACTCGGATTGCGATATCTACCTCCTCGTCTTTACCATAAGCGGCATTTGTAATGGTCTCTATCTCCCGAATCAACGGCGTAAAAACATCGGTATCGTAATTAGACTTTACATTTTGAAGCACCATACAAAGACGCTCAAAACCCATTCCTGTATCTACATGTTTAGCAGGAAGGTTCTCTAAAGTACCGTCCGCTTTTCGGTTGTACTGCATAAAGACCAAGTTCCATATTTCTACTACCAAAGGATGGTCTGCATTGACCAGACTTGCACCGGAAACTTTTGCTTTATCTTCCTTGGAACGTATATCTACATGAATTTCCGAACAAGGACCACAAGGGCCTTGATCACCCATCTCCCAGAAGTTGTCCTTTTTATTGCCCATGATGATGCGGTCCTCTGGAACTATTCTTTTCCATAAATCATAGGCCTCACTATCCTTACCTAGTTTATCGGCGTCGGTACTTCCTTCAAAGACCGAAACGTATAAACTATCTTCATCTATCTTAAAGACCTCTGTCAATAATTCCCAAGCCCAGGTAATGGCCTCCTCCTTAAAATAATCCCCAAAGCTCCAGTTGCCCAACATCTCGAACATGGTATGGTGGTAGGTATCCTTACCAACCTCTTCCAAATCGTTATGCTTACCACTTACCCTTAGACACTTTTGGGTGTCCGTCACACGTGCATTTTTAGGCGCAGAAATACCTAGGAAATATTCTTTGAACTGGTTCATTCCCGCATTGGTAAAAAGCAGGGTTGGATCATCTTTTATGACCATTGGAGCAGAAGCCACAATCTTGTGCTTTTTGCTTTCGAAAAAGTTTAAAAATTGCTTTCGTATATCCTTGGAATTCATCTAAAATGCTAAGCTTTTACAAATTTTAACTGTTTATTGAAAACAATTTTTATATTTGTTTGTTATGTTAAAACGAAAGAACAAAAATAGGATAAAATCTATTCATGTCTAAAGTAAAATACTATTACGACCCGGATACCCTTTCTTACCGGAAAATTGAACCCGAAAAATCCAAGCGATATCGGAATATCGTGTTTTTCTTTTTAGGCTCACTGCTTTTCGGTTTTCTAGGTTTACTATTACTTTTGAACACCAATCTTATTAACACCCCTAGGGAACTTTCTTTACAGCGTGAAGTAAAAAACTATGAGCTTCAGTTTGATCTTTTGGATAGAAAAATGGGACAGATTGAAGAGGTTCTCGCCAACATTGAAGACCGCGACAACAACATATACCGACTCTATTTCGAAGCCAACCCCATTCCAGAAGAGCAACGGAAAGCAGGGTTTGGTGGTATAAACAGGTATAAATCCTTAGAAGGCTTCAATAATTCAGAGATGATTATCTCCACCACAAAACGTTTGGATATCATTAAAAAACAAATGGCCATACAATCCAAATCCTTGGATGAAATCACTAAACTGGCCGAAGAGAAAGAAAAACTCTTAGTTTCCATTCCAGCAATTCAACCCATTAACAATGAAGACCTTACACGCATGGCATCTGGTTACGGGTGGCGCTCCGACCCTTTTACAAAAGCACGGAAAATGCATTATGGAATGGATTTTACCGCACCTAAAGGCACCCCCATTTATGCTTCTGGAGATGGCAAAGTAACGAGGGCGGACAACAACTCATCTGGCTACGGAAAACATATTAGAATAGACCATGGGTATGGTTATTTAAGTTTGTACGCACACCTAAGCAAGTACAACGTTAAAAAAGGACAGAAAGTAAAACGTGGTGACCTTATTGGTTTTGTAGGTAGCACGGGAAGGTCTGAAGCACCGCACTTACACTATGAGGTTTGGAAGGAGAAAGATCGTATTAATCCTATTAATTTCTACTATGGAAGTTTATCTCCCGAAGAATTCGAAAACATGTTGAAGTACGCTAACCAAGAAAATCAATCCCTGGATTAATGCAGATAGACCTACCGGAAAGACGTTATTATGGAATTGGGGAGGTAGCTCGCGCATTTGACGTAAACACATCACTCATACGTTTTTGGGAAAAGGAATTCGATGTTCTAAAACCTAAAAAGAACGCTAAGGGAAACCGAAAGTTCACCCCTCAGGATATTAAAAATCTACAACTCATTTACCACCTTGTAAAAGAACGAGGGTTTACACTAGAAGGGGCTAAAACGCACTTAAGAGAAGAAAAACAAAAGACCTTGTCCAATTTTGATATCATTCAAAAACTAGAACGCGTTAAAACAGAACTCATTAAAATTAAGAAACAACTATAAACACTATAATTCTACTAATACAGGGGATTATTTAAAACTACACTAATCATGAAAAAAGGAGTTTTAGCAGGCCTTGGCTGTCTAGGAATAACGGTAATTGCAGTAATAATAATTGGCATAATTGGAGGGATTTTTGCATACAAATTCAACAATACTGCCATTGCCTTAAAGGAAACCTCAACCAAAACTTGGGCTAACGTAGAAAGCTCCTACCAACGCAGAAACGACCTCATCGGAAATTTAGTGAAAACCGTACAAGGAGCCGCAGACTTTGAGCGTGGCACCTTAACAGATGTTATAGAAGCTCGTTCTAAGGCTACTGCAGTTAGCATAGACCCAACGAATATTACACCAGAGCAGTTGGCGCAATTTAACCAAGCACAAAGCGGCTTAAGCGGAGCGTTGAGTAGACTTTTAGTTACCGTAGAAAGGTATCCAGACTTAAAAGCCAATCAAAATTTCTTAGAACTTCAATCCCAATTAGAGGGCACTGAAAATAGAATCAACGTAGCACGGGATCGCTTTAATGCTACTGTAGAACCATACAATCTTCACATTAAAAAATTCCCAAATTCTATTTTGGCAGGACTATTTAATTTTGATGAACTAGCCTATTTTAAATCTGAAGCAGGTTCTGAGAATGCACCCGATGTAAATTTTGAATTTGAATAAACCGCATATATGTCCAGAGTAGAAGATTTTTTGACAATAGAAGAGGAACAAGAGATTGTTGAGGCCATTCTATCGGCAGAAAAAAATACGTCTGGCGAAATAAGGGTTCATATAGAGGCACATACCCGAATTGACCATTATAAGAGAGCTAAGGAAGTCTTTCATTTACTTAAAATGGACAACACCAAAGAGGAAAATGGCGTCCTAATCTATGTTGCTGTAAATGATAGAAAGTTCGCCATTTGCGGAGATAAGGGAATGGATAAAGTAGTACCAAAGGATTTTTGGGAAAGTACCAAAAACATCATTGAAGGGCATTTTAAAAATGGTGCCTTTAAAACCGGAATCGTTGCAGGAATACATAAGGCGGGAACCGAGTTAGCGCATCATTTTCCCTGGAAACATGATGACACAAACGAACTAAGTAATGAGATATCTAAAGGCTAGGCTCCTCCCGACCTCCCCAAAGAGGATACTAAATAGCTTTAATCGGCTAATCCTTATGGAGTCAAGGAAAATTTTCCCTGTTTTTTTTATATTCCTCTTTACTTATTCATGTTGGGGGCAATTTCAAATACCTGAAAAACCCCAGGAAGAAACCAGTGTTTACGACTATATTTCGTTACTCTCGGGAACTCAAAAAACAGCTTTAGAACAAAAACTCATTCGTTATTCGGATAGCACCTCTACCCAAATAGTCATTGCTATAATAGCCAGTACCGAAGGGGAGAATATCACCTACCTTGGTGCACAATGGGGTCAAAAATGGGGCATTGGACAGTCTGGAAAAGACAACGGTGTACTTGTACTACTGGCGCGGGATGACCGTAAAATAGCGATTAACACCGGTTATGGTGTTGAGGCTACTCTTACGGACGCCATGTCCCGCAGAATCATTGAAGCGATTATTATTCCAGAGTTTAAAATTGGCAATTACTACAGTGGTTTGAATAAAGGTACGGATGCCATTTTCCAGGTACTCACAGGAGAATTTAAAGAGGACCGTACGTTTGAAATCAATGACGGCCTGTCATTACGAGCCTTTTTACCATTTCTAATATTCTTCATTATTTTAATTATCCTCTCTAAACGCAATAAAGGCAATGGACGTGGTGGTAATGGCGGAAGAAGAAAAAGAGGACTGGATCTATGGGACGTTATTATACTTAGCAATATGGGTCGCAGTGGTGGCTCTGGTGGTTTTGGTGGCGGCGGAAGCTTTGGCGGAGGCGGTGGCTTTGGTGGCGGCTTCGGCGGTGGTGGCTTTGGTGGTGGTGGCGCTTCTGGTGGTTGGTGATTCCTTAGCACAAATTCAAGTTCAATTACAAGCTCAAATCCAAATCCAAATTCAAAATAATTTGTCACTTATTCAGTGAAATACAAAACCTCCTAAATAATAAACAAATTACTTTTTCCTCATAAAGATGGTTATAGGCACTCCTGAAAAATCGAACTCTTCCCGCAACTTATTTTCCAGATAGCGTTTATAAGGCTCTTTTACATATTGTGGAAGATTACAAAAGAATGCAAACTGCGGATAAGGCGTGGGTAATTGGGTACAGAATTTTATCTTCACATGCTTGCCCTTATAAGCCGGAGGCGGATAATGCTCAATAAGCGGCAACATGACTTCATTAAACTTACGGGTAATAATTTTTTTACTGCGATTCTTGTAAACTTCCACCGCGGTTTCAATTGCCTTAAAAATACGTTGTTTGGTTAAAACAGAAATGAAAAGTATAGGCACATCGGTAAAAGGCTCTATGGCCTGCTTTATTCGTTGCGTATATTGTTTAATGGTATTGGTCTCTTTGTCTTCTACCAAATCCCATTTGTTCACCAGAATTACAATGCCTTTATGATTGCGTTGTGCCAACCAAAAAATATTGGCCACCTGGCCATCAAAACCTCTAGTTGCATCTAATAATAACAAGCATACATCACAATGCTCTATAGCCCTTACAGAGCGCATTACCGAGTAAAACTCCAAATCTTCTTTTACTTTGGCCTTTCTTCGAATACCGGCCGTATCAACCAAATTAAATTCAAAACCAAACCGGTTGTACTTGGTGTCGATACTATCCCTTGTAGTGCCGGCAATATCGGTAACGATATACCTATCTTCTCCTATTAAAGCATTAATAAAGGATGATTTCCCCGCATTTGGTCTTCCTACTACCGCAAATCGCGGCAATTCGCTTTCTTCTTCTTGAATATCCGGAAGCGCTTCTACCAATGCATCCAATAATTCCCCAGTACCACTTCCGTTAATACTGGAAAGTGTATAATAATCTCCCAATCCTAAGGAATAGAATTCAACCGCATCTTCTTGTCGCATGGCATTATCCACCTTATTTATAGCTAGAAAAACAGGTTTATTAACCCTTCTCAATAATTTGGCAACGTCTTCATCCATTCCTGTGACGCCGCTTTCCACATCGACCATAAAAATAATGGCATCAGCTTCCTGTATAGCAAGTTCTACCTGTTTATCTATTTCCTGTTCAAAAATGTCATCGCTACCAACAACGTAACCTCCCGTATCTATAATAGAAAACTCCTTCCCATTCCAATCACTTTTTCCATAGTGCCGATCTCTTGTAACTCCGCTAACCGCGTCTACAATAGCTTCCCTACGTTGAATTAATCGATTAAAAAAAGTTGATTTGCCCACATTAGGCCTTCCTACGATGGCTACGATAGCTCCCATACCTCTGAATTTGGCTGCAAAGGTAGTACATAAGAATTTACCTTAAGTTAAGATTGGATAAGATATCTTAAACTGTGGTAATAAATATTAGTCTCCTGAAACCAAGGAAATAACCGACGAAGCTTTTTTACCCCCAGACATGTATGGTTCACCTATTTCCCTTTTACGTATTTCTTTTGCAGGAGCTCCGTAAACCAATACATTACTTCCAATCTTTCCAAGAACTAGAGCGCCAGAACCAATAACGGTATGCTGGCCGATAGTTATATTATCAATCACGTTAGCTCCCAAACAAATAGCGGAATATTTACCCAAAGAAAGATTGCCACCCGTACATACTTTAGGTGCAAAACTAGAAAAATCATCTATTGTACCATCATGTCCCAATGAAGCGTTCGTATTTAAAATGCAAAAGTCGCCAATCGAAGAATTTGAATTTACCACAGCACCAGGCATCAGAACCGTACCTTTTCCAATGGTTACATTTTTACCGACCGAAGCAGTAGGATGGAGCACTTTAATGAAATCAAAATTTGGCATTATATTTAGCAAACGATCCACCATAATCTTTCTAACCCAATTATCACCAATTGCAACAATTCCTGAGGAGAACTGATATTTCTCCATCAAATAAAGCAAATCATACTCACTTCCTAATATAGTATAACCGTTTAACTTCGTTCCTTTTTTCTTGTAGGTATCTATAAATCCAACCACATTATACCTACCTTCTTTCTCAATACAATCAAGAACTACAGCTCCATGACCTGAGGCTCCAACAATTACAATATTTTTTCTATTCTTGTATTTCATCGATGATTTTTGTTTTTTATCGATGAAAAATGCATTTCATCGATAAAACAAATATAGACATTCTATCTAACCAGCGTAGAAAATTTCAATATTTCGTATTATTATTTTCGAATTTGTTTAAAGAAAAACCAAGTGAAGCTAGTTTATCATTTCGTCAGAACTACCTGTTTTGAGACTTAACCGTTGTAACCAAACCGCTTTAACTGTCTACTATCATTTCGCCAGTTCTTGTTCACTTTCACATACAATTCTATATGTACTTGTTTATCAAAGAACTTTTCAAGGTCTTTTCTAGATTCGACCCCAACACGTTTTAAAGCCGATCCTTTATGACCAATAATGATACCTTTTTGGGTTTCGCGCTCTACCATAATTACAGAGCGAATCCTGATAATTTTTTCGTCTTCAAAGAACTCTTCCGTTTCTACCTCAACAGCATAGGGAATTTCCTTTTTGTAGTACATAAGAATTTTCTCCCGAATAGTTTCGTTTACAAAGAAACGTTCTGGTTTATCGGTTAATTGGTCCTTAGGATAATATGCTGGTGCATTTGGCAATAGCTCTAAAATGCGTTGAAAAACATTCTTTACGTTAAAATTAGATAGTGCAGAAATAGGATGTAATTCCACAGTAGGCAGTTTCTCTTGCCAATACTGTACTTGTTCTTCTAAAATTTCTTGGGTAGTAGTGTCTACCTTATTCAACAAAAGTAGAACTGGAATTTTGCTGTTCTTTATCTTTTCAAAAAAAGCTTCGTCCTTTAGTGCTTTTTCCCCAATTTCTACCATATAAATTAAAATATCCGCATCTTCAAATGCAGATTTTACAAAATTCATCATAGAAGATTGTAGGTCGTATGCTGGTTTAATAATACCTGGAGTATCAGACAATATAACTTGAAAATCATCACCATTAACAATACCCAGGATGCGATGTCTTGTGGTTTGAGCCTTTGACGTAATTATAGATAACTTCTCCCCTACAAATGCGTTCATTAGGGTAGATTTTCCAACATTGGGGTTTCCTATGATGTTAACGAATCCGGCTTTATGATTGCTTTCCATTCAACAAAGGTAGTATTAAGGAATAAGTTTTTGATGACATTTCTTTTTTGTTTCTATGTCTAGTCAGAAACGAACAAAATTGATACCATGAAAAATTCAGTCATCTTCTTATTATGTCTTGTTGTAAGCATACTGATTTTTTCATATAGAGACTTAGGTCGCTCATATCAAGTAGCGTCTGGCGAAACTGAATATTGGATTAATTCAAATGGAGAATACATCACATCTAACAATTACAACTATGACCCCAATATGGACAATAGTGTAAACAGCCAAAGTTGGACCAAAACAACCATACAAAAGTAAACATCACAATATTAAAATTTTAAATGATGATGAAAATTAAAATAATTACACTTTTAATACTGTGTGCCTTTTTACTCAATCTAGGATGCGGCAAGGATGATGAGCCTATGGCGCAAAAGATAGATTTTGAACAAAGTGATTCGAAAGAGCATGACCCTAAAGATGATGGAGATGGAACAATGATTCGACCCAATATCCAAATGATGGAGTCGACCGGACGGATAGTAATGGGAATAGTATAATCATTGATGGTGATTTTTAACTCGGTTTTGGGTTCGGGTGTATAAATATCTGTAATGTCTATTATGCAAACAGCCTTGGTGAAGCATCTTCCATTCGCGCTGTTGGTCAATTAACCGTAACTCTAGAGTGAGAATATACTGGCAAATACATTAACATTAATTGTGTATCTTTCCTTGGACTACTACCAACAATGCCGAAGAAAGATACACTTACCGAAAAATATTTACAACAAGAGGAATTGGTTAAGGCGATTAAGTCCAATGACGAAAATGCACTTGATTTGTTGTACCAAGAAAACTATTACAAGACAGAAAAGTACATCATTGAAAATAGCGGCTCTATGGAACAGGCAAAAGACATCTATCAAGAAGCATTTATTGCAGTTTGGGAAAATGTGCAGAACAATAAATTTGTTCCAAAAAACAAAACCGCATTGAACGGGTATCTCTAT
This sequence comes from Maribacter sp. R77961, assembly GCF_044594925.1. Classification (GTDB taxonomy): domain Bacteria; phylum Bacteroidota; class Bacteroidia; order Flavobacteriales; family Flavobacteriaceae; genus Maribacter. The sequence continues at coordinate 3,938,253 of NZ_CP138991.1, read as the reverse complement.
ACCATAGCTAAAAACAAATGGTTGGATTTTTTAAAATCATCGCGCTTCAAAAAAACAAATGGTTTAGAAGCGGTTGAGCATAAAATTGAAACAGAAATTGAAACTGACTCCCATGAAGACAGCATGACAGAAAATTTAGCAAAAGTCATGGCAAACTTCAATGAAATTGGGGAAGGCTGTAAAAAAATACTTGCAGTCTTTTACTATGAGGAGAAATCGCTTAGGGAAATCGCATTCGAATTAAATATTACCGAAGCGTCGGCCCGTAACAAAAAATACCGTTGTATCGAAAAGCTTCGTGCATTGGTCTTAACATCAAATTAAACCCCGAATTTGGAAACAGAAAACAACATATCACAAGACCTATTGGAAACCATAGAAAGGTATCTAAAGAATTCTATGGAACTAGAAGAACTAGCAGCTTTTGAAAAGCGAATGGAAGAAGATGAACAACTACGCCAACAAGTTGATGATACACGCTTCATTTTTTCAGGTATTCGCAGAGCTGTTCTAAAAGATAAATTGAATGTTCTTCACGAAGATTTTGATAAAGGAAAGCAAATCTCTTCAGACGACCCTAAAGTTTTTAAACTGAATTTCAAAACACTTTCGATTGCAGCGTCTGTTTTAATTTTATTTGGCGGTTTTTGGTTTTTTAACCAACAACCCAGCAACGAAAAACTCTTCAATCAGTATTTTGAACCCGATAGGGGTTTGGCAACGGTAATGAGTAACACCAACAACTATGATTTTGACGATGCCATGGTTGATTACAAGAATCAAAAATACAATTTGGCCATTCAAAAATGGGAAGCATTGCTAAAAGATAAACCCAAGAATGATACTTTAAATTACTTTTTAGGTGTCGCGCAATTAGCAGAAAATAAAGAGACTTCTGCTATTGCATATCTTACTAAAGTTGTTTCGAATAAGCAGAGTGCATTTGTAAAGGATGCCTACTTTTATCTGGGATTAGCCTATTTAAAAGAAGAAAATTCCGAAGCCGCACTAATAAATCTTAAAATCAATAATTCCCCCAAAAGCAAAGAAATAATTTCTGAATTAACCAATTAAACCAATGCTATGGGGCATTATTTAAAAAGTACACTTTACCTATTTATTTGTTTACTAACTGTTTCAAACACCTTTGCTCAAAGCCCACCTGAAAAAGGTGTTGATATTATTAATGAGCTGATACTTTCAGACAGTATTAATGGGGCTCAAAGCGAAATATCTAAACAAATATTAGCATTAAAAAGTGCCAAAAATTTCGATAGCTTGGTGAGCTATGTTCTACCATTAGGTCGTATTGAAATACGTTCTAAAAATTCTATCGAATCGGCCAAAACCCTAGCGGATGCAATCAATCAAAATAATAGTAGTCTCGCTACCCAGAGTAAACTAAATATAGAACTATCAAAACTGTATTTTGAGTTAGGCGAACCTGCTGCTGCTTTTGACCTTGCAGGCGAAGCCCATGCATTAGCACAAAAAGTTTCAGATGAAGAATTGCTTATAAATTCTGAATACTACCTAGGCGATTATGCTTTGAGAACAGGCAATATTGAAGCCTTAGAAACCCACATCAGAAGTGCCAACGATCGAATTCTAGCAAAAAAAGGCGAACCTTATACCATAACTGCTCGTGTTCTTAATTTAATGGGTGGTGTTATGTTTTTTTCCACAAAGCAAGATAGTGCACAATATTATTTTGAAAGTGCGCTTCAATATATTCCTAATTTAGAGGATAATGTAGAGAGCAAATTGTATTTACCCGCTGCTATTTATGGTAACTTATTCCTCATAAATCTAAATAAAGGAGAACATGTAAAAGCTTCAAAATATGAAGAAGAATCCCAAAGACTAAATCAAAAATTTTTAAAAAAGGCACCTAATCATCCGCAGGCAACTCGGGTAAAACGCAATTTAGTACTCGGTTATGTTAACTTATCTAGTCTTCATTTTGATTTGGGCGATTACGACCGTTCTGATAATATTTTAGTATTGGCTTATGACTTCGCTCAGAAAAATTTCGACAGCAATCAGGACGAGTATTTTTACGTCACCCTAGGAATGGCAGAAGTAAAAATAGCTAAAAGGGAGTTCACAAAGGCTTTACATTTTTTAAAAGAATCAGAAAGGTGTTTGGATGGTATGACCAAAGACAACGAACAATTACGTGCGTACCTATACAATGATTTTGGAAATCATGCTTACGAAACAAACGCATTAGAAAAAGCACTAGAATATTACGAGGAAAGTGACTCGCACTATGAGAAATTTAACCCTGGAGAATATGACTCGAACAGATTATATCAATCGATGAATATGGGTATTATCTATGCCGAGTTAGGCTTTAAAGAAAAAGCTATTGGCAAAGTTAATAAAGCTTACAACTACATCTTAAAAGAAAACGGCCCTGATACCTATCAAACAAACCTTCTGATAAATTCGTTGGCTAAGGTAAACTATGAATTAAAAGAATACCAAGAAGTACTAAAATGGTGCGAAAAAAGCCTAAAAATTTACAATGATAAATCTTTTTCAAAAGGGTATGACAAGTTGTATTTTGAAGAGAAAAAAGCAGAAATTGTTTTATTAAATACACAAGCGAAATATTACTTAGCCACAAAAAAAGACACCACATTACTGCATAATTTAGTAGCCCAATTGGATGAAGGCATTCAAATTTTGGAGGCTCGGAAATCTGTTATTAGTTCTGCGGAAAGCGTAAACATTTTATTAGAAAACAATAAAGAAATTTTTGATTTTGACAAAAAACTTAATCTTGAATTATTCGTAAAGACGAATGATAGTCGCTATTTGAATAAAGCGATAAGCTTACATGAGTCCGCTTTATACAACAAAATCAGAGTTCGATTAAATATTAATGACGCCATTGCCTTTTCCAATATTCCTCAACCTGTTTTAGCCAGAGAAAATGAACTTCGAAAAGCGCTCAATATAGATCCTGAACAGGCGACTGAAGACACATTAAATAAACTTCTTGATGCCAAAAAAAAATGGAATACTTTTTTAGATTCATTGCAAACCACATATCCTAAGTACCATAAAATGCGTTATGCGACTATAGGGAAATCCTTAGAAAATATTCAAGAGCAAATAGATAAAGGTACTACTGCAGTACGATACTTTTTTGCTGACGAAAGGTTATATGCCTATGTAATATCTAAAGAAAATGAAAAACTAATTCCTTTGGATTACGCCGATGTAAAAAAACTAATTGCTGATTTAGGAGAAAACCAATCAGACGTTGTAGCTACAGCAAACAATTTACATACGCTTTACAACAAATTATGGAAACCATTAGAGACAGTAATAAACACCAAAAATGTAATCATTTTTCCTGATGGGGCTTTATACAATTTAAGTTTTGAGACCCTTACTCCTACTAAAATAGAGACGTTCAAAGCACTATGCACTCAAAGCCTATTGGCAAAACATACCATTTCATACAATTACAGTTTGTACTTATTAGCACCAGACACCAACTCCAAGATATATGAAAATAGTTTTGTAGGTTTTGCACCTGAGTTTAATGATGGTATGAAAGAGGATTACAAAATCGCAATTTCAGATACCCTTCAAATTGATAGGGCATATCTGAAATTACTACAACAACCTTTTAATGTAAATCTGGCTAAAAGCTTTGGAGAAAATTTTAATGGCGATTATTTTATAAACCAAAATTCAACGGAACAAATTTTTAAGCAAAACGCTAGCGAGCACAAGATTATTCACATCGGCACACACGCCGAATCAAATAATGTTAGTCCGGAATTATCGCGATTAATTTTTGCCAAAGATGTTAGTCAAGCTTCCTCAGAAGACGGATCTTTGTATACCTATGAAATATATAATACCAGCTTAAATGCCAACCTAGCAATCCTAACTGCATGTGAAACCGGCAAACCCACTTATCAACCAGGAGAGGGAATGATTTCACTAGCCCATGCCTTTAATTATGCCGGTAGTGAGAGTATATTAACCAGTCTTTGGAAAGTAGATGAACGTTCTAGTGCAGAAATTATCGAGTCGTTTTACGGTTATATTAAGTTGGGCAAACCTAAAGACGAAGCTTTACAACTTGCGAAACTGGATTATATTAAGAACACCGAGGGTCGAACCCTAGCACCACAATACTGGGCAGGTTTAGTATTAATGGGAGATACAAACCCCATAAATGTAGCTGATGCGACTAATTGGCTCTATTGGATTCTAGGGATTTTAGCTTTAATTCTTCTTGGCATATTTTTAAAAAATAAAGCTTGCACTCCTTAATTTTTTCTGTTTAAATATAGAACATACAAAAAGGCCGGTACTACCGGCCTTTCTCCGATGTCGTTATAGTTCCCCCGAAATAACGACACCTCAACTAACTCAATTCATTCTTAAAAAAGCACTGTATTATAAAAGGCAAAAGATTGCTTTCTTGAAATACTCTTTTCTTCAATTTACTCATCCATCGAAAAAGACAAGAAATGTCATCAATAAAAAAGTTGATGACATTTTTTGAAATACTCTATGTAGTAGTATAACCTTAAAAACAATCTTAATTATGAAATCATTCCGAGTACTCATTTTACTTACATTCATCATCACATTTTCATGTTCTAAAGATGAAAATGGCACATCAAATCTACCAGAGCAAGGCAGCATTGCACTTGCCTTTTCTAATGGTGCGGGATTTGTAGTAGAAAATATAGTGGCGACCGTATCAAAACCTTACGGATCAAGCAATACGAGCACCTTAACCATAACGGGAACCGCAGGTGGTAGTGGCAATTTAAAAATAACCTTGGTTGATAATGACGACTCTTTTAAAGCCTTTGCAGAGGACAACAGAATACCTGTAGGTGCCACCTCTGAATCAGTTTACGCCACCATAGAATATGAAAGTGATAGTTTTAATCTTAAAGGGGCAGCTGGCACTGTAATTATTACTGGATATACTGAAGCTAGCGGTCAAAAATACACAGAACTGAAGGCTACGTTCTCTGCTGCGGGAGAAGGATTTAATACAATGACTTCGACGATATCATCTCTTATACTTGCTTGTAACGGGTGTTAGTACAAATCACTATAAAAAATAGAATCATGAAAAATTTTAAATTAAATTCTTTTACAAAAACCCTAAATATCTTCCATATCAGGCATGTAGTATTGCTATTACTATTATTTGCGATGACAACAGCATGTGATAAAGAAGATGCTCCTATACCTGAAGAAGAGCAAATATTAATAGATCCATTAAAGGAGAAGGAAGAAGAAGAAGAAGAAAAAGAAGAAGAAACTCCTCAACCACCAACGCAAAATGACATCAATCAAGTAGATACCGCTGTATCCAATTTTATGACCAAACATGGCGTTCCAGGTGCAGCGTTAGCAGTGAGTGTAAATGAAAAAATGGTTTATACCAAAGGTTTTGGACTATCAAATACTAATACTAACAAAGCTACCGAAGCAGATGATGTATTTCGCATTGCCAGTATCTCCAAAACTTTTACCGCCACTGCCATTATGAAATTGGTTGAGGAAGGTAAATTAGCACTTTCAGACAAAGTCTTTGGTCCAGGTGGTGTTCTAGGTAGTGATTTTGGGTCAGCAACGTTAACCACAAATGAAATGAATATCACAGTTGACCATTTATTAATTCATAGCTCTGGAGGTTGGGGTGTTTCAACAGGTGGTGACCCTATGGACTTTGAGCAACAACTTGATGCAAATTCTTTTATAGAATATATATTTAATAATTGGGACTTACAAAATGCCCCGGGCACTACTTATTCCTATAGTAATTATGGCTATTGGTTGTTGGCGAGAATTATAGAAAGGGTATCCCAAGAAACATTTGAAGCTTATATTAGTACCATGCTAACTCCAACCGGAGCAACCTCTTTCAAAACAACTACTTTTAGAGAAGAAGATCGCGAACCCAATGAAGTTGAATATTATGCCTCGGCGCAAGAAAATCATTGGATTTACACTATGGCTCCTCGACGAGATGGCGATGGTGGTGTGGTAATTAGTACTCCAGATCTATTACGATTTATTTGTGCGATAGATGGACGAAACGGTAGGCAAGATTTGATAAGTACGCCTACGCAGGGTTTTATGGCAGAGCCTAGTGAATTCTCCATATTAGGAAGAGGTTTTGGTGTTTGGGAACAAGAAAACCTGCTCTTCTTTACAGGCAGCTTACCAGGAACCAGAACATGGTTCTATTTAAACCCGCAAAATGGAGTCACAGCCGTTATTGCATTAAACTCTAGAGGTAACAGTTCTGAATTCGATAACGATTTAAATACTTTGGTATATAATCTGGTTAAAGATGCCTCTATTCCATGGCAAACGGATTTAGATTTATTCTAACCTTTATACATTTTGCGTAATAACTAAAGCCTTGATTATAAAATCAAGGCTTTTTTAATGGTGAAAACTACAGGGTATTAAAGTATTTCAAATATTAAAAATTACATGCGATACTCATAATTATGCAATTACTTGCTAATATTACCAATGTAAATTGAAATAAAATCAATGCCAGATTCAATTCGATCAAGGGTACAGCACTTTAAAAGAATACACTTCCGATTAGATATAAAATTAATATATCAACGCTGAGAAATTACGAATTAACTTATCTAGCTACTTCCCAATCTTCGTCATAAGAAAGGGAATCTAAGTTTATATATTTTTCAGGACGGTATATATCATAAAACTTTTGCCCCCAATAGGTTTCATCGTATTTATCTAGTTCATTTGATGAATGATACATTACACAAGATTCGAATACTGATTCATTAAGGTGTGGGTGTTTTTCAAGTAATCTACAATAATATTTCTTATATGTATCGTATTCATAAGTGCCCGTACGTTTTTCTTCTTCGAGCATCTGGTTTCTTCTTTCTTTTGATTCCTTAATGGTGAAGTATTGCGCCGTGAAATTTTTAGTAACCCTACCAATGGCTTTTTTATTTTTTTCAAAAATAAATTTAAAGCAAGGTTGCATGTTTTCTAAACTATGGAGAAATATTTTTTTGGAAGCTTCATATTTTGCGATAGGAGCTTCCATGCTATGAATGACATAGCTCATAGCAGAATTATCAAAAGGTTGCATTTGAACCTGTTCAATTACAAAAAGTGTTTTTTTTTGGTTAGCATCCACATATTCGGAAGCTCTAAAACATACCATTTCCTCATTATTACTCCTCCAAATCGTTATAGAATCTTTTATTTTAGAAATCGACCGTAAACCTATAGGATCAAAATACCGGACTAATTTTAGTTCCAACAAATCTGAATCTAAAAAGATTTTGGCACGAACAAGTGCTTCCATTTGTTTATCTGATGCAATGTCATATCTAATCAGAGGCTGCTGAATGGTGTCTCCCCATGAATACACATCATTATAGAAATAATTTACCGGATAAAAGAATTTTACATCTTCTGAATTCTGAAATCCAACCCTTGGAACGTCGGTAAAACTAAAAAGCCATTGCGACGGAAACGGCATATTAAAATGTTCTTGACTTGCTAGCATCGGCATAGTGAGATACTTATTGTCAATAGCTTTCTCCCCTACTACAAACTCACTATTTTGGGGCGTTAATATCGAGTCATGATTTTCAAAATGCGTGCAAGAAATAAAAAACAGACTTACAAGTATTAAAACGAAAACAGATTTCATGGTAATGGCATTTAACATTCGTACTTTGTTTAAGAATAAACTAAAGCTTGTAATGGAACATCTTTTAATAAAGCAGAGATGCCCATTTTAGTTGAGCATCTCTGTATTGAATCAAGTATATGTTTTAGTTGTGATCATGTGAACTGATTAATAGTTCCAGCCATTATCAATTGGTTCAGCTTCTTGCCAATCACCGTTTACACTAGGATCAAGATTTGGGTCATAATTCACGTCATCTGTTCCCATGTATTCTCCGATACCATTCGTGTATACTTTATTATAATACCCGTCTACTTCAAAAGTACCGCCTGAACCATCAGACCATGTATCTACTTCATTGATACTATTTATGGTCTTTTGGTGCATTCTGTCAGATGCCATTTGATCAGCCCTCCAGGAATTATGCCTAGAATCAAAAGCTGCACTTCTTGCATTAAACAATTTTGTATTATTTGCTCCGAAATTGCGAATCTGTTCCATTCTACTATTGTGTGCCGCAGTGCTCTGTTGTGATGCTTGTTGGTTTTGCATGTTTATTTGTTGCACGTACTGCTGATTTAATTTTGAATTTAATACAGCATACATGAAATCTTGTTTCGCTTGCTGGTAAATTGCTCTAGGTGCTTCAACACCAGATATGGTATATCCCCAACGTTTTTGATATTGACTACTACCAACATAATACGTAACCAGCAAAAAAGATGGATTACCTTCAGCATCTACAAAATCTACAATAGCGCTATCAAAGTTCATTTGTTCAGGCATTGCTTTAAACCACATCTTGCTTCGCTCAGCATTCAATTTTGTTATCGCCGGCGTTCTTTGAATATTTACCAATTTGATACCCTGACTCTGAGTCATTTGCACCAAATCTTCTTTGATAAAACGTTCTAAACTTTTAACTGGTTTAACTTGTTGCTTATTCTCACGCATCATTTGATTATAATCAGGCATATGCGAATAATTAAACTCATTCGTTACATCATTCATGACTTTTACACCATCATTACTTTCAAGCCAAGCATCACCGCTTCCTTTTTTCCAATTCTTAGGAATTGGGTATGTGCCTATTGTTTTACCTTGTGGGTCTTTTAATTCAAAGACTTTTTTGCCATTTGATGACTGACGATTTGCATAAGATTGCCCGTTACCGTGTTGGCGAAATACGTTTTGAGCTGCTTGATTATTCATCTTTTGGGTGTTTTGACCATTCTCGTTAGCGAATTGTTGATTATAACCATATTCATTCGAGTTTTCGTCGTTATTTTCACCGCATGAGTAAATTGCTATTGCTAGTAAGAGGAAGAAGAAATGTGTAGTTTTCATAGTAGTACGTTTAATTATTTTTACTTGATTTATACTACTACATAGCTATTATTTAAAAATGTCATCAATAAAAATTAAAAAAAGTACTATTAGGCCTGCTTAGCGGCGAATTAAACCACTTGTTGGTACATGGTGTGGTTTTATATAAATTTTATGCTGTCTTACCTGAATAGCTCTGACAAGCAATTCAAATAACTCTTAATTATTGAACAAAGGAAAAGAGCCTTAGAAACTCAAAGACCCTTTTTCCAAATCTAACTCAAACCAATATTTTATTATGGAACATTTCTATCGTTATCATCGGGATCTTGATTAGCCGGAACTCCATCACCATCATTATCCACAAAATCACCATCACCACCCACGAACAATTGAAAGTTTATTGGCAGAAAAGTTTCAATTACCTGTAAATCGTATTCTGCAGTAGGTGCTGAAGTTATAGAAACAGCAGAAAATGTGGTCCCAGAAATAAAAGTTGAACGTACCCAAACTTGAGCTGTAATCCCTCCAAAACGTAGTAATCTAGAGGTAAATTGAGTTGGAGAACCTCCAAAATTAGAATTGGAAGTTGTAGTACATACAACCTCTGGCGTGCCATTAAAATTGTAGTGAGCGAACATTCCATTAATTTCATTGGCAATCAAACTTGTAGCAGCAATTTGTCCAAGATGTTGTGTGTTAGGAATATATCTAAATACCACATTCTGGTCGTTACGCACTACATTAACACCAAGAGTAGCCGTTTGAGGTTCTGTAATTTCAAAGGCTGAAAAACCCTGAGGAATGATGAAACCAATCAATGGTTGTTGACTATGAATAAATTGCATTCCTGGATTTTTTAAAACTGGAACCTCTGAAAGAGGCGCAGGTAATGAATGCGCAAAATCCCAGTAGATTGCTTCATATCCGTTAATATTTTCACAGAGCTGAGAGGTAAATTGTTGCGCTTGTTGATTTGGAATACCATCATCTTGTTTACTACAGGAGTAGAGTAAAAAGAATAATGCTACACCTACATATAAAAACTTATTTTTCATGATCTGTCTTTTTTCTATACATCGCGGAAAAAAGAAAATGTCATCATAAAAATCTTAAATTCTCACTTTCGGCTTCTAAGTTTTGCAAAATACTCCTTGGCTGCCGCATTCACTCTCGGAGCCAATAATAAAACAGCAATCATATTGGGAATGACCATTAAGGCATATGATAAATCAATTAGATTTTTAACCAGTTCCAAAGATGCTACTGCGGCGAACACAATCATAATTACGAAATACCAATTGTAATAGCGTCCTATCTTTGCATTCAATAAAAAAGAAAGGCACTTAACCCCGTAATAAGAATAGGTAAATAATGTGGACATAGCAAAGGCAGCCACTATAACCATTAACAACACCCCTCCCCAGCTTCCTAAAGACGTATTGAATGCATTTAAGGTCATCACAATTCCGCTTCCATCTTCTAAATAGGCGCCACTTAAGATAATTACTACCGCGGTAAATGTGCATACTAGGATAGTATCGATAAAAGGACCCAACATGGCGACTAAGCCCTCTCTAATAGGCTCATCGTTTTTAGATTGCCCATGATACATAGGTGCGCTACCTAAACCAGCTTCGTTAGAAAACATTGCTCTGCGCACTCCTATGATAACCAATCCCCAAAAACCACCCGTAACCAAGGTGTTAAAGTTCCATGCTTCTGTTAGAATTAACTTTAAGGAAGGTATTACTTGCGATGCGTTCATAACCATCACCAAAACCACTGCCAACAAATAAACGAATACCATGAAAGGAACTATGGTGGTTGCTACCTTAGCTATTTTAGAAAGCCCCCCGAAAATGACAAATGAGGTGACTATAGCCAGTACAACGCCGATGGATAATTTCCAGTTGAAATCGCTCATTTCAAAAAGTGTCTCTGAAGGTTTTATAACACTCATAAATGTCTCGGTAAACTGATTGGCGGTAAATACACCCAAAAACCCAAAAAGACCAGCAATACAAAAAAAGATCGCCAAAGGTTTATATTTTTTACCAAGTCCTTGGGTAATATAGAACATAGGTCCTCCCTGCAAATTTCCTTCGGAATCTTTTCCTCTGAACATAATGGACAGACTACAAGAATAGAATTTGATACACATACCGATAAGGGCGGTCATCCAAATCCAGAACACTACTCCAGGGCCACCATCATGAATGGCTATGGCTACACCCGAAATATTTCCTAGACCTACGGTTGCCGCTACAGCAGCAGAGAGTGCTTGAAGCGAACTTACATCTCCCTCGGCATTTTTATCATCGTACTTGCCCCTAGCTATAGCTATAGCATGACTAAAAAAACGATAGGGTAACAATTTTGAACGGAATACTAAGAAAATACCTCCTCCAATGAGTAAGATAAACATAGGCCATTCCGTTCCGGAGATAGCTTTCACCAAAAAATCGTTGAGTTGCTCCATAATTTCGAAGGTAGTTATTTCATTTAAAATTTTCTCAGCTACCTATGGTTTCCATTTATTTTAAATCAAATCTTCTTTAAATTTGGAAATAAGATTAAAAGCGTTGTATCTTTGTCGTCCACATCGCGGGATAGAGCAGTAGGTAGCTCGTCGGGCTCATAACCCGAAGGTCACTGGTTCGAGTCCAGTTCCCGCTACTACAAAAGCTTCATAGAAATATGAGGCTTTTTTTATTCTCTTTATTACACCGCTCTACTTTTAAAAAACGCTTGAAACAACTATCTTTTGAAAAAATATAAAAATGAGTCTCAAAAGGCCTTTTACCATACTTCTATGCATGCTCTGTTCATTTCAATGGGGAACGAGTCAGTCACAGTCAGAAACAACTATGTCCTATGAAAGCTTAGAAATGCTTTATAAAGAATGGCGCTCTTTTGAAGAACCGCCCTCATATCAGGGAGCTCCGGACTACAGGGCCGCTACCTTTGATAGTAGACAGGCTACTTTTAAAGCCTTGCAAGCAGGTTTAAATGACTTTACTATTACAAATTGGCCTGTTTCTAAGCAGGTCGACTGGCACATTCTGTTTGCTGAAATGAACGGTTACGATTTTAATTATCGAATACTTAAACCTTGGCAGAGAGACCCTGCCTTCTATAAGACGGTTTGGATGAACAGAAGTGATGTTCCTGCGCACGAAGGTCCCACCCACCATGCGCTTTTAGAGATTTGGCAATATACATTTCCGTTGGATAAAGAATCCAAGGAAAAAATGGTTAAAGAATTACAGGTTATCCCGGTACTGAACGAGCAGGCAAAACTAAATTTAACCGGGAATGCCAAAGACCTTTGGATAACAGGAATAAGAGATATTCGTACACAAGTCAATGATCTAGAGTCCTTAAAAAGGATGCCCGGTTTGGCTGAAGACAAAAAATTGATTAAAACAATAGCGAAAGCCATAGTAGCAACTAAGGATTTCGTAAAATGGCTAGAAAAACAAGCGCCTACCAAAACGGGACCCAGCGGAATCGGAAAAGAAAATTATACCTGGTACCAGCAAAATGTGCATTTGGTTACACTAACTTGGGAGGATGAAGTACTGCTGTTAAAAAGAGAACTTTCCAGAGCATGGACCGCCTTAAAATTAGAAGAGCATAGAAATAGGGCACTACCGCAGCTGGTAGCCGCAGATTCTCCGGAAGCCTATCAAGAATTAGCTGCTGCATCTGCTAAAAATCTGTTAGCATTTTTGGAGCAAGAGGATATCGTTACGGTAAAAGATTATTTTAAACCCGCGCTTGCTGCGCATTACGGAACTTTTGTACCATAGGAAAAGCGTAATTTCTTTTGGATAACCGCACATTACGACCCAAGACCACTATTCTCTCATTTCTACCATTGGTTTGAGCTGGCCCGTATGGATACAGAACCAAATCCGAGCATTATTCGAAAAAACCCCTTACGCTATAATATTTTCGATTCTAGGAATGAAGGATTGGCTACTGCAGTAGAAGAGTTGTTTCTTCAAGCTGGCCTTTATGACGATAACCCCAGAGTACGTGAAATCGTATATATAATGATTGCACAACGAGCAGCAAGAGGTCTAGGTTCGCTCTATGCACATGCTAATGAAATGACCATGGAAGAAGCAGGCAAAATACATTCTGACTATACACCAAGGGGTTGGATGAAAACGGAAAAAGAACTTCTTATTTTTGAGCAACACTTATATTTGCGGCAACCAGGGTATGGCACCAGTTATATTACCGGTAAGTATCTGGTAGAGCAGGCCTTGGCAGAATATGCACGTCTTTGCGAGAAGAACAGCAAACCCTTTCAGCTCAAATCATTCTTTGACAACCTCAACAGTATTGGTAATATTCCCATTACTTTAGGGCAATGGCAACTAACAGGCAATAAGGACCATCTAAATACTATCCTAGACAACTAAAACATAAGTCCAGTTCAATTTGAGTAAAACACCAAAACTTTCTAGACAATTAGGCCTTTTGGCTTTGACCGCTACTGGCGTCTGCTCTATGTTAGGAGCTTCTATTAACGTGGTACCTTTTATGATTCAAAAGAACGTTCCCGGTATTGGTCCTTACGTATTATATGCCTTTGCTTTCGCTGCTATACCTGCAATTTTTGCTGCCTTGGCCTATGGTATTCTCGCTTCTGCCATGCCACGGGCGGGTGGTAGTTATATATATGCCAGTAGAGGGCTTCACCCCTATTTAGGTTTCGTAGCAAGTTTCTCCCAGTGGTTTGGACTCTCTATTGTTATAGGGGTTATTGCTTATGTTACCATTCCCTTTATTCGTGATATTTTCATTGAGCTAGGATGGGTAGGTCTTTCCCAAACACTCGAAAGGGGCTGGGTAAGAATCTCGTTGGCGCTTTTGCTGATATGGAGTTTTGTAGGCGTTAATATTAGAGGTGCCAAGTCCTATGCCATTACCTTGCTACCCATGATGTTTCTGATGTTCTTTTTAGGAAGCATTGTTGTTGTGACCGGATATTATTTTACGCCTTCCGATTTTGTATCTGCACTAGAGCTAAGGGAAAATAGAACTTTCGTGCCTACAGAAAATGCTGTTTTTGATTGGCGTATTTTCCTCTCTGCAGCGGCACTTCTGTTTTCAAGTTTTATAGGTTTCGATTCCATAGCCCAGGCTGGTGGCGAGGCCAAAAATCCAACAAAAACATTACCTAGGGCCATCATATTATCCATAACCTCGGTGGGCCTTTTCTATTTTCTATTTGCATCCGCAGTATACCATACCGTGCCTTGGAGTTTCGTTGCGGAAGAGGCTATGAAAAAAGATATTTCTGCCCCTGGCCTACTCAGTTATGTGTTACCTTCCGGTCTTGGTATTGCCATTTTATTGGGTGCTACCATCGCACTGATCAATGACTTGCCGGCCATGCTACTTTCCGTTTCGCGTTTAATGTTCGCCTGGGCGAAAGATGGCATCTTTCCGAGTTTTATTACTTCTATCCATAAAACCTACCATACACCAAATGTTGCTTTACTCCTAGCCGGACTCATGGCCAGTATGGGTGTATTCGGATCACATTTCGCTGGAGATTTTTTCTTGGGAATAGATATAATGGTTACCTCTATGATGGTTAACTTTTTATTAATGTGCATTACACTAATTACCCTGCCTCAGGTAAATAAAAAACTGGCGGAGAAAATTAGTATGTTTAAAAGTAGAAGATTACAGCTTATCATTGGGTGGGCAGGCGTGGTTTCCCTCATCCTTTTTCTTGCGGTGCATACCTACAAAGACCTAAGCGCTAACGTAGCAGAGTGGTATTTTCACTCTACTCCTATTTGGCTAATTGTTATGGGACTAGCCAGTATTCTTTTTCTATTTAAATGGAAACAACTCAAAAACGGAGGCTCCGACCCACATACCATCTTTAAAGTGCTCCCAGAAGAATAAAATATGAAAGACAAAATTAAACTATCCGAAGGTTTAGAAATATCTAGAATTATTACCGGTCTTTGGCAAATAGCCGATATGGAACGTGACGGAAAAACCCTAGACCCGGACGCAACGGCTGAATTTATGGAACCTTATGTTATAGCGGGATTCACTACGTTTGACATGGCCGACCATTATGGCTCTAGCGAGATAATAACCGGAACATTCAAAAATACCAATCCGTTAGGGAACAAAGTACAGTTGTTTACCAAATGGGTTCCAGAACCGGGAGAAATAACCCTGAAAGATGTTCGCACTGCCAACCAAACCGCGCTAGACCGTATGCAGCAGACAAGTATAGACCTGATGCAATTTCATGCTTGGAACTATCCAGATCCCAGTTGGCTAGACGGTCTATTTCATTTAAAGCAACTACAAGAAGAAGGTCTTATAAAACATATTGGAGTCACTAATTTTGATGCGGCCCATTTGCGGATTGCATGCGCCAGCGGAATTCCTATCGTTAGCAATCAAATTTGCCATTCCTTACTTGACCAAAGGGCAGCTACAGAGATGACGGCAGTTTGTATGGAGTACAATGTAAAATTGCTAGCATTCGGTACTTTGGCAGGGGGATTTTTGACCGATAAATGGTTACATAAAAAAGAGCCCTCCGAAAAGGAGCTTACCACTTGGTCTCAAATGAAGTACAAACGTTTTATTGATGCCGCAGGCGGATGGAACAACTATCAAAATCTTCTTAGTGCCGTAAAAAAAGTAGCGGATAAACATGATGTTTCTCTAGCGAATATCGCAACCCGATATATTTTAGAAAATCCGAATGTGGCTTCCGTTATCGTTGGTGCAAGATTAGGGGAACGAAATCACATCGAGGATAATAAAAAAATGTTAGCCATATCCCTTTCTTCGGAGGATATCAATACCATAAAAGAAGCTCAAAAAAAGTTGCTTCCCATTCCGGGAAATTGTGGAGATGAATATAGAAACCCTCCCTTTTTAACGGCATCGGGAGACTTGAGCCATCATTTAGACAAAATTCCAAAACCATTTAAAATCACTGCACCGAATACTACTAGAGAACAAATTTTTAGCGGAACAGAATGGGAGTCCTTTGCTGGATATTGCCGTGCCGTAAAAGAAGGGAATCGCATATATATTTCGGGAACTACCGCTACGCATGGAGCGCATATGATTGGCGGAGCGGATGCGGCAGCACAGGCGCATTTTGTAATCGATAAAATAGAAGCGGTACTACAAACCTTTGAAACAACGTTAGAAAGTGTAGTGCGTACGCGAATATTTGTTCATAATATTAATGATTGGGAACCTGTTGCGCGTGCTCACGGCGAACGTTTTAAGGGAATAAACCCGGCTAACACATTAGTGGAAGCTAAACTTGTTGGGGACGGCTACTTGGTGGAAATTGAAGCGGAAGCCTTTATTCAAAACTAAACAACAAGGATAGGGCATCTTGTGTTCTTCCTTCGGCTAACCATTCCTTAGCAAGTTGATGAATTTTTGCAATATCATTAGCTAACCCCTTTGTTTTGACCTCATCACTCTTGCGAATCATATCCATTTCCGATGTGGTAGGAACGCGCTCTAAGTTCCCCAAACGCCCTAAATTATTACCTGTAAGGATTTTACTTTCTCGGACGGATACCGGTAGGCTATCTACCCCTATTCCTTTTGTTCGTATCGGTTTGGGAACTTCAAAAAGAGCTGGGCCACTTGCTCGAGTGTACCAGCTCTCTCCCATTCTACCTACCAAATCTAACTTTTGCGTATCTAATTTGTCGTCCGTTAGGTATTTTTCATTGATATGGATGAGTGCTACTTTCGCCAAAATTAAGTTTCCCGCTCCCGGGGTATCCGCCAACTCAATTACTTCGGTTACCGTACACTCCAAAGCTACCGGTGCTTCCCCTACTCGGGGTGGTCTTACTTTTTCACTAGGTACTTGGGTAAGTCCTGCTTTTAGGAATTCGTTTACACCCTTGTCGTAAGCCGTACTGGATAAGGACATTTGCCCAGCTGTTCGAAGTTTGCGACTTCGTACCGTTTATGAGTAAGCACACACGAGTAAGCCAATCAAACTATTTCGTAAAGCATAAGTTGTAATATTTTCGATTTAACCATAACACAGCAAAAGCTGTGAAGTTGTAAACTTTGCAGAGCAGCGTAAAATAAAGCAGCAAAGCGTTATAGTGCGAAGTTTGCAACTCAGCGTTTTTGATTTAGTATCTTGCTATTCATGTTCAATAATGAAGGCTATAAAATAAGAGACCAAAGCAAACCACATTTTGTTACATTCACTGTAGTTGATTGGGTCGATATTTTTACGAGAAAACGTTACAAGGATATCGTAGTGGATAGTTTGCAATACTGCCAACAAAAAAAGGCATGGTTATTTATGGCTTTGTAATTATGAGCAACCATATACACTGTATTTTACAAAGCACAACAGAAGATTTATCGGGTTTAATTAGGGATTTCAAGAAGCATACAGCAAAAAGAATTTTAGAATCCATTAGAAATGAACCTGAAAGTAGAAGGGAATGGATGCTACGGCAGTTCGTTGCAGCCGCTAAAAAACATAGTAGGAACAAAACCTATCAGTTTTGGAAGTACGGCAACCATCCCGAAGAAGTGCATTCAGAAAAATTTCTATGGTCAAAATTAGACTATATTCATATGAATCCGGTGAGAGCGGGGATTGTTGTGAAAGCTTCAGAATATCGCTATTCCAGTGCCAGCAATTATGTTAACGACCAAGGCTTAATTTCAATAACGAAAGCAGACAATCCCGTCGTTGCTATTTTAAAAAAGAATTCTTTTTTTAAAAGTATTTCATGGTAATCGATAAAAAGACGTTATAAGCTTCTCACAACAATAAAAACAAGCTTTTTACTACAATTTATCGATTTTTATCACGTTTTGTAAGGAACCTTTTGTAGACCTATAAAAGTGGTGTATTTTACAGGCCACAACACTAACCAAGACCACGTTTGAAACTACAGTATTTACTTTTCGTAATTCTTTTTTCCACAAGCATTTTTACCCAAGCTCAAAAGGAAGCGGCCATCTGGTATTTTGGTGAAAATGCAGGTTTGGATTTTAACTCAGGAACACCCGTTGCCCTTACTGACGGTCAATTAAACACCCATGAAGGATGTGCCACCATATCCGATTCCAATGGCAGCCTGCTCTTTTACACCGATGGTATTACGGTATGGAACAGAAACCACCTCATCATGCCCAATGGAACCGGTTTAAACGGGGATCCTTCTAGTACACAATCTGCCATCATTGTACCAAAATCCGACGAGCCCAATATTTACTTCTTGTTTACCGTTGATGAAGCAGGTGGGCCCAATGGACTGCAATACAGCGTGGTGGATATGAATCTTAATGGGGGTATGGGCGATATTACCGCTCAAAAAGGAATTCCATTAATCAGTCGCACTAGTGAAAAGATATGCGCAGTTGCCCATTCAGACGGGCAAGGCGTTTGGGTCATTACACGTTCCTATGGAGGCAATTCTTATTATAGCTTTCTAGTGGATGCTTCTGGCATTAACACAACACCCGTTGTAACTAATATTGGTCCATCGCTTCCACAAGCTGAATACTCGACCATAGGATACATGAAAACTTCTCCTGACGGAAAATTTTTGGTCTCTATAACGGATAATGATGCTCAAGTTGATCTTATGCGTTTCAATACCGCAACAGGCACCATGAGCGACCATGTTTCTCTAAAAGGCTTTTTTGATGCCAATAGAGCTGCAGGCAATAGACCTTATGGAGGGGAATTTTCCTTGAACAATAATGTGCTCTATATAACTACACGATATAATCTTACGCAGTTCGACCTTAGTACCTATGAACAAGATGCCATTATCAACTCTGGGCACATCCTAGAATCTCGCTGGTATATGTTTAAGGGTGCATTGCAAATGGGAATTGATGGCAAAATTTATGAAACCAATATCTTAAACAATTACCTGAATGTCATCAACAATCCTAATGTTTTAGGGGACGGATGCGATTTTGTAGATGATGCCGTTTATCTTGGACCCGGCGCAAAGGCATCTATGGGGCTACCTCCCTTTATATCCTCATTTTTTGATGTAGGAATTGAAGCTGAAAACTTGTGTCTAGGAAACGAAACGGAGTTTAGTATTGAAGCCTCGGAACCTATTACTTCAATTTTATGGGATTTTGGTGATGGCACTACCGCTACTGCAGAAAACCCAGGTCATACCTATGCTGCTGCAGGAGATTATACCGTTTCCGTAACGGTAAACACGGCATCCAATAGCACTACGGAAACAGAGGATATTACAATTTCTGAAATTCCCAAAGCACTACCTTTAGAAGACATTACGGCCTGTATTACCCAAGATGCCTATGATATGGATTTGCAAACTTTAAACGCTTCTGTACTAGGAACGCAAGACCCCGACAATTTTTCGGTAGATTACTTCCTTTCGCAAAGTGATGCGGATACCTATACTAACGTATTGGAAAATACACACTCCTTTGCACTAGGCACAACGCTTGTTTACATAAGGGCTTCCAATAAGACCAATACCAATTGTTATACAACAGCAGCATTCAATATTATTGCAAGACAAGCCCCTGTTATTGATACCGTTTTGGATTGGACGGTCTGTGACGATGATACGGACGGTCTTTTTACTTTTGATCTTTCTCGGAAGAATATCGAGATTTTTAATGGCCAAGACGAAACCAAGTTCGAAATCTTGTATTTCGCTTCACAGGCCGATGCAGATGCAGGAACAAACCCCTTGCCCGTAAACCACGAAAATACCTTAGCAACCGAAGAAATCTTCTTTAGGTTTCAGAACAGTACGTATCCCAACTGCTACAGAACGGGTAGTTTTATGATTGAGGTCAGTTCTGGAGTCGTTGCACATACGCCAACAGATTTACAGGTTTGTGATACGGACAACGACGGTTTTTTTGCTTTTGAACTAACGGATACCGTTACGGAAATCATAGGCACACAAAATGCGACAAGCCTAACAATTAGTTACCATATTTCTTTGTCGGATGCGGAAACCAATACCGATCCGTTAACCAACTCATACACCAATACTACGGCATATGAGCAAAGCATTTATGTGCGAGTACAAAACGCATCTGACCCTAATTGCTATGCGACAAACTCCTTTGACCTTATGGTCTACGACACACCCAATCTACAAACCCTTACGGATTGGGTAGTTTGTGATGACAATAACGACGGTAGTTCTAGTTTTAACTTAACGGAGAAGAATTTGGAAATTCTTGGCGAGCAAGATGCAACTAAATTTATGGTGCGGTATTTTGAAACACGGACCGATGCCGAATTAGTGCAGAACGAGATTACGGGGCCTTTTACGAACGCCAGCAATCCACAAACCATTTTCTACAGATTGGAAAATGCTTCCAACACCAGCTGCTATGTAGCGGATAGTTTTGATATTCAAATTTTTGACACCCCTTTCGCCCTTGAACCAAGCTCAATTATACTTTGTGACAATAATGAAACAGGCAGCCAAAACATTGACCTTACACAAAAGAATGCAGAAATTTTAGGTACGCAAGATGCAAACGATTTCAATATCACTTATTTTGCCAGTCGGTCAGATGCTGAAAACGGTTCAAACCCTTTAAATGCCCAGGGCTATACCAATCTACAAATGCAGGAAACACTTTTTGCGAAAGTTACCCGTATAGGGCTAGAAACTTGTAGTAGCATTACCTCGTTTGAATTAACCATAAATCCCTTGCCACAACCCCTATTGGAAGAACGTTACGTCATATGTCCGGACAGCCCGGTTTTAATTCTAGACGGAGGTGTATTCGATTCTTGGTCGTGGAAAAATAATAGCGGTCTGGAAGTTGCCAACACCAGAGAATTGAATGTTGAAGAACTCGGAATATACGAATTGACCGTAACGCAGGTTTTAAATGGAGTCAGTTGCGAGAATTCCGTAAGTTTTGAAGTATTATCTTCAGGAGCACCAGAAACCTTAACCGTTGAAACCAATGGGTTTTCTGATCAGATAGAAGTGCTGGTTTCCGCTACGGGAACAGGTTCTTTTGAATACTCCTTAGACGGAGAGAATTTTCAGTCCAACAACAAATTTATAGTTTTCCCAGGCACCTATACCGTTTATGTAAGAGACATTCTAGAATGTCGCACACTTAGTGAAGAAATTACCGCAATAGGATATCAAAAATTCTTTTCACCCAATGGGGACAGTATCCATGATAACTGGAACATCATCGGAGCTGAATTGTTTCCCGATGCTCAGCTTTTTATTTACGACCGGTATGGTAAACTTTTAAAACAATTATCCCCGCAAAGCGTGGGTTGGGATGGCACCTATTTTGGCCAACGAATGCCTGCTTCAGATTACTGGTTTAGATTTGCTTATGGTGAAGGTGAAGTCTTTTCAGGGCATTTTACCTTAAAGCGCTGATTTTAGGGTATTTTTCATCTATTTTATACAACACTTTTAAGATAATTACGTTTTGTTAGTCTTAGACTATAATCCCTAAACACCTATCCATTTAAAGACTAGGATTGAAACTTATTAAAATATTCCTGTCTGAATTTAAAACCTCCGCTCTCAAACTATATTTTAAACATAAGACAAAAGCCTTTATTCAAAACTAAACAATAAGGATAGGGCATCTTGTGTTCTTCCTTCGGCTAACCATTCCTTAGCAAGTTGATGAATTTTTGCGATATCATCAGCTAACCCCTTTGTTTTGACCTCATCACTCTTACGAATCATATCCATTTCCGATGTGGTAGGAACTCGCTCTAAGTTCCCCAAACGCCCTAAATTATTACCTGTAAGGATTTTACTTTCTCGGACGGATACCGGTAGGCTATCTACCCCTATTCCTTTTGTTCGTATCGGTTTGGGAATTTCAAAAAGTGCCGCTCCACTTGCTCGCGTGTACCAGCTCTCTCCCATTCTACCTACCAAATCTAACTTTTGCGTATCTAATTTGTCGTCCGTTAGGTATTTTTCATTGATATGGATGAGTGCTACTTTCGCCAAAATCAAGTTTCCCGCTCCCGGGGTATCCGCCAACTCAATTACTTCGGTTACCGTACACTCCAAAGCTACCGGTGCTTCCCCTACTCGGGGTGGTCTTACTTTTTCACTAGGTACTTGGGTAAGTCCTGCTTTTAGGAATTCGTTTACACCCTTGTCGTAAGCCGTACTGGATAAGGACATTTGCTCCACGATAGGATGATTAACAATGTTTATGACTACTTCTGGTACTTCTTTTACATTCTGATGCGAATGTTTTAAACTACCGTCTCTACCACTGCGGGCAGGGGAGAATATAAGTATTGGCGGGTTAGAACTAAAAACGTTGAAGAAACTAAACGGACTCAAATTCACCTTACCTTCTCCATCGATAGTACTTGCAAAACAAATAGGCCTTGGAGCTACCGCTGACAATAAGTACGCATGTAATTCTGGTTGCGAAATAGTTTTGGGGTCTATCGTTTTTATCATTAGCATTATGTTTTAGATGACAGAGCCTAGCTCAGGTCATATTTAGGTTTTTGGTATTTTCGACTTTCCTCGGCTCCAGAGATTTACTTTGCTGGTAGTATTTTGGCGCTTACTTCTCCAAAACCAACGCGTTTTCCATCCTTTTCAGCATAGCCACGCATGGTCACCGTATCTCCGTCATTAATGAATTTACGTTCCGAGCCATCGTTCATTTTTAAAGGTTTTGTTCCCATCCATGCCAATTCTAACATAGAACCATAAGAATTCTCATCTTTTCCTGAAATAGTACCGGAACCGTACAAATCCCCAGTATTTATGTTACAGCCATTTACCGTATGATGTGCTAATTGCTGAGCCATATTCCAATACATATATTTTAGATTGGAATTACAGACCGTTTTTTCATCACTCCCCTCTGGTGTGATGCTCACGGATAAATTAACATCATAATTTCGCTGCCCGTCATATTTTAAATAAGGCAAGACCTCTGGGTCTTGTTTTGGTCCTGAAACCTTAAAAGGGGCTAATGCTTCCAAGGTTACAATCCATGGCGATATGTGAGAAGCAAAATTCTTGGCCAAGAAAGGACCAAGCGGCACATATTCCCATTTCTGAATATCACGGGCCGACCAGTCATTCAGCAAAACCAATCCAAAAATATAATCATCCGCCTCAGCCGTAGAAATAGCGGAACCCAGCTCTGTATTTCTTCCGGTGATAAAACCCATTTCCAATTCAAAATCTACACGTTGCGAGGGACCAAAAACAGGTTGGTCCGCGCCGTTAGGAATGGTTTGTCCTTTTGGTCTATGTACCGCCACATCACTTACCACGATAGAGCTTGCCCTACCATGGTACCCAACTGGAATGTGTTTCCAATTTGGAAGGAGTGCATTTTCCGGATCTCGAAACATTTTCCCAACATTTGTCGCATGTTCTATACTTGAATAAAAATCCGTGTAATCGCCAATAAAAACAGGTAAATGCATTTCAGCTTCTGATTGCTTCACAAAAAGCGCAGGTTTTCCGGCCAGTACGGAAGCATCATCCTTTAACCAAGACTGAATATCAGTCCTTACTTTATTGGTTATTGGCTTGCCCAAATCTATAAAATCGTTAAGCGTACTTTTTTCCAGCACCGCAGTGTCAAAGTCAAAAACGTCTAATGCCGCTACTGCAACTAAATCCAAAATATACTCACCTACTGCAACGCCGGCTCTTGGAGTTCTATCAGCGGTTGAAAAAATTCCAAAGGGAATATTATGAATGGAAAAATCTGAATTTTCGGGTATGTTGATAATCATTTATTTTGTTTTTTATTCCTGAGTGTCACACTGATAGTTTAAGTGAAGTCAAGAATCTTTTAACTGTTTAGAAATCGGTTCTAATCAGCCCCCTCATCTGAGGAGGAGCTATTTTTCTCCACCTTAGAAGAGCTAGAGGAGCTTTACTCTAGCCATGACTTGTAATACTTACCATCATCTATCTTCATAGCGTTCTTCGTAAGCTGTAAAGGCTTAAAAGTATCTATCATTACCGCGAGTTCCTCCGTCTTTGTTTTACCAATACTAGCTTCATAAGTTCCTGGGTGCGGTCCGTGCGGAATACCAGCAGGGTGCAATGAAATGTATCCCGGACCAATACCGGTTCTGCTCATAAAATCCCCGTCTACATAGTACAACATTTCATCAGAATCTATATTGGAGTGATTGTATGGCGCCGGAATGGATTTAGGGTGATAATCATACAATCGTGGACAGAACGAACATATCACAAAAGCACTAGTTTCGAACGTCTGATGTACTGGTGGTGGTTGATGCACCCTACCGGTAATAGGCTCAAAATTATGTATGGAAAATCCGTAAGGATAATTATAGCCATCCCAACCCACTACATCAAAAGGATGCGTAGCATATACGAGATGGTGCAACATACCCTGTTTCTTAATTTTCATAAGAAACTCACCTTTTTCGTCATGGGTCTGTAAATCCTGCGGCAATTTGTAATCCCGCTCACAAAACGGAGAGTGCTCTAAAAGCTGACCAAACCAATTACGATAACGTTTTGGCGTGTAAATAGGATGAAAAGATTCTGCATATAATATGCGGTTCTCTTCGGTATCGAATTCTATTTGATAAATCATTCCCCTAGGAATAATTAGATAATCGCCATATTCAAAAGGAATATTCCCAACAAAAGTTTTTAATGTTCCAGTGCCTTTATGGATGAACAACATCTCATCTGCATCAGAATTTTTATAAAAATATTCCGTCATCGATTTTTTAGGAGCCGCCAAACCAATATGCACGTCGTTATTTACAAGCATGGGTTCTCGGGATTCTAAAAAATCGTCCTGCGGAGCTACATCGAAACCAATTAGTTTTCTAGATTTTATATGCTTTGCTTCGGCTATTTTAGGGCTCATATCAATTGCCTCTCCAATCTCCTTAACCTGTGTGGGCCTATGAACATGGTAAAGCAGCGATGACATACCATCAAAACCAATTGTCCCGAACAATTGCTCATAATACAGAGTACCATTTGGTTTCTCGAATTGTGTATGCCGCTTTTGCGGAAACTTTCCTAGTTTATGATATATAGGCATTTTTTTAGTTTAAATGTTTATAGTTTATGGGCTTAAAGCTTATAAGTTGAGACCATAATTTGTGATTTTAAAATACGGCAGGAACATACAAACCTTTAAAATCCAAACTTATAAACTTGTGATTAATGCAAAGTACCTCTTAATTGCTGTTCTAGTTCAATAGCTTCGAACAGTGCTTTAAAGTTACCTTTTCCAAATGACTGTGCGCCTTTTCTTTGAATAATTTCAAAGAACATGGTTGGCCTTGGCTCTATTGGTCTTGTGAAAATCTGTAGCAGATACCCTTCATCATCCCTGTCTACTAAAATCCCAAGCTCTTTTAAAGGTGCAATATCCTCATCTATTTTTCCAACACGGTCTGTAACCGCATCATAATAAGTATCCGGAATAGTTAAAAACTCAATTCCTCTACTCTTTAAATCGCGGACAGTCTGGATAATATCATCTGTGGCCACAGCAATGTGCTGCACACCTTCACCTTCATAAAAATCCAAGTATTCTTCTACTTGGGATTTCTTTGCTCCTTCGGCAGGCTCATTGATAGGAAATTTAATCCTTCCGTTGCCATTACTCATAACCTTACTCATTAAGGCCGTATACTCGGTAGAAATATCGTTATCATCAAAAGAAAGGATATTTACAAAGCCCATTGCCTTTTCATAAAACTCTACCCAATAGTTCATCCTATCCCAATCTACGTTACCCACCATATGGTCAACGTATTTTAAGCCTGTGGGTGCTGGATTATAGTCTGGCGTTTCCCATGCTGTATATCCTGGCAAAAAAGTTCCATTATAATCCTTGCGTTCTACAAAAATATGTACTGTTTCTCCATAGGTATAGATTCCCGCACGCACTACACTACCATGCTCATCTTTCTCGGTCACCGGCTCCATGTAAGATTTCGCACCTTTACTTACTGCCGTTTCATAGGCATAGGTAGCATCATCTACCCAAAGGGCTACTACCTTAACACCATCACCATGTGTGTCTATGTGCTTCCCAATTTCAGTACCACTTTTTAGTGGCGAAGTCAAAACCAAACGTATTTTATCCTGGACTACAACGTAGCTTTCCCTATCCTTGAGGCCAGTTTGCAAACCTGCATAGGCGTGTGATTGAAAACCAAAAGCGGTTTTATAAAAGTGAGCGGCCTGTTTGGAATTACCCACATACAACTCAATGTAATCGGTGCCATTGATAGGCATAAAATCCTTAGCATCTTCGTGCAATTTTGGTAAAGCTGTTGTATCCATTATAAATTAGGTTTCTATTTATTGTTGCATATGCAACAAATATATTAAAAAAATCGTTTTGTTCTTAATCTTATAAATTATTTAACAGCTCCTTCATCGCTGCCAGCATAGCTTCATTTGCTTTCCGAACACCAAAAGATATTCTCACCTTCCCAGGAGCGCCAAAGACACCTACGGGTCTTACCATAATACCCTTGCTTTCCATAAATTTTGTAAAATCTATATTTTCCACAGGTGGGTCTATTAGAACAAAATTACCTTCTGTTGGCCAGAATTTGATTCCGAGTTCATCTAAACCCTTTAAAACAAATTTTCGCTCCTCTTGAACTAAGTCTACGGTACGTTGCACAAAATCTGTATCCTCTAGAGCCGCTATAGCGCCCTCCAAAGCCAAAGAAGACAATAAAAAAGGCTTGCATACCTTCCGGATATAATTACTTAACGCTAAAGGAGCATAACAATAACCAACGCGTAAACCTGCCAAACCATAAGTTTTGGAAAAACTGTTTATCCCAATAATATTATAACCTTCCAATACAAAGGGCAATGCGGAAGTATAGTCGGACGCCTCTGCAAAATGACGGTACACTTCATCGTAGACCACAATAACATTTTTAGGCACTTTCGAAAGAAAAGCTACCAAAACATCATAAGGAATATAGTTGCCAGATGGATTATTTGGGGAAGCCAAGAATATCATCTTAGTCTTCGCTGTGATTGCTTTTAGTATACCTTCCAAATTATAATCGTAATCTGGCGTCATTGGCACATTAATCGCTTTGGCACCCATCCAACGGGTAAAGGCGGTATAAGGTAAAAAACAAGGCTGAGAAACAATAATCTCGTCCCCTTCCGAAAGGAAAACTTTAGAAATGATATCTATAATCTCTGAACCACTGTTTGCCGTAACAAAATGATCCGCATCTAACTGCTCTTTAAAATCTTTGGACAAGGCTTCTCTTAACCTTATATCTGTATTGTCTGGATACAAACTTAAATCATTGACAGCATTAGTAATTGCAAGGGAAACCTTTTTTGAAAAACCTAACGGATTCTCATTAGAGGATAACTTATGCACCTCAATACCAGTGGGCATAACTATTTTTTTACCACCGCCCTTGTACGTACTATCTTCTTGAATATAGGATTTATACATGTTTTATTTTAAGCCTTATAGTCCAAAAGTAATCTATTTTTTCATTATTGTTGCATTTGCAACATTGTTTTGCATTTTCTCCTTACTTTTGATAACTACAACGAGTATTCCTATGGACAGAACAGAGGGTTTTGGAGTGTATCTTGATCGCACACTTAAAAAAGTACAGCATACTTTTCTGAGGACTTTTAGTGAGAATGATATTGATCTTACCATTGAACAGTGGGTTATCTTAAGAAGAGTACATCTGCTCGGGACTGATGCCTCGCAAGCCGAAATAAGTAACACCAACTTTAGGAATAGAGCCACCACATCCCGGGTTATAAGTGGTCTTTGTAAAAAAGGACTTTTAGAAAAAACGCGTTTTGGAAATGACCAAAGGCGCTACAAGCTCTTAATGACAGATGCTGGAAAAGATTTAATGACCAAAGTAATGCCATTAATAAAGGACATTCGTAAGATGAGTATAAAAGATATTAGTGCTTATGAATTTGATGTATTCCTTAAAGTCTTAGATCAAATTTGGGATAATTATAACCAATATGAGGCTAATAGATAAATACGAAAGGTCAACGAAAAAATGGACAAAATCTGTAAATTGTCTGTAAAATCAGCCCCCTATAAAAAACCTATTATTTTTATCTCATCTTTTATCAATTTTCGTTTTACAGCTCTATAAAATTTAGTAGATTTGCACCCACATTTGAAAAAGCGTTTCAGATGTTAGGGTCGCATAGCTCAGCTGGATAGAGCATCTGCCTTCTAAGCAGACGGTCGGAGGTTCGAATCCTCCTGCGATCACCACGAAAAGACTTTAAGGATGTTACATCTTTAAGGTCTTTTTTTTATCCAAGCTACACTCAAAAACCAGGTCAATCACCTTGATTTCTTCCAAATCTCAAAATCACTTTTTATAGCGTCATCGGTAAGTGGATAGAGCCCAACAATAGTTTTTCCTTTTTGCACTTGTTCCAGCACAAATTCTTCAAATAAGGTCATTTTCGTACTTTCTTCGATCACTTCATCAACTAAATGATAAGGAATGACCATTACTCCATCATCATCCCCTAAAATGATATCACCAGGAAAAACGGCAACATCACCACAACCAATAGGAACATTAATATCCATTGCTTGGTGGAGCGTAAGATTTGTAGGAGCGGAAGGTCTGTTATGGTAAGAAGAAAATGGTAAGTCTGTAATCTCCGCCGAATCACGAAAACCACCATCCGTAACAATACCTGCAGCCCCCCGAACCATTAATCGCGTAATTAATATGGAACCTGCTGATGCAGCCCTTGGGTTTTTTCTACTGTCAATCACTAGGACAGCACCTTCAGGACAGGTTTCAACAGCCACACGTTGCGGATGCTTAGGATTCTTAAAAACTTCAATACCGTTTAAATCTTCTCTTGCAGGTATGTAACGTAGTGTAAAGGCCTCACCTACCATGGTCGGCCTTCCTTTTTTTAAAGGCACCACGTCTTGTATAAACTGATTTTTTAATCCCTTTTTAAATAAGAATGTAGCAACCGTAGCGGTGCTAATCTGTTTTAGCTTTTGCCTATTGCCTGCAGATAATCTCTTTATTTTACTCATGCTTTTTTCCAGGTTTCTTTTAAGAAAGCCAAATCTTTCTGTATTCGAGCAAAGACTTCGTTCCTAGGTATGTTAATTTTTGATGCGCCACGTTCTGCCTCTCCTAAATCATATTCTAGATGTAATGAAACTGGAACGTTGATTTCATAAGCTTTCAATAGGGAAAAATAACGATTAAAATCTACCATACCTTCTCCCAAAGGAACATGTATAGGCTTCCATTTTTCACTCACTTGCCCCCATTTAAAATCATTCATAAACATAGTGTAATTTGCAAACGAACTATAGGAACCTTGTTAAAAACTTGCAAGTCTTACAAATATATGTATTTTTGGTAAACCAAATTGGTTAACCAATTTATGCTCGTAACTTACTTTCTAACATATATCTATTAGAACTAGACATATATCTCCTTAAAATGAAGAAATTCTTAATTATTCTTTCCGTATTTATTTTATGTTTGGCTTGTGGTGAAAAATCAAATTTAAGTCTCATCAAAGTTAGTAACCCTGTTGAGCTCGGCGATGCAATAGCTGTGGCCAAAGCTGGAGATAACATTATACTAGCAAACGGTGTTTGGAAAGATGTACAAATAGCCTTTACAGGAAAAGGCACTAAAGACAACCCTATTACCATTAAGGCTGAAACCGAAGGCAAAGTTTTCATCGAAGGGGTTTCCAACCTGACTTTTGGTGGTGAATTTTTAGAGGTTAGCGGCCTACATTTTAGAAATGGATATTCGCCATCCCAAGCGGTAGTTGATTTTAAAATAAGCCAAAAGGGTAAACCAGACCAAATATCGAATAATTGTAAACTAACGAATTGCGTTATTGAAGATTTCAATAAACCCAAAAGAGACGATAGTGATTTATGGGTTCGGTTTTGGGGTAGACACAATACCTTAAGCAACTGCTACATTGCGGGAAAAACAAACCGAGGCCCCACGGTTAGGGTTAGTATCGCAGGTATAGAAAGTATAAACAACTATCATCAAATCGTTAACAATCATTTTGGTCCAAGACCGGTAAAAGGCGGTCCAAGTGGCGAAACTATTCAATTAGGCGATAGTTATACCTCCATGTCACCAAGCCATACCATGGTGGCTAGTAATTTGTTTGAAGCGTGCAATGGAGAGGTAGAAATCATTTCTAGTAAAACAAATTTCAACGTATTTAAAAATAATGTATTTTACAAAAGTGAAGGTTCTTTGGTAACACGTCACGGAAATTATGTCACCATAAATGGCAACTACTTTATTGGAGATGGTGTCAATGAAAACTATGGAGGAATTAGAATTATTAACACAGGACATTGGGTAGTCAATAATTATTTTTATCAACTAAAAGGCAAAAGCTTTAGAAGTCCGTTAGCTATTATGAACGGCATTCCTAAATCTCCTCTAAACCGTTACAACCAAGTAACAGATGTAGTAGTGGCCTATAACACCTATGTAAATTGTAGCGCCCCATGGCAATTTGGTGTTGGACAAAATTTAGCACAAGCTGATGTGCTTCCAAAATCAGAAATCCGCTCGGCAAGAGCTATCAGAACCACCATTGCGAATAATATAGTATACAATGAGAAAGGCCTTGAGGCTATTGTTATTGAAAATGATAAAGCAGACGGCGTCACCTTCAAGAACAACGTTATTAATAATCAAGGTGTTGCCTTTAAAGATTTTAACGGTGGTATTGTGCCAGCACCTTTGGATATAAAAAAACTATCTGATAACATTTATATCCCCACAGGCATACCCAATAATTTTGAAGCCTATGAGGGCTTCGATTTTGATACCATTGAAACCGATTTATTAGGTGTTTCTAGAAAAGAGGATAAAAGTATTGGTGCCATTATGGGCAAAGACGTTTACAACCCTAACATTTTGGATAAATCCAAATACGGTACCTCCTGGTTTTCTAATGAGACGGTACCTAGAACCCCTATTACGCATACTGTAACTAATGCAGACGCCTTACAATCGGCAATTAACAATGCTAGTAACGGAGATATAATTTCCATAGCCGAAGGCACCTATGAAATCAACAACCCCTTAGTTCTTCATAAAGCCTTGACGATTACATCAGAAGAAAACGTTAAGGCGCAACTTCTATATACAGGAGAAGCAAATACCCCATTATTTTCTCTGCAACCCAAAGGGAAACTGACCCTAAACAACGTAAGCTTAAAGGGAAATAATACCAACTATGCTTTTGCGAGTTTACAGCAAAACATGTCCAATCATTTTGGACTAACGGTTTTAAATTCTGACATCAGTGATTTTAATTACATACTAAAGGTTTATAAAGAATCCTTCGCTGAGCGTATCACTTTTGAAAACACGGCTATTTCCAATTCTGCAAATGGGATAGAACTGTCCGGAGAAACTAACGATAAAGGTGATTACAATACAGAATACTTAACGATAAGTAATTGTGATTTTAATAATGTTGAAGCGAATGTCATTGATTATTACAGAGGTGGTTATGACGAGTCTACAATCGGCGGAAACCTATTAGTGACAAATAGTACTTTCACACAATGTGGGGGAAAAGAAAAAAACAAAACGCTCTTAAATCATCGTGGTATCATTAATGTAACTCTTACCCAAAACACCTTTAAGAATAATCCGGTTCAGTTTATCGCAACACTCTGGGGATCAAAAAACAATACAGCATCAGGTAATGAAATCAATAACTCTGGAAAAATCACGGTCGAAGAGAATTTGAAATTAAAATTAATGTACTAGAAACGATATACCTATGTATAATCAAAACTACTTCTCACAAAATAAAACATCAACTCTTTATCGGTATTGGTCTTGCGCCTTAATGACGAAAATAAATACCCCTTTAAAAAGCATCTGCTCTACTATTTTATTATATTTTGTTTTAGCCCTTCTAACAGTTTCATGTTCAAATGAAACGGAAATTGTTGTTCAGAATTTACAGATGCAAATACCAACAGGTGAAAATACCTTTATCGAAGAATTACTTAAAGGTGAGATAGCGGAAACTAAAATTGAACATATCGCCTACCTCGGACCCGCAGAGAAAACGATATATCTAAAGGAAGGTTATGTTAATATGTTCCTATTTGTTAGTGGCGAAGGGATTCTTTTTGCTGATACTATCAAACGAAATGTTACGCCAGAATCTATAGCCATCCCTATGCACAATATGGAGCAAGTACAATTTCAGGTTCCCGACAGTGAAACATTGCACTTTTTACAGTTTACCAAAAAGTTGTCTGCGCAAGACCTTGAAGACCTTGAGAACTTTCCGCAGGAAAACAAACAGGACCTATTTTTTACCCGTTTTATAGATACGGAACCGTATACCGAAAAAATTAAAAGCCCCAATACCGTTAGTAGAACGGTATTGCCTGCTGATATTGTACCTCGTGTTGCTCTTGGGACCGTAGAAGCAAAAGGACCGGATGCGGTTGGGGCACATGAACACCCCATGCTAGACCAGCTGTTTTTAGGACTTACCGATAATGATATTACGGTACATGCAGACGATGCTTCTACCAAACTAAAAGCGTATTCTTTATTACATATCCCTATTGGCTCTAGCCATTGGGTTACTGTGGACGAAGACAAAAAAATGAATTATATGTGGATGGATTTTTTCTTGACCGAAGAAGGTCAAGAATGGTTAAAAACCCACAAACCAACGAGTACCAATAAAAATGATTGATGCAAAACGGTCCTTGAACGTTCATTAAATTAAACCGTTACCATAAGTGGAAAATATTCAAAAAAGAAAGAAAATGCATAATTGGTCTAATAAAATCTTGCTATCCAATACAGCCATACGAATCCTACTTATTTCGTTTTTCATAACGCTCTTTCAATACCAAGGAAACGCCCAAGAACATCCTAAATTGATTTTGACCAAAGCCGGTGTGGAAAAAATCCGTGCCGAATTAGGGAATATACCTTTATTCGACGCATCATTGGCAGCGATAAAAGCAGCGGTAGATGCGGAAATTGCCCTTGGTATCGACACCCCGATTCCAAAAGATTATTCTGGCGGATACACCCATACACGTCATAAACAAAATTGGTTTACACTTCAAAAAGCAGGCGTTCTATATCAAATACTTGACGACGAAAAATATGCAAAGTATGTAAAGGATATGTTGATGCAATATGAGGAAATGTACAAGACCTTACCCTTGCATCCAAAAACGAGGTCTTACGCTCGTGGCAAATTGTTCTGGCAATGTTTAAACGATTCTAACTGGTTGGTCTACGTTAGTCAGGCATATGATTGCATTTATGATTATTTAACAAAAAAGGAGCGAAAAAAATTGGAGAAAAATTTATTCAGACCCTTCGCAGATCATATTTCAGTTGACAGTCCACAATTTTACCAAAGAGTACATAACCACAGTACTTGGGGCAATGCTGCGGTTGGGATGATAGGTCTAGTGATGAACGATCAAGAACTAATTGACCGTGCTCTGTACGGTATAAAGGGGGTGAATTTAGATAAGAAAGCTAAGGATGATGATGGAGGCTACTTAAACAAGGACGGCAAAGCAGGTTTTCTTGCTAATATAGAGGAACCTTTTTCTCCTGAAGGATATTACAACGAAGGTCCGTATTATCAGCGTTATGCCATGTACCCTTTTTTAATTTTTGCAGAAGGATTGCATAACGTAAAACCTGAACTGAATATCTTTAAGTACAAAGACGGTGTACTGCTTAAATCTATCAACGCACTATTAAACCTGTCGGATGCAGATGGTGATTTTTTTCCACTAAACGATGGTCAGAAAGGCATGTCCTATTACACCGGTGCTTTGGTTACTGCCGTAAATATCTCATATCAATATGGCGGGCGAGACCCTCAGTTATTAAGTATTGCCAAAAAACAGGGGAAAGTACTTTTGGATGATTCTGGTTTGGCTGTGGCAATAGGCGTTCGCGATGGAAAAGAAGAGGCTTTTGAAAAAAAATCCATCAACCTGACTGACGGGCCAGATGGAAAACAAGGTGGTGTTGGCATATTAAGAAATGAAGGTCTGGAACTTGTTTTTAAATATGCAGCACAAGGTTCCAGTCACGGACATTATGACAAGTTATCGTACTCTTTATATGAGGACGGTAATGAGGTTTTACAAGATTATGGTTTGGCACGTTTTGTAAATATAGAACAAAAGGGAGGCGGCAACTACCTAAAGGAAAATAAGACCTGGGCCAAGCAAACAATAGCACATAACACCTTGGTTCAGAACGAGACTTCTCATTTTCAGGGAAAATACGAGATAGGCAGTCAGCATCATTCCGATTTGCATTTCTATGACGATTCCGATACCGCGGTTCAAGTGGTTAGTGCCAAAGAAAAAAATGCTTATCCTGGAACAGAAATACACAGAACTATGGCCGTTATCAAGGATGAGGATTTCGAAAAACCTTTCCTTTTGGATATGATGAGAGTAACTTCCAACACTGAAAACCAGTACGATCTTCCTTTCTATTTTATGGGACAGGTAATAAAAGCCAATTTTGAATATGAATCTCCTGCTTTAGCCATCCTCGGAGAGGATAATGGATATCAACATTTATATCTTGAAGGAAAAGGAACACCTTCCTCAAAAAGTACAGTATTATCATGGTTAGGCAACGGAAACTTTTACACCCTCACCACCATAACCGATAACGCAGATGAATTACTTTTTACGCGTTTGGGGGCAAATGACCCAGAGTTTAATTTGCGCAGGGACGCTGGATTCATGCTACGCAGAAAAAACACAAAGAATACCACTTTTGTTACAGTTATAGAGTCACACGGGAGCTACAGTCCAGTGACAGAATCCGCAATTAATTCCAATAGTAACATCAAAGAAATAAAACTAGTGTTAGATACAGCAGATTATACGGCTGTATTGATCACTAACGTAAAAGGGAATTCTAAATTATTTATAACAGCAAATACAAAAGTTTTAAAAACAACGACACATACCGTAAAAATTAGTGGTAAGGACTACACTTGGACAGGTTCTTACACGTATCAATAATCACAAAAACAGAATAATATGAATAGAGCCAGCGAAAAATACATCGTAACAAAGGACATAGACTGGGAAGTACTCGGTGGAGGAGTATCAAGAAAGTTCTTAGGGTATGACAACCAAATTATGATGGTACGTGTAAAGTTCGATAAAGGCGCATTGGGCGCCCCACATCAGCATTTTCACACACAAGCCACCTATTGTGTCTCCGGTAAATTTGAATTTGAAATTGATGGCGTAAAACAAATTGTAGAAGCTGGAGATGGTGTTTATATTGAGCCGAATTTACTGCATAGTGCAGTATGTCTGGAAGAAGGGGAGTTAATTGACACCTTTAGTCCGGTACGGGAAGATTTTTTGACCGGTGAAGGGCCGTCTTATTTTAGCGATAAATCATAGTTAGGCCTAACAATAAATGATTCTTAAGTTAATACCAACTAGGTGAATAGCAAGTTGAACTGGGAATCATTCCCATAACAACAGTAGTCTAAAGGGTTCACTAAGTCTTTAAAGTATAGGTCTTGGATAATGCGCTCCCGACCTACATTTTAAAGTACCGATAAGACAAACCAATTGGTTGGATGTTTACAGATAATATAGAAAAGAAGCTGCTTTATTTGAAGATTTAAAGAGGAGGGGGATGCACGTAAGTTGGTCAGCAAACCGTTAAAGCCTTAAGCGGTTTACAATTCTTTGTCCGTAATTCTTATAAGACCTAGGAAGAAAGTGAAAGATTGCCTGAGCACATGGTAATTTTTTTCCTTTATCCATAGATCTTATGGATTTTTTTGTTTGACTATTGTAAAATAGATTTTACAAAGAAATATTATATAATTACAAATATCCCATTTTACATATTAAGATTTTATCGGTTCCTTAAAATTCGCATCATAAAATTTAGTATAAATTTTTTTTTAACAAATCAATAACATATATTTGGTCAACCAAATTGGTAAACCAATATGGTTGACCAATTAAAAAGTAAAACTTATCATGAAAACTTAGTATAAATCTAAAAAGGAACGAGTAAAAACTATCCTTTTATCATATGGTTACTTCTTCACCAAGAAACAATAGTTAAATCTTTCTGTAGAATTATCCAGAAGGCACAATCAAAAAATTAGGAGTTTTCAAAAGCTATGATAAAACGATAGTAGTTTTAAATCTCAACTTATTGTCAAGAAAGACAAAGCTCAATTACATAGTACTAACTTAATTAAACACTTATGAAATTTAAATTAAAATTTTTAATGATTGTAACGTTGCTGGTCAACATACAATTATTTGCGCAGGATACGTACAGCGTATCCGGTACCGTAACGGACGATTCCAATGTTCCGGTCCCCGGGGCCAACGTTGTCATATCCGGTACCACCACTGGAACCTCTACGGATTTCGATGGTAATTTTAGCATCATGGCCAAGGAAGGTGATGTACTGGAATTCTCCTCCTTGGGTTTTACGACGGTCACCAGAACGGTCACGGGACAGTCCAGGATCGACGTTACCCTTGCCGAGGACTCCGCCCAATTGGACGAGGTGGTCGTGGTAGGTTACGGTTCCCGTAAAAAGAGCGATATCACCGGTTCGGTATCCTCGGTAAAATCCGAAGAGCTGAACGCCTTTCCGGTCCTTGACGCGGCGCAGGCGATCCAGGGCCGTGCCGCCGGTGTGGTGGTACAGTCCAACAATGGTGGGGAGCCCGGTGCACCCATCAATATCCAGATAAGGGGAAACACCTCGATCAACGCGAGCAGTGCTCCACTGATCGTAGTGGACGGTTTCGTTGGTGCCACGTTCCCCCAGCCCAACGACATCGAATCGATCGAGATACTCAAAGATGCTTCGGCAACCGCGATATACGGTTCCAGAGGTTCCAACGGTGTGGTACTTGTTACCACTAAGAAGGGTAGAAAGGGTAAATTGTCCGTGGAGTTCAATACCAACTATTCGATACAGAACACGGCCAACGAGCTGGACCTGTTGAACGCGGACCAGTTCGCCACCTACCAACAAGCGATAAATCCCGGTTATACCCAAGGATCGGCCAATACGGACTGGCAGGACCTATTGTATAGGTCGGGAAGTACACAGAACCATCAGTTCGCGTTTTCGGGAGGTACCGATAAAGTGAACTTCTATGCTTCCGCCACTTACTTTAAGCAAGAAGGTGTCGTGGTTAATTCAGAATTCGAGCGCGTATCCTTTTTATCGAATATCGACGCGCAGGTAACGGACAAGCTAAAACTTGGGTTCAACCTTTTCGGGAGCAGGGGCTCCAAGGACGGTGTCCCCACACAATCGACCGGTGAAACGGCCAACGGAGGTGGTGACGATGTAATTTCCCTACTCTTCAGGTTCGCGCCGGACCAACCGGTACAGGACGCGAACGGCGTGAACACGATCAACTCCGTGGGCGATAACGTGGACAACCCTTTTGCGGTCGCAACGGAAGGTGTGAACGAGACCAAGACGGATAATTACAGGGCCAACCTATACGCCGATTACGATATTGTCAAAAACCTTAGTTTCAAAACAACCTTCGGTCTTAGTACCGCCAACGGTACGGAGGGTGTTTTCAGACCATCCACTTTAGTGGTGACCGCCGGAGCGGGTACCGGAGGTAGGGCTACGGTACAGAACTTTAAAAGAACAAGCCTGTTGAGCGAGAACTATCTCACCTACAACAAGGAGATAGGTAAAGGTAACCTGAACCTTTTGGCGGGCTACTCCTATCAGAAAACATCGACGGAACGGTTTTCCGCAGGTGCTTCGGGATTCACCTCTGATTCCTTTTCCTATTTCAACCTACAGTCGGGTGCCGTTCAGCTGATCCCTACTTCCTCCTTCTCGGAAACGGAGATACAGTCGCAGTTCGGTAGGTTGAACTACGATTATGACGATAAGTACTTGATTACGGCAACAGTAAGAAGGGACGGTGCGTCCAACTTTGCGGAAAACGAAAAGTATGCCATCTTCCCTTCCGGTGCATTGGGCTGGAAAGTGTCCAACGAGAATTTTTTGAAGGACCACAAGACCATATCCAACTTGAAACTAAGGGCCAGTTACGGTGTGACCGGTAACCAAGCGATCGCAGCTTATCAGTCCCTGGCCAGTTTCGGTTCGGTGTTCACCCCTATCAACGGTACTACGGTAATCAACGTAACGCCCAACCAAGTTGCGAACCCCGACCTGAAATGGGAATCGTCCTTCCAGACGAACCTAGGTCTGGACCTGGGGCTCTTCAACAACAGGGTCTCCCTTTCCTTGGATTACTATAACATAGATACCAAGGACCTTATCATCGAGGATACGAGCCAACCACAGTTCTTAGGTTTCCTTACCGCGGCCAGTCTAAGAAATGTGGGGGAGGTCAACAACAAAGGATTCGAGGTCACCTTGAACACAAGGAACATCAGTAACGATAATTTCAGTTGGACGACCGATTTCAACTGGTCCAGGAACAGGAACGAATTCGTGACCTTGTTGAACGGTGAGGATATCTTCCAAGATGCCTCCCCGGGCTATTTCAACGTGCCACGTACACACGTGCTAAGGGAAGGCGAAGCGGTAGGTGTTTTCTGGGGCTTCGACTATAAAGGAGTTTACCAAGGAGGTGCATTGCCGGAAGGTACGGCGCTACTTGCCGGTAGTGATGTCGGGGACCAATTGTTCGCCGACCTGGACGGTAGCGGCGATATCACCACGGACGACCAAACTATAATCGGGGATCCAAACCCGGACTGGACCATGGGTATCACCAATAACTTCTCCTATAAAAACTTTGACCTGAACATCTTTTTCCAAGGGTCCTTCGGCGGGGATGTCATGAACCTTACCAATGTGCAGTTGTTCAACGGGGATTCCAACGCAACTACGGCCATTCTCGATTCTTGGACACCGACCAATACGGATACCGATATACCTCGCGCTAGGTTAAGAGGTAAGCAGATAACCTCTCGTTTCGTAGAGGACGGCAGCTACCTGCGATTGAAGAACCTTGCCCTAGGCTACAACCTGCCCCAGGAGGTAACGGATAGAATAGGTATGGACAACGTTAGGTTCTCCATCAGCGGACAGAACCTGTTGACCTTTACGAACTACTCCGGATTGGATCCCGAAGTGAGTTATGGTGTAGTCGGACAGGACAGTTCGGCGAGCAACACAACGAACGGTTTCGATTTTGGTAACTAT
This sequence comes from Maribacter sp. R77961, assembly GCF_044594925.1. GTDB lineage: Bacteria > Bacteroidota > Bacteroidia > Flavobacteriales > Flavobacteriaceae > Maribacter. Next base: position 3,898,911 of record NZ_CP138991.1, on the reverse strand, counting down.
CCGACCGTAAGATCTGTTAACTTTAGTGTCAATTTGAAATTTTAAAAACAAAAAAAAATTAGTATGAAAACTTGTAAATTTTTATTCGCATTTATCGCATTGGCCATCATGGGATGCTCCGACCTGGAGGAAGAACCGGTAGGACTATTGGCCCCGGACGGTTTTTTCCAATCCACCAATGATATCCAGACCGCGGCCAACGCAGCCTTTGGCCACATGACCCATGAAGATTTTTGGGGAAGGAAAATGTCCTTGACCCTTATGTTACGAAGTGATATGGTCGCTTTCGGTGACCCTACCACCTCACAGCGAAGAATAGACCATGATATTTTTACCGTGCAAGCGGATAACGGTATGATCGATGGATATTGGTTACGGGTCTACCAAATTATTGCCGCTGCCAACCAGGCCATAGCGGGTGCCGATGACGTAGATGTGGACGAAGCAATTAAAAACCCGATTACGGCCCAGGCGTACTTTGCAAGGGCCTTCGCCTACTTTCATTTGGTAAGGCAGTTCGGGGATATCCCTTACATTGCTGAAACGGTAACGGACCTGGCGGCCGCAAGCAGCATCAGCAAAACCCCCGCTGCAGAGGTCTACGCCAATATCATTTCGGATCTGGAATTCGCTAAACTATGGTTGCCCGATACGCAACCGGCAAGATCCATCCCTGCAAAATCCGCAGCGCATTCCTACTTGGCCCTCGTATACTTGACAATGGGCGAGTACGGCAATGCCTATACGGAGGCTAAAGGGGTCATAGACAACGAAGGGGCCTACGGTCTAGGTCTGGAAACCGATTTTCAGGACCTGTTCGACGCTACCAAAATAGACGGTTCCAGCGAACCTATCTTCGTGCTGGATTTTATCGGTGCCAGTAACGGTGACGATGGTAGGGACTACCAAGCTGCCCTTACGGGTATCAGGGACGACCAACAGTACGGACTTGGAGGCGGTTGGTCCGTAGGCGTACCGGCCTTGGGCGTATACGATTCCTGGGACGGAAGGGATTATAGAAAAGCGGTAAGCCTGGATACCATCGGGCTTTTCGATGGTGAGGTACAACCCTTTACCGTATTCAAGGAAAGTGGTGCCGGAAGAGCGGTGAACAGACCGCACATCGCAAAATATACCCGTGGTACGGGAGTTACTTCCACCGGTAACGGTAGAGGGTCGCAGCAGAACTACATGATGATGCGTTACGCAGAAGTTTTGTTAATTGCCGCAGAGGCACTCAACGAGACAAGCCCGGGTTCCGCAGAGGCGGCGGGTTATGTGAACAGGGTACGCGCAAGGGCAAGGGCAGGCAACGGTTCCGCCTTCCCTGCGGACGTGACGGGAGGAATGTCCCAAGGGGACTTCAGGGACATGGTCCTGGAAGAACGTAAATGGGAACTTGCCTTCGAGTACAAGAGATGGTACGATATCGCCAGAAGACAACTGGGCGCAGAAGTGTTCGGAGCATCAGGTCTAGAAGGGGTGAAAGAAAACTTCGACCCCGGCAGGGACTACCTGTTCCCAATACTTGCGGACGAACTGGCGAGAAACCCGAACCTACAACCTCAGAACCCAGGGTACTAAAAAGTCAGTTTTTCAAATTGTTTTAGTTAGTTTTTTGAGCATTTAGCCGGTTCTGAATAGGAACCGGTCAAAATGCCCTATCAAAGATGATTTCGCTATCGATTTTAAAGAATTAAAGCTCGTATATTTTTCTTAAGACCCATTTAATTGGCTAATTTTAACAAACCAATCTGGTTAACCAATTTGTAATAGCCGTTTAATAGTATATGAAAATAGAAATACTTACAAGAGGAGATCATCAAGAAACTCAATATGAAATCATTTCAAAGATTCGAGATTTAATAAATTTTAAAAATCTTGAACCTGGGGACAAGCTCCCCTCTGAACGAATGCTCTCAGAAAAATTTGAAGTAAGTAGAACAAATATTCGCGAAGCCATTCAAAAGCTAGAATTTTATGGCCTGCTTTATTCCAAACCGCAGAGTGGAACATTTGTGGCAGATATTGGACAAGTTGCTATGAACGGTATGATTGAAGATATTCTTAGGTTAGAGGAGCCTGATTTTAAGTCTTTGGTCGAAACCAGAATTTTACTAGAACTTAAAACGGTTCGTTTGGCCGCTCAAAGAAGAACGGAAGAAGACTTAAAGCAAATGAAAATGGCCATGGATGCCTATGCTAAAAAAGTTTCGAATGGAGAAGATGCAGTGCAAGAAGATTTACTTTTTCACCTAGCCATTGCCAAGGCAAGCGGCAATAGTACAATGAACACCTTTATGCTTATTATAACACCAGAGATTATTACAAACTTTGAAAAGTATCATGTTTGTGATAAGGGATTAGCTTTTAGGGGAGTTGAAGAGCATCAAGATATTTTCGATGCTATAGAGAAACAAGACACCAAGTTGGCTAAAGCCAAAATGAAAGTACACTTTAAAACGCTATATCAATATTGTTATAACATTTAAAAATCCACCGTAAACGGATGAAACCTGATACATACTTCTGCTATCATTAGAAGAATTTTAAGCAAAAAGAAAGCATACTATGAAAGTAAAAGGACTAAGATGGTGGGTTATTGCATTGATTGCCCTTGCCACGGTTATAAATTATATCGATAGACAGTCCATAGGCGTACTTTGGCCTGATATCGCAGAAGATTTGTTTCCAGAAAACACTCAGTTTGAGCGTAAAGAAATTTTTGCGACCATTTCGGTAATTTTCATGTTCTCCTATGCTTTTGGACAAGCAATTTTCGGAAAAATTTTAGATTGGCTTGGCACGCGTATAGGTTTTGCATTATCCATTTTTGTTTGGTCCATTGCAACAGCGCTCCATGCTCTGGCAAAAGGAGTTTTAAGCTTTGGACTATTTCGTTCTATTCTGGGAATAGCGGAAGCTGGTAACTGGCCAGGAGCGGCGAAAGCGAATGCAGAATGGTTTCCAACAAAAGAACGGGCTTTTGCTCAAGGTTTATTCAACTCCGGTGCTGCTATCGGAGGAATTATTGCCATCCCTGTAATTGCATTTTTAACTGTTTATTTTAGTTGGCAAATGATTTTTATACTGGTAGGTCTCATTGGTTTATTATGGTTAATTCCATGGCTAATATTAGTGAAAGCTCCCCCAAAGAAGCATCCATGGTTATCGGAAGCCGAACGCCAGTATATTTTAAGTGGACAAAAAAATCAGGATATTGACGAGGATGGTACTCATGATGAAGGCTACAACCCCGATACAGGAAAATTACTATCACACAAACAGAGCTGGGGAGTCATTATTGCTTCTGCGGCCATTGACCCTATTTGGTGGTTGTTCGTAGTATGGATTCCTATTTACTTAAATGAGGTCTATGGTATGGATGTAAAAACGATAGGTATTTACGGATGGGTTCCTTACGTAGGAGCTATGCTAGGTGCCTGGTTCGGCGGACTGTTCGCTCAAAACCGTTTGCAGGCTGGATGGACGGTAGACAAAACAAGAAAGATTATCATTACTATTGGATGCTTAATAATGCTACCAAGTTTATTGGCTATGGCTAACCCCGGAGGGCCTACTACAGCAGTCATTATTATGGCAGTCATATTATTTGGCTTTCAAACCGCTATCGGAAATGTCCAAACCTTACCAAGTGATTTTTTCGGAGGTAAAACAGTTGGAACATTATCTGGAATTGCCGGAATGGCAGCTAAGTTAACGGCCGCAGGACTCATTTATTTAGTTCCTTGGTTAACCGCTGGTGGTAATTATACCCCGGCATTTATAATTGGAGCCACCATGGCCGTAATAGCCTTAGTAAGTATTTGGATATTATGTGGTAAAATAGAGCCGCTTAAAAATAAGATATAATTAAAATAGAATAAATTAATATAACATGAGTAATAAAGGAAAAGTTGCAGTGATAACTGGCGCTACAGGAGGAATTGGTTTTGAAGTTGCTAAAAGATTAGGAAAAGATGGATATACCGTAGTTTTGAATGGTATTGACGATGCAGCAGGAGCAGAAAGATTGAAGGAACTGACCGCTGACGGAATTACTGCCGAGTACCTAGGTTTTGATGTAACGAGCGATGAGGCAGTTAGCTCAAATATTAAAGCAATAGGAGAAAAACATGGGAGAATAGATGTTCTTGTCAACAATGCTGGCGGTCTAGGTGGAAGATCAAGATTCGAGGAGATGACGACCGAATTTTACAGAAAAGTAATGGCGTTGAACCTAGATTCTGTTTTCTTTGCTTCACGAGCTGCAATACCATTCCTTAAAAAAGGAGAGCATCCATCGATAATAAATTACACTTCTAATGCAGGGTGGACCGCGGGTGGTCCTGGAGCAGGAATATATGGTACTTCAAAAGCAGGTGTTCATGCGATAACCAGAGCATTGGCCAAAGATTTGGCTGAATATGGTATACGGGTAAATGCCGTATCACCGGGTACAATAGACACACCGTTTCACGCACAAATTAAAGCTACCAAACCAGAAGTATTTGCTTCTTGGGCAAATAATATCTTGCTAGGCAGATTAGGACAACCAGAAGATGTAGCCGGAGTCATTTCTTTTTTGGCTAGCAAAGATGCTTCATTTATTACTGCTGAAACCATTCAGATCGGCGGTGGACAAGCATTAGGTATTTAAAAATTATAGATTTTAATACTGCTCTTTTGTCATTTAGGTGTCTATAGAACTAACCGGACTTTTATGGCAAAAAGCAGTTTTAAACCAATACGGTATATATGAAAAAAGTAGTAACCTTTGGAGAAATCATGCTACGCTTGGCACCTCCAGGATTTTTAAGATTTTCTCAAGCCAATAGCTTTGATGTCGTTTATGGTGGTGGCGAGTCCAATGTGGCCGTATCGTTAGCAAATTATGGTGTTCCTGTAGATTTTGTTACAAGGCTTCCTAAAAATGACATCGGAGAATGTGCATTAATGGAAATGCGTAAAAGAGGGGTAAATACACAAAATATCATTTTCGGAGGCGACCGTCTAGGTATTTATTTTTTAGAGACAGGAGCGGTTAGCAGAGGTAGCAAGGTTGTTTATGACCGTGCGCATTCTGCCATATGCGAAATAGAACCTGGAATGATCGATTGGAGGCAAGTTTTCGAAGGAGCAGGATGGTTTCATTGGACCGGTATTACACCAGCTATATCACAAGGTGCGGCAGATGCCTGTTTGGAAGCTGTAAAAGTAGCAAGTGAAATGGGTATTACCATTTCTACAGATTTAAACTACAGGGCCAAACTATGGAATTATGGTGGTGACCGTGAAGCCATAATGACAGCACTTACCTCCTATTGTGATATTATTTTAGGAAATGAGGAAGATGCAGAAAAACACTTTGGAATACATCCAGAAGGTCTTGATGTTCATAAGCACGGCAGCGAAGTAAAGGCGAAGGCCTTTTTATCGGTATGTAAACAAATGATGAAAAAATTCCCTAAGGCCAAAAAGGTAATTACAACTTTGAGAGGTTCCATATCCGCATCCCATAATACATGGGCCGGTGTGCTATACGATGGCGAAAAAATGTATGAAACCCGCCAATATCAAATCACGGATATCGTAGATAGAGTTGGTGGTGGTGATTCTTTTATGGGCGGTCTAATATACGGACTTCTTCATTATCCTGAGGATGACCAAAATGCATTGGATTTTGCTGTAGCGGCATCTTGTTTGAAACACACCATTAAAGGTGATGCCAATCTAGCCACTATAGATGAAGTTAATAAATTAATGGGAGGTGATGCCTCTGGAAGAGTAGCAAGATAAAAGGCCTCCCCTGGCCCCTCCAAAGGAAGGGAATTCATTACTTTGATAACAACGATATTGAAACATTTTTATATTAAATTAACCAAAATTCCTTTCTTTAGAAAGGAATTAGCATAGCTTATGGCACAGTATTCTAGAATTGAAGTAGCAACCGTAATGAAAGAGACCGGAATGGTTCCCTTGTTTTACCATCCAGATATCGAACTGGGAAAAAAAGTACTCAAAGCCTGTTATGACGGTGGTGCACGGCTTATGGAGTTTACGGCGAGAGGTGACTTTGCTTTTGAAGTATTTTCTGAACTCAACAAATACGCCATTAAAGAACTCTCTGGAATGGTCATGGGGGTAGGTTCTATAACAGATGCCTCTGCAGCTTCCTTATTCATGCAAATGGGGGCTAACTTTATCGTAACTCCATCGCTACGCGAGGATATTGCCATTGCCTGTAATCGTAGAAAAGTTTTATGGTCACCTGGTTGTGGTTCGCTGACCGAAATTAACAATGCCGAAGAACTAGGTTGTGAAATTGTAAAACTGTTTCCTGGATCCACCTATGGACCAAGTTTTGTAAAGGCAATCAAAGGACCTCAACCTTGGACAAGTATTATGCCTACCGGAGGCGTTAGCACAGAAGAAAGCAACCTAAAAGGATGGTTCGACGCCGGTGTTACCTGCGTTGGCATGGGGTCTAAACTTATTAGTAAGGAGATTCTAGCCAATGAAGACTTTAGGGGGCTGGAAACCAAAGTAAGCACTACCCTAAAAACCATCAATAGCCTTAGAGCTTAAGGGAATTAGTACTTAAATTACATATAAGTTATTCTAAAAACTATTTGTCCTTATTCTATTCCTTAGAATTAGGTTGTACGCAAGCATTGATAGCCAAACAATAGTTTTCACTGCCTTAAAAATGTGCTATTGGGAAGGTGTTTTATAAAACCTTCTTCAATTTACCAACGCATTGGCAGCCTAAAAAAAGTACTTAAAATAGAAAAAGACGGCTACTCTCTTTTAGGATTAGAAGTAGTTGAGCACATAACCAAAAATCCAATATAGTATCAAGAATACAAAAACGCTTCCTATACAACCGCATTTACCGCCTCCTATCTTCTTAGCACCGTACCAAGCTCCAATTATTTGAATTAGTTTTTTCATTTTCTATCTGAATTAAATGAGTGGACAAGTTATTAATTATCGTCCGTTTCTCCATCAAGTTCTTCCTTAACATCATCATAAGCGCCTTCTGCCTCTTCTGCTGCGCGCTCTACACCTTCTTCCGCCTCTTCCGCGGCCCTTTCAAGAGTACCTTTATCTTCTTTTACTTGTTTTTGTTCCCTACATGCGCCTATGAACATGAAAACACCTAACACTATAACTAGAAATAATTTACTATCTCTCATTGCATTTTGGTTTTATAAATTAATTAATCCGTTTGCCCTCCTTTGTGAATTCTAAATCCTTTTTCTTATCGTCGACCTTAATTTCAACATCATAAAAAATTCCCTTGGTCGCATGGTCTACTTTTTCTATTTCTACGATTTTCACATCTTCAAAATCAGTGTCCAATACCTTTAGAATGGCCTTGGGCAGTTCCTTCTTCTTAATATTTGATTCTGTCTCGATCCAATCTCCATTTGGTGAAAAATCCGCTCTATAATGCTCCCCATCTTTCTTGAAATGCGATTCGAAATTTCCGTTCTTATCTATCCGCCAATCGGGGTCAGATTCATTGGGGTATTTACTCTTAAAGGCCTGCTCTACCGCTTTAGGGGTTTGGCCTTTAGTTTCAGCCTGACATGTTACAAGAAGACACATCGTAAGCGAAGCATATACTATTTGTTTTACTCTTTTCATAGGTTCTATTTTACTCCATCGTTGGTAATTCTAGCATACGCTCCGGGCCATAAAATTTTAGTGCTATTCCGAAAACCAGGACGGATAGTATCATCCCGATCATAAATACAGTGTAGGTCCATCGTAAAAGTCTATATTTTCTTTCTAGCACAAGCCCCAAGTAATAGAGGTCTTTTGTCAATGAACTGTATATATAATCTCTATCCTTAACCATCTCTTTCATTGCCCAATTGTATTTGGACAGTTCCATCTTATGAAAATTCCCAAAGAATAATAAGTTCACTTTTTTATTAGCTACATCTTCATCCGTAAATTCACCACTTGTTACATTGGGTTTGGTAGCTAAAATGGACATCACCATAGAAACCACACTAAATATGATGAATATAAACGTAGGGTAAATCAGGTAATCGTTAGAAGGGTTATCTAACTTCGGGATAAGATTCGCAAGGGCCAAGGAAATGATAATAGCATTTACAGAAAGAAGTATATTGGCCTTGGTGTCGGCAATATCACTGAGCTTTAAATGATTCCTAAGGGTTACTCGGTATAACGTTTGTATGCCCCTATCGGGCAAATTACCTTTGAACTTTGCTTTTAATTTTTCTTTCTTTACGAGCTTTTTATTCTTTTTTTTTGCTTTTACGAGCTTCTTTATGTTCTTATCTTTCTTCTTTTGCCATTTTTCTTTGGCATAATCAGTATAGAACCTGTGTTTTACTCTTAGCAATTTAATATTCTCCTCTCGCCATGCCTCAATCGAATAATTTGCGATACCAAGCCCCGAAAGTTCTTCTCGTAACAGTTCCGTGGTGGCCATGAAACTTTTCTTTGCAAAATGAGAAGAGTCTGCATCCCTAATTATTTTTTCTAATTGATTTTTGGGCTCGTAATTTTTGCTGGTAGCGATAATCAAGTCACAGATAGAATTAATAAAAGTTAATTCATAACCGTTTTTTTCTAGAAACTTTTTTGCCATAGCGCAGCTGTGTATTTCATGATCTGCGGTTGATTTAGTATAACCCAAATCGTGAAACCAAGCTGCAACAAGAAGCTTTTCGCCTTCTTCTTTAGATACGTCTTCCTCTTCTATTAATTTCCTGGTACTATTGACCACGCGCTGTGTATGCCCTAGGTTATGATATAGAAAAGCTTCGTTCGTTTCTGAACTTAGTACTTCTACAGCATATGTTTCTACTTTAGATAATATATCTGACATTGGTTTGTATTTAGTTATACATAGCTATTAGATAGCAAGATTAAAACCCACTTGCACGAGGTTACTTTCCCTTGAATTAAAATATCCTATATTAAAAGTGAGTGCTTTTAGACTACTTACCCATAACCCTACTCCTTGGGAGGTATGCCATATATTAGATTCCTCGCCTGGTTCCCAAGTGCGTCCAAAATCAAACCCACCATAAAGACCAATAGTCACTGGAGATACCGCCGTGATGTAACGCTTTAGTCTTAATTTTATATCCGAACTTTGATAAAAATAGGATTTACCGGTAAAGCGCTCGTCCCTAAAACCTCTTAGTCCGTTTGCCCCACCTAAAGAGGGCTGGTGATAGAAAAAGACATCTTTCTCATTAAATAGCGATTTATATTCCGCCGTAGTGCCAAAAACCAATGCACCGGAAGAGGTTACTTTATGATTGAAACCTACTTTTAAACTAGCATAGCCAAATGAATTATTGGCCAACTCCAAATTTGATTTATAACCCGCTCTCAATCCTATATAAATGGACTTAGAAGGGAAATCCTTTGCATCTGCGTTATCATAGTATCCACTTAATTCAACACCACCATAATTCTGATTTTCAAAAAGCTCAGATCTCAGATTATTAGTATTGAACAATCGTTGATCATTCTCATTCACTCTAAAAGATTCGAACAATCCTCTTAGGCGTAACGTGTAGTATGCAATTCCGGCACTTGCCCTAAATTGTTTTAAGCGCGCCCTATAAAAATCGCGCCCTACATTATCCTCGTTATTAACGGACTCGTTCCCCAAACCAAAAAAGTTCTTCGCATAACTATCACTGGTATAATATCCGTTAAGTTCAAAATTCCACTTGGGAATTATATTTCCCCATATCCCAGAATATTGAAGTTCCAAAGCTTCAAAACCAAAATAGTAGTTAGCTTTTACTTGATGTTTCTGTAAAAAAGGATTTCCATTTAATCCATTTTTGATAAAGGTATTTGAGGCACCTAAGAAAACACCATCATCGGTTCTAAAACCAATCGTTGGTGCAATCGTATTCGTATTGGGCTTAAAGTAACGCCAATGATAGGTATTGGTCTTATAAATATCACTCATCTGCGTATTAGGCTCCTCCTTTACAAAATCGGAATTTTCGTGATCCCACTCAAAAACTTTGAGCTTGGAAGTATTTTCTATGCTATACCTATCATTCCCATAACCTCCAACTATCTTAATTCTTGTTCTTGAGGATTCCTTACCTGAAACCATATACTCGTCGTCGTCCCCTAGTCCGTATAACCAAATTTCTTTGGTTATCTTATCATTGAATGTTCTTTCGTATATTTTCTCGTTTTTTTCGTCCGACAAAAGACGTTTTACAATGACTTTGGTGTTTCCATTTGGCATTCTCAAGACCTCAAATACATCATCTTTTTCAGTACCTGTTATCGCCACTACTTTACTTAGATAGTTCCCATAGTCTCTAGCCTTTTCCGGCAGCTGTTGCAGTCTAGCCATAAGATTTGACTTTATCTTCTCCGCAGTCTCGTCTTGCACGGATACCGGAAGCCGCTTAAAGGCAGCATCTATAACCGCTGTTGTGATATTCTCTTGAATTATCTTGGCTTCATTTTCCCAAACATCCCCATCATAACGGGTTAACAGGGCCCTATCCATCTTATGGCCACCCATATTCTGCCACTTTACAGTATTTATGTCATCATCAAAGTTTTGCCATCTTCTAGCGTTGGGTACAAATAGTTTTATCAACTTAAGTGCTGCACCATCGAATTTCGCAAAGGCATTGTCCCTGTCCCGTGGAATGGGCATAAATTCTCTATCGCCGTCTTTCCCTTCATATTCAATCCATCTCCATTGATCTTGGTGTCTATCCCAATCACCTATGAGCATATCAAAAATTCGTGCGCGGATAAAGTTTTTCTCATCAATGGTATATGACTCATCACTTTTAATTTTCTCCAACATATCCGTAGTACTTTCATAATCAGTTACTACGCCGGTATTGGAATCCATAGTGCGTCGATAGCCCTTGTAGTTGAGTTGTTCTTCAGACGGGCGCCTTTCTATGAAATAGAGTTCATCGCCAAAGTTGTCTTTATAATCACCAAGAAGCTCCTGCTTTGGCACATAAAATAATTCTGTATCAGAGTGATTTATATCTGCTGATCGCGCTAATGGATCTATCACCAATTGTATAAATGGATGCGCCGTGGTAAAAAAGTCAGAAATAACTTCTTCTGCCCAAGTATCCATAAAATCATCATTAGTGTAGGCGATTCCCGGAAGTTTAAATTTTAAAAATTTTAATGCGCTCTTTTTCAAGGAACGCATGGCGTACTGCTTGCCTTTCTCATCTTCTAAACGCAGCGAAAAAGACTGATGCCCTCCACCCTCTTTAACCACTTTTAGTCCGCCGTATAAAGTATCTAATTTTACCACTGGAGCCGTTACGGGTTTAGTGAAGTAATTCCGATATCTCTCCCCCCACAAGTATTTATAGAATCCACTTTTGTACATATCCTCCTTGAAGTCCAAAACTTGAGTAGTAACGGTTTTATCATTGATTTCATCAAAGTCAACTTTCTTGTCTGTTCGCTCTAGTTTTGGAAGCACTTCGAATGATTTGTTTTCTCCTTGCTCTCTAATGAACGTAACATCGGAGGAACCGTCCTTGTAGTATACCAATTTAGAAAAACCTCTTTCTCCTTGTGCAAAATTTCCTTCATATTCAAGCGAACCACCAATTGCGGTTATTCTATTTTTTCCGAGCTTGGTAGCACTTTTTGAGCTTAATGAACCACTAATTATTTGATGTATACCCCCGCCAGATAGTAATTGAAGACTTTCCTCATGACCGGATAACAAGGTTATTCTATCATTTGCTTGTGCCAATGCACTTACTGCAATTCTTAAATAGTTATATCTCCGAGAGTTGAGATGTTCCGGATTAAAAGCGCCTAAATCCATCACTGTATTTTTCACAGTACCATATACAGGCAAAGGATTCATGTGTCGTTTAAAAGTCTCATTGCCCGCGTAGGCGCCGTTACTGAAAACAGGATGGTGCATGGCTATTACTATATTCTTTCCCTGCCCGTCATTAATGTAGCCTTCTAATTCTTCCATAAATCGCCTTCTGGTGACGATGTCCGTACATTTTCTATTAATATCCACTAGTCGCGACCAATTGGAAACGAACCATTTAGAATCTATCAGTATTAAATCTAAATCTTCGTTTATCACTTGGTGTTCTATAGGACATCCATTTTCAGGAAACACAGCGACGTTGTCAACTTTTTTATCCTTCAAATAATCCTCTACCTTTTCCATCTTGTTCAGGTCATAACTTTTCCATTCGTTATTACCGGGAAGAAAAATAGTTTTACCCTCATAGTCCGATATTAAGTCTAATTGATTCTCCAGCAATTGTTGGTCTTGCCCCCAATTATCAATCAAGGGAGAAATATTATCCCCGGTAAACAACAGCGTACTATTTGCTTCCGCCGATGATATTTCGTTTTTTAAAGTATCCAGTAAATCCTTATTGGAAGCTTTAGAAATATTTCCATAGCCCCCACCTATGTAAAAAGTGTATGTAACCTCTTTGCTATTCGTGGAAGATATCTGCTTAATGTTTGACTGCTGCTTATAGGTGGCACATGATAGAGGTACAGCTAGAAAAATACTTATAACTATAATTTTGAGTTTTGAAATAATTGCAATTTTCGGTTGAAGATAATTTATCATAAAAGGAAGTTCGTTATACAAAACTGGTAATCAAAAGAGAACGCTGACTAGTTAAAAGATACACCAGAAATTACGATACCAAGTGTTATAAGTACTAAGAAAATTATGATGACAGTGGCACCTATTTTGGTCTTCTTGTTTTTCTGAAATATAAACTTAGATGTCTGGTTTTCAGGTTCTTTTACAAATTCCGTTCTTTCTTCTCCTTGCTTCATTTTATTCGTTTATTATTTAATGTTCGTTTTTAGCCTTGTAGGAGCAAATCCAAATTGTTTGAAGAATCTTGTTTTTGAATTTGTAATACCCCATGGACTCGTATTGACAAAGTTATATACCCTTTTTCCGCCTGCTTGTTGCATTCCCAAAAAATCTTGACCCTTTTACGAACTGGGGATTCCGTCAACATTTACAGTATTTGAGCTAATGATAACAAGTTATAAAGTTGAATTTTGCAGAAGAATGATGAAAGCCATCATGACTAATTTTAAATAAAAGAATATGAGTGATAATAGCAACACATTACTAGCCTTAATAACAGGATCTGCCATAGGTGCGGCCCTAGGAATTTTATATGCCCCAGACAAGGGTACACATACGAGAAGACGTATAGCTGAGCAAGCAGCTGCAACCAAGGATACAATAGCCGACAATGCATTGGAGTTAAAAGATACGGTGGTAAGTAAACTAGTTTCAGAGAAAGATACGCTAGATACGCGAATGAACAGTTTAGTATCCGACGTAAGTTATAAGACCGAAGACGTCATCACCAGCTTAGAAAAAAAATTATCCGAGCTAAAGGCAAAAAATAAGAAACTACAGAAAACATCGTAAATGAGTGTAATTGAATCACTTAACGACACTTCAAACAAAGCTGTTGATTCGGGTCAACAGCTTTACGAGAAGACACTGGAATATTACAAGTTGAAAATATTTCAACAATTGGCCATGACCACTGGAATGTTCGGTAAAATGTTCCTTATTGGCAGTCTGCTTTTTATTGCCATGATATTCTTTATGGTCGCTGGTATTATTTATTTAGGAGAGCTATTGGGAAGTATTGCTTTAGCCTGCCTGATCATGGGCAGTCTGCTTCTGTTAATAGCCGCAATTGTTTACAAGGTTCGTAAAAAAATTGATAATGCCGTGGTTAAAAAACTATCCATTAAATTCTTTGACTAAACTATGTACACAAACTTTGATCAGGTAGAATACGATTTAAAACGTTTAAATCTGGAACGCGAAATTGCTTTGGAAGAAATTAAAGGTCTAAAGCAGGATGTAAAGGAAGATTTGAGTCCCTACAGTTGGATGTCTACCATACTATCATCCGTCAAAAAATATGGTATGCTCTATCTAATTAGAAAAATAATTAGATAGCGGCTATTTCCAAAGTCTGTTTTATATTACTGTGAAACTCGCTAGGACTTATACCATATTTGTTCTTAAAAATTTTGGAAAAGTAGCTTCTACTGCTAAATCCTACGGAGTAGACCACTTGAGAGATATTCATATCCGAGGTACTTAAAAAGTCACGGGCGGCCTCCAATCTAACGTGCCTAATGTATTCTGTAACTGTTCTAGCGTAAAGCAGCTTAAATCCTTCTTGCAATTTTGCCTGTGAAAGTCCAGATTCACCTGATAATCTATCCAGCGTATAATCCTTAGCCACATTTTTAGCTATTTTATTAGCTAAGGAACGCACTATTTTTAGCTCACTGCGCAACAAAGACGTATTTGGCAAATCCCCTTTACTATCTTTTTCTTGTTGCGCTATATGCAATGCCAAGGTTTCATAGACCAACCCTTCAATTTGCATAATGCGTATCATTCCATTTTTATTCCTCACCTTACGAAAGGCACTGATTTTATTGGCTAATTTTAGATTATAAGAACCATAGTAAGCGAAAGTATTATCGTGGTCTGTATCTACAAAAACCTCATAGAGACGCTTGTTCAGAGCGTCGACCCCATTAATACGCTTGTTCAAAAACTTCTTTCTTGTTATTTGAATAACGTTAATGGCAAGTTTCAAATCTTTTGGAAAGTACCCATAGTTAGCACCTCCACCCTTACTAGTTATGATGACAGATTGAAATTGTTCCAATGTTTTTATTTCCGACTCTTGCTGATAACCAAAACGATGCCTGCAATAGCCCTCTAAACAATAGGTAAAGTGGATGGGGTTGTATTCCGAGGCATCCATGACCAAAGTTACCTCATCGTGGAAGGTAATATCATATTCCAACAAACTCACACCCCAATCAAATGTAATGAATCGAATACTCCCTGTGGCGGATGCACTATTGACCGTTAAATTATACTCTCCCCAGCGCTGCGTAATCTGGCCGCCTATCACTTCTTGTATCTGCTTTACAGTACCCTCCGTACTACTCGCCGTAATTTGTATTGTTATCATAGAAAACTACTTCAAACTATTTGCTTGAATATCTTGATTCCTTATAAAGGTACATTTTTTCTAGACTGAAAAATTAAAACAACTTCAAAAAAGCTTAACGGATTATTATTTCTATTTTTTGAGCACAAAAAAAGACCCATTAAAGGGCCTTTTTAAGTTTTTAATAAATAAGCGCTATTTTCCCGCTAATTGATCATTTGTATCCTTGCTCCATGCATTCAACATCCAACTTACTTTTTCTAAATTACCGATGTAAGCACCAATCATATCTATCGTTCCTTCATCTCCAGCATTATCTGCTTTGTCTATCACCTTTGACATTTGCCTAAGTATCGTCTCATGGTCTTTAAGAATTCCATTGACCATTTCCTTATCTGTAATCATGGAAGACACTTCTTGAACGGATGCATTCTTTAAATAAGAAGAAAACTCACTTATCGGATGATGTCTTAAAGTAAGAATACGCTCTGCTATTTCATCAATCTTAACCCTGGCATCACCATATAATTCTTCAAACTTTTCATGAAGGTCAAAGAAATTTTTCCCAAGTACATTCCAATGAAATCCTCTTAAATTTTGATAGTAGACATGGTAATCTGCTAAAAGTGTATTCAACTCTGTAATAATTGGCCCTATTTTTTCCGATTTAATATCTAAATAACTCATAATTCTATTTTAATTTATTTAAAATCAAAGATAGAATCGCTACTCAACCTTCCTTGGCTCTGTTAAAACAGTCTTTAACTCATTTAAGAATAGTGGCTTATTTCTTCAATTTTAATATAGATAGCAAATATTATGCACCTCTTTTATACACTAATTATAACAGCTAAGATTGGAGTGGATACAGCAAAGAAAAAGTATTTAATGTACATATTTTTGATGGAAAAATTAAAATGAATAAAAAAGAACGTTTTCAGCAATAAGAAACTTATATATCGATTTATCAATGAGCCTGAGGATGCTATTGCACATCTGAATTTAAAATATGTGCATAAGAACGAGTTACCTATTCATCGCTTAAAAAAAGGTAAAGCCTTTGAATACTTGCTCAACGACCTTCCTCTGGCAAAAGAGGAGGAACTGCAGCGTATTAACGGACTGGTAATTCCCCCGGCTTGGAAAAATGTACAAATCGCTGATTTAAGCAACGCTCATTTACAGGCCTTTGGATACGACTTAAAAAAAAGAATACAATACCGATACCATCCCATTTGGTTAAAAATTAGAAATAGGACCAAATTTTTTAAAATGCTTGCCTTTGGAAAGACACTTCCCAAACTAAGAACCAAGGTAGATACCGATTTAATGCTCCCTGGTTGGCCCCAAAATAAGGTTCTGGCATTGGTGGTACGGCTCATGGAGGAGACCCATATTAGGGTAGGCGGCAGACAATACGCAAGAAAGAATAAAACCTATGGCCTTTCTACTCTCAGGACCAAACACTTATCGGTAAGTAAGGATAAAATACGATTTAAGTTTACAGGAAAAAAGGGAAAAAAGCACAACATAACACTACGTAATAAAAAGCTAATTCATTTAGTGAGTAAGTGCGAAGAAATTCCTGGCTGGGAACTATTTCAGTTTTTTGATGAAGACGGTAAAAAAACGGCAATAGATAGCGGTATGGTCAACGACTATATTCAAGAGGCTGGAGGGGACTTCTTTACCGCAAAAGATTTCAGGACATGGGCAGGAACTGTAATTTTCTTCGACTCGCTCAAATCCTTTCCAAAAACAAAAGATAGTAAGACCCAACACGCTAATACACTTAAAGCATATGATATGGTTGCAAAGGAGCTTGGTAATACCAGAAACGTTTGTCGCAAATATTACGTACATCCTTTACTTCCCTTGGAATATGAAAACGGCAACTTGGACAAAATTTTCGAGGAAACAGATAAAATAAAACCAAGACACAATCAGTCTGCATCAGAAGTTGCCGTACTAAAACTCATACAAAACTACAGCCCTCTAGAGGGTCTAAAAGAAGATATATCATGACAAATCAATTTTCAAAAGCCTGGTCTAAAATGATTGAAAAAATAGACGCTTGGTTTGATGCTTTAATCGTAAACCTGCCTAATATCATCATTGCAGTTTTAGTATTTACCATAAGCTTAGTAGTATCTAGATACATAAGTAAGTTGGTTACCAAAATTCTTTCGAATACCAAATTACAAGCATCTATGCGCAGTTTATTATCCAAGCTGGCCTCTATTATAGTTGTTCTATTAGGTCTCTTTTTGGTACTGGGCATCCTTAATTTAAGTAAAGCCCTAAACACCATTTTGGCAGGTGCAGGCGTGGTAGGTTTGGCCGTAGGTTTAGCTTTACAAGGAGCTCTGGCCAATACCTATTCCGGAATAGTACTGTCATTTATAAAGCATATTAAATTTGGAGATTGGGTAGAGAGTAATGGTTTTGAAGGAGAGGTGGTGGACCTGGACTTACGTTCGGTTACCCTAAAACAACCTGATAATAATTTGGTGTACATACCTAACAAAATGGTAGTTGAAAACCCCATAAAAAATTACTCTACCACCGCCCAATCAAGGGTTATCCTACAATGTGGCGTAGGCTATTCTTCTGATTTGGAAGCCGTACGGAAATTGGTAAAGAAAACTATTCTAGAAAACTTCGATGCGGTGGAAAATAAGGAAGATATTATCTTTCTCTATCAAGAATTCGGGGATAGTTCCATTAATTTTGAAACCAGATTTTGGATTAATTCCACATCTGCCCTAGAAGTTGCCAAGGCAAAAACCGAGGCGATGATTGCCATCAAAAAGGTATTTGATAAAAACAACATCAACATACCATTCCCGATACGTACTTTAAACTTTCCAGAAAATCTTAAGATAGAGCGATCCAATACTGTTGAAAAGTAAACTAACTTGAGGTAAATCCACGAGGCATTCTGGGGTAAGTGAATATTTAATTTTAAGGCAAACTTGGAAGTATTATGTACCCTTTGACGGTACCAATAAATCGGAAAGGAACTTTCAGACACTAATCTACTCGGTCTACCTCGCTCTCACTTTTTAATACGTGATTGCCATCTTCCTGGGAGATATACAAAGCTTTATCGCCAGAACTACCGTTACGTGTAACTTCTGTTCCCTTTATGGTCTTTGTGATTTTTGAAGTATAGGTTTCCTCAACAGTGCCTTCAGCACTGCCGTTTCCCCATTTCCACGAAACTTTTGTTCCTTTTCTTATCATAATGTGTAGTAATTGAAATTTGTGTTTCCCATCACCTCTAATTTTTGGAGAACTGGGTGATGGGAATTCGTTTTGAATAACAAAACTCACAAATTTAGAAACTATGTGAATAACCAACAGCGTAAATATCCCTATTACAAATCATTTTTTCAAGAACTAAAGCTCTGATTTTTAACCCTATCACTTCTAATAATTAACCCAGAAGGATATGAGTTAACAGTTCCGTTCTTATGAGCAATCCTATTGCCCACACCAAGTTAAATTTACTACAAACACCAAACTATGATTACTATTATTCAAATTTTATCAGGATTGGCCATTGTATTGGCCCTAGGATTTTTACTGCTTATCGTAAGTGAGGTGTTCTCTAAGGAGAAAACACTGGATATGCAGATTTTTGAAGACGAACATATTGATGAACCCTTTATAAATATTGATACCGAGGTGCTATTAGCAAAAGAAACAAAGAATGCCAAAGGCATTCCTCAATTAAAAGAAAAGCTGAGGCAGTTTAAAAATAGAAATCGGTTTTATAACATACGATAGAAAGATGTAAAGTGACCAGCATCTCTAACCAAATGGTCATTCACTAAAAATATTACCTATTATGAGCACATACACAGAAGAAGTTGGAGAAAAGTTAAACGACCTTTTAGAAAAAACCTATGACGCCGAAAAAGGCTTTAAGAAAGCAGCCGAGAATACGGAGAACAATGCTTTGAAATCTTACTTTAACGGAAAAGCACAGCAACGTTACGATTTTGGACATGAACTGAAATCAGAAATTAAATCCTTTGGACAAGAAGTAGATAAGGGAGATAGCTTAACGGGGAAAGCCCACAGAGCCTGGATGGATGTAAAAGCATTATTTTCCTCGGATGATGAAGAGGCCATGTTAGAAGAAGCCATAAGAGGAGAAAAAGCTTCCGTGGAAGAGTACGAGGATGTTTTAGGAGATACTTCCCTACCCTCTACTACTTCAACAATTTTAAGAAATCAAAAATTAGCTATTGAGAAAGGCTTGTCTACCATCAAAACATTAGAGGATATCAGCTAAATAGTATCGATTATACTAACCAAAAAGAGGTCTTGAAAAAAGACCTCTTTTTTAGTTAAATGCCGGTACTGTTTCTTGCGTTTTCTTCTTATATGCCTTTGGACTACAACCATATTTCTTTTTAAAAATTTTACAAAAATAGCTTCTACTCGTAAAACCGATAGAATATACGACTTGAGATATGTTGAGGTCTGTAGTTCTGATTAGTTCTTCCGATTTTTGAAGTCTTACCATTCTAATATATTCTCCTAAGGTCTTTGCATGCATAAATTTAAAACCTAATTGCAATTTAGATGGTGAAAGTCCTGATTTTGAGGATATGGAATTGATACTATGCGGTACTTCCGGATAATTCCGGATAAAGTCGCTGATGTCACTTATCGTTTCCAGTTCTCTTTTCAGTAAAGAGGTAGATGGAGAAATTCCTTGTTGAATATCTATCTTAAACTGATCCAATTGTTTGGCAAGTATTATATGGCAAAGCCCATGAAAATGTATTAAGGAGGATACGGAATCCACAAACTTTGCGTTTTCCAATTGTTTAATCAATTCCCCTATTTCCAGGTTAAATTTACCGTAGTGAAAATAGCCTAAGCGCTTATTGTAAGAATTTAGTAATGCCACTATACCCTTGCCAGATTCAATAGTATCATCTTTGTACGTGTCAAAGTCTATTTTAATAAAGTTCAAGACCACACGTTCTTCCTTTTTAAATAGAAATTTACTACGGTGATTACTGTCGTTAAAAAGTACTACGGTCTGGAGCTCCTCTAATTTTGTAACCTGTTCTCTCCCTCTGAACTTATGAAAGCAATTGCCCTTTAAACAATAAAAAAGATAAGCGCAATTATTATTGGAAGTATCCAATGTAACTTCTTGGTCGTTTCTCAAGGTTAAATCAAATTCCATGGCCATAAGACCTTTATCCATGGTAATGCAATGAATTTGCCCATTGCCTATTTCCGTACTTAGTTCTAAGTAAGGAAGTCCATTCGTATCGATAATGGCACCTGATAAGTATTCCTTTAAAAGTGATAACTCTTGCTGCGAAATTTTCATTCTTGCTTCCATAACAGTTGTTTGAGGTTGACTGCGTTGCTATTTTGGTTAAAATTAGACTGCTTTTGAGTTAAGGCTTGCCAAAATTGAATAAATGTTTAACAATATCGCTTCTGTGGCACCTATTTCAGCATATACATTAAACAACTTATTTTTAACGAGTTACATTTTTTATTATATGAAACAATAGCTCATATACAAATTTCCGTACTTGCATCATATAAAGAGAGAGTAGATGTATTTTAAAATTTCAAATACGGCGAAGAGGGAACAAATGGAAAAGTGGACGAACACCTCTTTTAAATACCCACATTTATATGAACCCCAATTAGTAATCAATGGTTTAAACGAGGTATCCATACCTGTAATTACTATTGAAAACCCAGATGAAATGGCTTTAGCCATTTGGGGGATGTTACCTGAGTTATATGAAGAAGATTGGACAATTTTTCAGAATACAACTAATACGCTAAATCTTCATGAGGAATCCATGAGTTCTGATTTGTGGTATGTAGACGCGCTGAAACACAGAAGAAGTCTTATACCGGTAACCGGATTTTTTACATCCTACTTAAAAGAAGGAAAAACGTATCCCTATTATATAAGTCTTAAAGACAATAAGCCATTCTATTTGGCAGGTATCTACAATACCCTAGAGGATGGTTTTATTACCTGTTCCTTAATTGTAGGCAAAGCGAATAATTTCATTAAAAAATTTCAGAACGTAGTAGATTGTATGCCCTTGATAGTTACCGCTAACAATAAAGAGGAATGGCTGGATAAAGGCACTCCTCTTGATTACATTAAGAAGATTTTAAAAAGCCCGGTAGCGAATAAATTTCAGGCTAATCCTATTGCCAAGGAACTCTTTAACAACGATATTACCTATGACAGTATGCTGTTACCCTACCAATACGATAATTCTTAACGATCAATACTTACCTTGGCAGCAGATTTCAATTGTTTTCTGTAGTCCGTGGGTAAAATACCATAAGCATCACTAAAAATTTTAGAAAAGTAACTCCTGCTCCTAATACCAATGGCATAAACAATTTCAGAGACCGAAAGATCGGTATTCTTCAAATAATCCCTGGATATTTCTAATTTAAGCTGTCTCACATATTCGTTTACTGTTTTGGAATACAACACCTTAAAACCAAGTTGTAATTTCTTGGGACTTAAACCAGATTCCCTTGAGAGCCTTTCTACAGAAAGTTGTCCAGAGATATTATCCAAAATATATTCGGATAAGCTATGTATTTTCTTAATATCCGCTCTTGAAAGTGCATCAGGTAACGATTTGTTCGTTTCAAAATCGTGATGCTCCAGTAGTTGTAGGGAAAGAATTAAATAAATTCTACCCTCCATGGACAGTGACCGTATCATACCATTGTCATGTACATTATCCAAGGCCTTTACCTGATCTTCGATTTTAAGGCTAAAACTACCCCCATGTGTGTATGGAAGATTACCGTCCTCATCATTAAACACGGACAATAACAGTTCATTTAAATAGGTAACATTGTTATTCTTCTTTTTCAGATAGTCCTTACGCAGAATTCTTATGAAGTTAACCTTCAAATCTCTTCCCTTAGGGAAAACAAAAGTTTTCTTGGCATAACGCTTTGGAGAGATGATGATATTTTGATATTGCTCTAAATCTAAATATTCTTCATTGTCATCTTCACTATATTTAAAGGAACCTTTAGAGATGAAAATGAACTCTATTGGCGAAACATTAGAGGTCCTAAATATCAATTTTATGTTCTGATGAAAAATTACGTTACAATCTAACAGGGAAACACCCCAATCAAATCCCATGTTTCTTATAGTTCCTTTTCCAATCTCATTATCGAACTCCAGCACACGCTCTCCCCAATTTTCCGTTAACGTCCCTTCTAAACAAGCATTTAGCTGGTTTAGAATAAGGTCATCTTTTATACTAGTTAGAATAATTTCTCGCATTTCTTTTTGACTATAACACACTTAATTTGCGTGCTACAAAGAAATTGGAATCACTACATATTGATTAACAATTTTGAAACGTTAATTAACACTATTGAGCTATTTTGCGCTTAAAGATTTTGTTAAAAGATTAAACAAAAGGCCGCTAGCAGAAGTTTTAAGCCGACCGGGGAGGTTCATCTTTTGGTTCTCTTAGTTTCATGAGATATTGTTTTGGGGTCATAGCATACCGTTCTTTAAAAAGCTTGGAAAAATAGCTCCGAGAATTTATCCCTATTTTATACGTAATCTCGGTAATATTAAGCCCTGTAGTTTCCATTAGATTTTTTGCCATCTCTAGCCTGGCGTGCTTTATATATTGATTTACGGAGAGACCAAATAGATGCTGGAAACCATTTTGAAGCGTATTCTGATTAAGACCTACCCTTCTTGCCAATGCCAGAATATTGTCCATTTGCTCTAATTCAGAATTTATGATTTCAGCTGCTTCCTCGATTTTTTCCACCGTAGCCTGTCTCAAAATTTTTCGTTTATCAGGATCAGTAAGATCATCAATATACTGTCTTAAATGATGTGCTAGTATTTCATAACATTTTCCTTCTATAAAAACACTCTTCGTAAACCCTGTATGTTCGCATTCATTACTTTCTTCGATACATTTGGCAATATCCAAGCTGTAGTGACCTTTATAAAAGAATAGATTCACCCCATTCACATCCCTAAATAGCGCTTCTAGTTCTGCGTTCATCTCTGGAAGAAAGGTTTCTATCTTTTCTTCAAAACTTTTACGGTTAATCTCTAGATTAAAAAAACATATCGGTTCGTTTGCAGGAAGGGTAATTACATTTCCGTGTTTACTGTTACAACTTAATATAGCACTCTCCAAATGCCGTATTTCTTGTACTTTTCCTTTCCCATCAAATTCATGCGTAAAAGCAGATTCGCTATTAAAGATAATCTCAAGTGGCTGCACAAGCGACTGGTTTAGCTCAAATCTTACTTCTTCCTTTAATCTCATGTCCAAGTTAATCATACCCATTCCATGAGAAAATACGATGGCCTTAATATTCCCGGTACCCATTTGTTCTGGAATATCTACACACACCTCATTATTCTCCTCTTCATAATCAACACCTAATCTTTTGGCAATGTCCTTTACGACATCAATTACACTAAGTTCTCTAAGCTCTTTTTTGTTTGCCATACCTCTAAAAATACAGTAGGTAATATACTATAATTTCGAATGAGTTAGAATGATAAAATCGATGAAGTCAAAAATAGACCCTTATTCCAATATCCTAATAAAAATCAGACATATGAGTCAATCATTACTGTGATACAACAAAGAAACCTGCTGAAATCCTAGCATCTTTGAACTGTAAGTACGGGGATAGACCTCGAGACACACAAACCTTAAAACAATCAATATATGTTACGTTGGACAATAACTTTTGTAGTATTAGCATTAATCGCCGGAGTATTAGGCTTTGGAGGAATAGCGGCAGGAGCTGCGGGAATAGCAAAAATTTTATTCTTTTTATTTATTGTACTTTTTATAGTATCCTTGTTAAGAGGAAAAAAAGTCTTGTAGATTTAAGTTAAACCTAATTAATAAAAGATTAAATAACTTAAAATCATAAAAAATGAAAAGGTCATTATATTTATTTGTAATAACGTTGTTTACCATAGGTATTTCAATGAGTTGTAGGGAAGAAAAGACAGCTGGGGAAAAAGTTGAAGATGGTATAGAAGAAGTAGGTGATGGTATAGAAGATGGAGCAGAAGAAGTAGAGGATGCGGTAGAAGATGCTACAGATGATAACTAAACTAATTACATTAACCTGAATTAAAGGATAAACCGAATGGTTTATCCTTTTTGTCGTTTAAGAGTAAATCTAAAATCAAGAAAACCAGTTTTAACCCATAGTAACTTGTTCTGCTATTATTCGATTTCTTTCTTTCCGTTACCAGATAGCACATCTAACATACCATCCTGTAAGGAAATCCATAAATAGTTGAAGAACGACTTATTTTGATGCCGCTGCACGTCTATTTTTCCGTACCTGTATCCATTCTCATCGGCCTTAGAACCATCGTCTATAAACAGATTGCCTATGAAGGTAAAAAGTTTATTCACCCTTAATTTATCGCGCTTCAAAACTCTAAATTTAAAGTCATGATACCGCATTTTAACATCTCCAACGGCGGTATGTTCATCTCCATCAATGGTAAAATAAAGATTTTGAATGTTTCCCTCCGTGCGAATCCTTAAATTTGGCTCAAGAAAATCATTTAGACGAGAGGTCTCAAAATTCAATAAACTACCAGATGCTAGGAATCGCTGCTCTGGACTATGTACATTGAAAGCCCAATTCAATTCTAACTTTCCTTTTCCCATTAAATTGCTAGCCAATGAAATTTCTAAATCCTCTTGTTGGGAATACATATTAGAAACATTTTTTATTTGGCCATTAACATCTTCAAATCTGAGCTGGCCTGCAACAATCTTATTCTTTACCTCTTCCTCGTAAACAATCAGACCATCGGACATGGTTATTGTGTCTAGCGTTAACTTGAAGGGTAAGTCTTTCAAGGTTTTAGCATATAATGGTTTATAGCTCGTATCATCTGGTAAGCTTTTATCCCTGAAAATATCTAATGCCAGTCCTTCTATATTCATTTTAGGCATAATTACCTGCAAACTATCACCCTTATAATAAAATTGGGGTGTTTCTACCTGTAAATGCGGAATTTGTAAATTCACATGGTCTCTTTCATAACCAATCCGCTTACTAAGTTCCGCTTTGGATAGTAGGGTATTCAAGGAAAGACCCTGGATATTAAATTCGTGATTGAAAAATTGAATCTCATCAATGCTCAGCTCTTCATATTTATTGAAATCACCTGTTAGATTTTTAAAATTATATTCAATAGAACTAAAGGTGAAAGGAGTTTTAGTATTTATTAAATTAGGGTTTGTCTCTGCATCGGTAATCTCCACACTTAACGATTCTAATAGGATTTTCCTTTTTCCATTCATCCAACTTACACCTAAACTGCCGTTTTCAATCCGAATAGACGCTGTGCTAATTGTTTTCAGTAATTGCACATTCTTCACATCCTTCGCTATAACCTGATTGGACTTTTCAAATGATATCCGAGGTTCCACAAGAACCAACTCAGCGATATCAAGTTTTTGGCTGAAGATTAAATTCCAGTAACCGATATCGTTTATGTGAATGGCCTCTAAATCTATCGCCAATTCCCCTCCGTGCTGATTTTCTTTTGAAACTCTTATTGATGGGGTTGTAAAAACCACACTACCCGTTAAAAGATTCACCTCTACATTGGAATACGCTAAGTTTATGTGATTTGGTATTTTCTTTTCTAACGCATTTTCTAAATAAGGTTTAGCGGCCATATGTATACCAAATAGCAGAATCACCATCGCCAGTAAAATACTTAATAAAACTATTTTTATACGCTTATTTAGCATTAGAGGGTGTTTCCGATTTAGTAATCTTTATTCGTCTTCGGTTTCTGCCAAGACGTGGTCATTTAGGCCAAGACCTACGATTTTAATACTATTTACAATCGTATTGTACAACATTAGAACCACAACTATTAAGGCCGCGCTTAATATACCGGAGATGAATAACGAAATATAATAAACTATACTGAACCATTCATTTGGGACAATCTCTGATTGCGTAACCGGTAGATTGAACAGTAAGAAGCTGATTAGCGAACTTACAAAGACAACCGTACCTAACTCAGCAATTTGTAAAATGCACCTAAATAATTCTTTTTTAATTTTGACTTGGCGCCTGAACTTATTCCCAATACAGTTAATAATAAAGCAAGTATTGTTGCTGAAGCCAAAGCAATGGTATTACAAGGCGTATTTATACCAGAAACGGAATTTTTGATTAATGCCCTAGCCTCATAACCACTTAATTCCCCTAACAAAAATGTCCCTAATAGCATTACTAGCATAGAAATAAACCCACCAGTAATAGCTCGTTTCGTGTATCTACTGAGTTTCACACTTATTATTTCTTCTCTAGGCCCGCACTGTCGGCATCAATATACTTTTTAAAAGCCGCTGCAGAGTCTAAATCCATGTAACGGTTTCCATTTATGGCAATAGGATTCTTTAGAACACTGGGATTCTTTTCCAGCAAACGCAGCCATTCCTTTTCCTCTAAATCGATGGACTCTTCGCCGTACGCTGATTTAAAATCGGGGTGGTTTTGATCTATAAGGTCCGAAATGTTCTTACCCAAGCCCTCCGCAATTTCGGACCATTGTTTTGCAGTGACTTTAGTCTTAATAATATCCACGCCAAGAACATCTTTCTCGGCCGAATTTACATACGCATTGACCTGCTTACCCAATGAACTTTCCGAATTATAAAAAAATGTAATTTGCCTACTATCTTTTGCTATACTTCCCATGATATATTTTTAAGGTAAAATAGTGGTTAAGGAGTAGTTTTATTAACTCTTTTCGAATCAATACTAATCAGAATGCCATTTAAGAAAAATGTATGTTCAAAAAGAGCTATATTGGCTTTAGATACAAATTAAAATGAATACTTATTTAATTATTGCATACCTAATTATATCGCTATGGAGTGCCATAAATATTGTATTCTACGGCTCGCGTCCTACTAAAATGGTTAGTTGGATCTTAGCTGTTTTCACCCTTCCTTTTGCAGGAGCAGTTTTGTATTATCTCTTTGGCGTAAACAGAAGAAAGTTCAAACTTTTTAAACTTCGCCAGACAGAAAAAAGAAAACACTATTCAGAAACCTATAAAGAACTTAAAAACGGTGAGTATAGTATTCACGAATTCGATAATTCCGTTGAAAACAAAATTGCTAACCTCATCCGCAAGAACAGTTATTTTGCACCTTATGAAGGAAATAAAATCACCTTGCTCAATAACGGTGAGGATACCTTTACATCTATTTTTGATGCTATTGAAGGTGCGAAAGAATCGATACATATTCAATATTACATTCTAGAGCAAGGTGAACTTCTGGACACGTTATACGAGTTGTTCAAAAAGAAAAGAAAGGATGGGGTTGAAATAAGAATGATTTATGACTCTTTCGGCAGCTCCCATATGCGAGGAAAAGCCGTCAAAAGATTTAGAGATCTTGGGATTAAAGCGAGCTCTACCATGCCAATTCGTTTTGGCAATCTGTTGTTCACCCTTAATTACAGAAATCACAGAAAAATTGTTGTTATCGATGGTAAAATCGGTTTTACGGGCGGTTATAATGTATCCGACAAGTATATAAAACCAATTTCGGATTTAGGCGTTTGGCAAGATTTACATCTGAGGATTGAGGGGCCTGCAGTAAATAGCCTGCAACGTGTATTTGTCAAAGACTTTCATTTTGCCACCAAAGAAGAACTCATGGTCGAAGATGCTTGTTTTCCAAAAATTGATAAAAAAGGCGAACATGTTGCCCAAATCATTTCAAGTGGACCAGACTCCAAATACCCTTCTATTATGCAACAATACTTGGCTATGATAAATGCTGCTGAAAAGAGCATAAGTATTGCCAATCCTTATTTTATACCGGGAGCACCAGTTTTAGAAGCGTTACGCATTGCAGCATTAAGTGGTATTGAAGTAAATCTGCTAACTCCTAAAAAATCCGATTCCTTATTGGCTAAATACAGTATGTTCTCTAGATTTGAAGAATTACTGCAAGTTGGTGTGAATATATATTTACGGCCAGATTTTTCACATAGCAAGGTCATAATTATTGATGATAAAATGGCATCGGTCGGGTCGGGAAATTTTGACTACAGAAGTTTTGAACATAATTTTGAAACCAATGCACTAGTCTATGATAAGGCTATATCAAAGAATATTTCAGATTTATTCCATGGGCGTTGCACAAAAGAAATTCAGTTAGAGTATGTGGCTTTTAAAAATAGACCTATTTTAACCAAATTCATTGAAGGCTTGGCTAAATTTTTCAGTCCATTGTTATGACATTTTGTTCAAAAATTTTAAACCTATTTTATATTTTATCGCTTTGCTTTTTTACTATGACCATGAATGCCCAACATATCATACCTCAAGAGATATACGAAGAAGCAAAAATTGCACTTTCTCATTATCCAGAATTGGCACACACACCTATAGAATTTAAGTTCAAGAGCAAAATAAAAAAGTCTACCATGCAGGCGCAACCTGTATTTGGGCATCTATTCAGGTCAAAGAAAAAACGTGGCTATAAAATATTGATCAGTGAGGAGATAGAAATCAATAAAAAAATATTAAAAACCGTAGAAATGCCCTCTAAAATTATGATTGGTTGGTTGGGCCATGAGTTAGGACATGTGTGTGATTTTAAAGATAGAAGCGGGCTTAATCTTATTGGTTTTGGTATAGGCTATCTTTTCTCAAGAAATTATATCAGGGAAGCGGAACGAAGAGCGGATACTTTCGCCGTGGCCCACGGTATGGAAGAGTACATTCTGGACACCAAAGAATTTATACTTAAAAAAGCCGGACTATCTCAAAAATACGTGGATCGCATTAAAGATCTGTACTTGTCGCCAGAAGAAATAATGACGCTAGTTGAAGAACGGGATTTACCTTTAAAGACGCAGTAACAACTTACCAATTGGCTACAAAATCCTCAAACTCGCTAAACTTTTCCTCGCCCATTACGCGCTCCATTTTAACCTGACCTCCTTTTTTCTTTCTTTCATCGTTCCAGGCATAAAAGACCTCTGGATTAATCAAATTCACCTTAACTCCTTGGAGCGCTTTAGAGCGAGCCACTTTGTAATTCTTGTTCGCGTCTTTTAAGCTTTTATCTAGTGCTTTAACAACTGCCGCTTCATCCATTTTGGTCGTCGAACCAAGATACCAAGTATGGTAGAAACCATCTTCATACTTCTTTGCGCAAAGGGTGTACTCCGGTATGGTACAGTTAAACTCTTGTTCTATGTGCTGCACAGCGTCATCCATCTTATTCACAGATAGTTGGGAACCCACTGTATTTAGAAAAAACTTTGTTCTACCCGTTATTCTGATTTCTGCTTTGGACACATCCGTGAACTCAATAGTATCTCCAATCATATACCGCCATGCCCCTGATACGGTACTAATAATAAGAACATAATCCTGCTCTTCTTCTACTTCTGACAACATTATAGCTGGCGCATCTGGCGTTAGCGAGCCATTTTCATTTATATATTCCGCCTTAAATGGAACGAACTCGAAAAAGATACCATTATCCGTCACTAACTTCATTGCATCGGTTTCTGGTCTGTTCTGAAAGGCGATAAATCCTTCCGAGGCCAAATAGGTATCTATCACGGTTATGGGTCTACCCATAAGTGCATTAAAACTTTTTTCATAAGGACCAAAAGCAACACCGCCGGAAGTATATACTTCAAGATTGGGCCATATTTCGTGAATATGATTTAGATTATGTCCCTTAATTACCTCTTTTAGCATCAACTCTATCCAAGAAGGTATGCCACTAAGCGCCCCGATATCCCAATTAGGAGCTTCTGCTACAATTTTCTTTACTCGCTTATCCCAGTCATCTATTTCGGCGATTTCTTTACCTGGCTTATAATAACCCCTAAACCAAGAAGGGATATTACTGGCACTGATACCGCTTATTTCTCCTTCCAAATGGTCGTTATTTTCAAGTAAGTCTGTTGAGCTACCCAACATCAAAATTCCTTTTTCGAAAAAATCTGCAGGAATATCAAAATTACTTAAGGCCAATACCTGTTTAATACCCGCACTCTTTATAGCCTTAATCATATCCTCGGTAACGGGAATACGTTTACTGGTCTTTCCCGTAGTACCAGAGCTTAGCGCAAAATAATTGGGATTACCCGGCCAGGTAATATCATGCTCGTTGTCATGAAGTTTGCTCCACCAAGCTTCGTTTATGGTATTATAGTCAAAGTAAGGAACTTTGTTTTTGTATGCTTCATAACTGTTTTTTGCATCAAGGATTTTCTCAAAGTTATAGTGCTTACCAAAATCGGTATCTGCAGCTTTGTTCAGTAAAGATGCTAAAACTTCCTCCTGTTCCTGCACAGGATTTGAATCTCCTGTGACATTATCCGCTACATTAATAATTCCCTTAATAAGACTTCCAATAACAGGCATATAATAGTTTTTATGATTTATCTAAAATTAGCATATGACAAAAGCTTTACTTTACTCTAATGAAATAAAGCTTAACTGTTATGGGCAAATAACTCTAAAAAGTAGTTTTTTTAACAACTTCACCTCAATTTGAAAACATAACTAAAAAATGGTATTGGTTCATAAATTATCGCTTCCCGATTAAAAATTTCTTCTATATTTGTTTGTACCAAAACCAACTATGACCGAGAATATTAAGTCCATGTTCAGTAAGATGAACGATGAGACAAGAGCCGAGGCGATTAAATGCCTTAGAAAAGAGTTTAATCTAGACTCTTCTACACGTATTAAAAATACCTGGCTCATCGGTGGTAGAATACCTCCAGCATATCAAGAAAGAATAGTTCATATATTTCAGATTTTATTAAGACAACAGACCTTAAAAATTCGTGAAATCGTAGTAAATTTTTAGAGTTTATCCCCGAATATTTTTATATCAACTTCAAGAACGTCCTGCAGACGCATAATGGTTTTAAAGGAGTGAATTTTAATTTTATTGAAGTTAATCTTATCTTGTTATACCTTAAAACACTAATGAAATGGAAAGAAAATATCTTACGGTTTGGCTATTCTTAATTGTGGCAACCGTTTTTGGCCAACGCTCAAATACTATTGAACTAGAGCGTTTTACAGAATTAAAAGTCTATGATAGAATAATTGTAACGCTCGTAAAAAGCAATGAAAACAAGTTGGTCATTACCGGAGACGACAAAGACGAAGTGGAAATTTCTGAAAAAGGTGATTTATTAAAGATAAAAATGGAGTTTGATAATTTTCTTGATGGGAATGAAGCCAAGGCAACCCTATACTATAAGGAAGAGCTTAGTCTAATAGATGCCAATGAAAATGCCAAAATCATTTCCAATGAAGTCTATAAGGGGAAACGGACCGATATTCGAGGTCAAGAAGGTGGAGTCATAGACTTGGAATTAGCTGTTGACTATGTCTATGTCCGCGCCATCTCGGGAAGCGAAATTACGCTTACCGGTAAAAGTAATGAACAAGAAATTGCTGTAAATACCGGAGGCAAAGTCTATAATGAAAATTTTAACACTAGAGAAACCACCGTTACTGTGCTTGCTGGCGGAAGGGCAGATGTAAAAGCATCTTCAAAGGTTATCGCAAAAGTAAAGGCAGGCGGTTCTATCTACATCTATGGTAATCCTGATAATATCGAGAAGAATAAAGTATTTGGAGGTAAAATAAAAATTATGGACTAAAAGAGCTATTGTCCAATTTCCATAGCATCAAAACCTACTAGCTCGTTTTCTCGAAAGGCCGGAGTAACTTGTATGGGGTTGCAACAAACTTCACAATCCTCTACATAAGTTTGTTCATATACAGAAGGGTCCAATAGCATGGACACATTTTCCCAACAGTAGGGACATTGAAAGAAATGCTCGTGCATCTTTAGTATGGATTGTATTTAAAATGAATTATGCTTTTTGAAGAACTTTGGTTAACTCTTCCAAGGTCATACGTTGCACGATGTTCTCGGCATTAGAATTCAGTATAAGTTCTTCTCCTAAACGCAGTACCATTTCTTCTTCCTCCTCTTCTAATTGTAAATCCGATGGTGTTGCTTTTATCTCTTCAAGCTTTAGATCAAACCGCTTTTTCAAGGTGATGACCCCGTTGGTATTCGATAGCCGAAAACCACTATAGTCGATTAATCTTTTAATTCCGTTGAAAAATTTAAATCCATTGAATACCAAACTGGCCATAGCAAAATTTATAGCTAGTGAGAATACATTGAAATCGTCTCCATTGACGAACATGGCCACCAATGAACCAATACCATAAACTCCAATAAAAAATACTGCTAGACCAATTATTATAGCTAAAACATCCATAATAATAGCTTTGGTAGTCCTGGTCACAATAACTCCATCCTCTGTAAATTCAGCATTAAAACCAAAATCCTTTAGATATTCTAGATTTTTAATTTGATGCAACTTGTCGCCAATGGCCAATTCCAGGTCACTCCTGTCTACAGCTAAGTTTCTCGTGGTTAGCTCTTGATTTAGGATTAACTGAGATTCAAAGGTTAGCATTTGATATTGCCCCAACACCTCTCTAAGTTCCTTTGTAGTTTTATCGCTATACATTGATTAATGTGTTTGGTTCTATTTAGAATTCAACATTCAATAATTGCCCTGTAAGCTGTAATAACTGAAGTTCTGACAGCTTAGCATCATACTTGGCCAAATT
This sequence comes from Maribacter sp. R77961, assembly GCF_044594925.1. GTDB lineage: Bacteria > Bacteroidota > Bacteroidia > Flavobacteriales > Flavobacteriaceae > Maribacter. Next base: position 3,866,142 of record NZ_CP138991.1, on the reverse strand, counting down.
CTTATTGGTCTGTGCATTCAATAAATTTATCTGCGCCTGTCTAAATTCTATGGATGTAATTCTACCCAACTGAAATTGCTCTTTTGAACGCTCAAAATTGTTCTGATTGGTCAAAACATTCTGCTCTTGTATTTGATATATATTGAGTCTGTTCTCATATATAGCTAAGGCATTTTGAATATCTCTATTTACTTGTAATTCAATTTGCTCTTGTAGTATTTCTTGATTTTCATAAGCAATTTTGGCATTCTTAACCCTTACTGTGGTACCGCCACCATCGAACAGGTTCCAAGTTAACCGGGCTCCCAGTCCAAAACTTCTATCATTATTAACATTTACCCCAGGAAAGAATGCCGATGGTGCATTCTGATTAAGATTCCAGCCATAAGAACCGGTTAAATCTAAATTAGGAAGATAGCCAGCACTATTTACTTTTATATCATAAGCATTGATTGCCAAATTTCTTTCCGTCTGTAAAATGGCAACATTATTTAAAGTAGCCTGCGCCACATATTCGTCTAGTTTTAATTTGGGAATAAATGTCACTAACGTATCAACTTCGTACGTTTCATTTAAATCTTGACTTAAAACCACGTTTAAATCGCGCTTTGCATTTGCCAGTTGTTGCCTCGTATTCAATAGGTTTATACTATCGTTGGTAACATCTACTTGGGCATTTAAAATATCTAGCTTCGTATTCTGTCCGTACTCAAAAGCGTACTCGGACCTTGTGATACGTTGCTTAGAAATCTTTAACGCTTCTTTTTGTACATTCTTATTTTCGGTTAATCTTGCAATCTCAAAATACACACTGAACATTTGTATCATGGTATTTTCAATAGTTTCCCTTGCCTGCAGACTAGTAAGCTGATATTGCTCCTTAAGCCGTTTGAAATTATAGAACCTTCCCAACCCATCAAATAAGGTATAATTAGCCGTTAAACCTGCATTATAACGTTGCGCTTCGGCCTTGTAAAGATCCGTATCCGGTCTTGGCACAGGATTTCCAGCATCGTCCAGTAGTGTTTCGCCGCTATTAGGATCTCTAAGAAACTGACCTGGAAATTCAAACGTAGAATCATCTCTTTGATAATTAGCGCCTGCATTACCTACCAAAGTGGGTAAATAACCCGAGTTTAGAATACTCTTATTATTTTCCGCTATTTCTATATCGTTCTTAGCTACTTGGATACCAAAATTATTCTCCAAGGCCTTCACAACAGCCTCTTCTTTAGACAGCATTGTATCCTGCGCAACGACTCCCATTACCGCTATTAAAAAAAGCAGGGAGCATAGTCGTAATCGTTTCATTCTATTGTTCCTTCAAGTTCTTTATTAGTAGTTACCCCGTTATTGTTGGTCTTCAATAAACCAGTATTACCATGGCTTTTTTGACCTTCTAAATGAAGTCCCTCTTTCTTTTCCTTAATGGCCCTTTCCACTTCTTCCTTGGTTATCAAATGTCCGGAAGCCAACAATCTATTTTTAGATTTGAGATTATTACTGAACGAGAGGAACAACGGAAGCATTAAAAGGGTCAAAAGTGTTGCTATACCTATACCATAGGCGATAGAAATAGCCATTGGTTTCAAGAATTGTGCTTGCCTACTTGTCTCTAGCATTAATGGTGCTAAACCGGCTATCGTCGTAATCGAGGTTAGAAAAATTGCCCTAAATCTTGAGCGACCTGCTTCAAATATAGCATCTTCAAAAGTCATACCTTCCCTAAGATTAGTGTTGAACCTCCCTATTAGAACCAACCCATCGTTCACCATAATTCCGATGAGGGCAATGATACCTAAGAGCGATAACACATTGATGGGGAAATCATGAATCCAGTGTCCCCAAGCAACAGCAGTTAGGCTAAAAGGAACCAATAACAGCAACATTAAGGGTTGACTAAAACTCCTAAATGTGAACGCTATAGTAATGTAAATTAAGAGCAGTACAGAAAAGCCTACGACTTTTAAAGAACCTGTTAATTTACCCAACTCTCTGTTTTGCCCCTCATAAGAAGGTGAAACCGTTGGGTATTTTGATAGGATTTCTGGCATTATTACCGTTTGTAGTTCAACCATGATATCGGTAGGACTATCCTTAGGATTTTTTAAATCCGCAGATACTTGTATTTCCCTTCTTCCTTCCAACCTATTTATGGCCACATCACCACGCTCAATGGAATATTCCGCAATCTCCTTTAAAGGAACCCTACTTCCGCTAGGTGTAACTATTCTCATCTCATCCAAATCTGCTATAGAGGAGCGGTTTTCACGGTCATAGCGCACCCATACCCTAATCTCGTCCTGTGATCTCTGAAAACGTTGTGCCTGTGTACCAAAAAAACCAGCCCTTACCTGACTCATGACATTTCGTAAATCTAGCCCTAGTAAGTAGGCGTTCTCCCGCAGCTCCAATCTTATTTCTTTAATACCAGCTGGATCATTATCGGCAATATCCTTTAATAACGTATTGCTCTCTAATGCAGCTTTCAACTCTTTTTTTGCAGCCTTAAGTTCTGTAATATTATTGCCCAATAATGAAACGGAGACGGGAGAACCCCCAAAATTACCCCCAGAACCATATATAAGACTTTCAACCCCAATTACGGGGCCAACCAATTCTTGTAGTCTGTTGGTCACCAAATCTGCGGCAACAGCATCTGGACGTTCTTCTCCTGGTAAAAGATTAATAGTTAACCTTGCCGTAGCTGATCCAGGTCCTGCTCTTCTGATCATATTTTCAAAGAGTACCTTATCCGTACCTTTTAAATATTCCGCTGTCAATTCTTCATTTACAATTTCCGCCTTTTCCTCTATCATGCTAATGATGGAATCGGTAATCATTTCATTGGTACCGTTAGGCATTTGAAGCTCTACCTGCACTCTATCACTAGCAATTCTAGGAAAGAAGGCCGTCCTAATAATTCCGCCACCTACGGAACCAAAGGTCAGAATTAAAGCCACTGCAAAGAAACTGAAGGTGAGCACCTTATATTGCATTGCGAAACGCAATACCGGCGTATAGAATTTGTCCCGCATCCAAGCCATGAACTTATCTCCGGATTCGTTTATCACCCTTAATTTAGCAAACGCTTTGCCCAAACCTTTTTTAGGCTTCTCGTTTGAAGGCTGTAAGGCCTTTGAATGTGCAAGGTGAGCAGGAAGTATGATTAATGCTTCAATCAACGAAACGGCAAGTGTCAAAATTACGATTACAGAAACTTCTCCAAAGAATTCGCCAATTCTACTGTCCAAGAACAAGAAAATAGAAAAAGCCAAAATTGTAGTTATAATAGCTGAAATTATTGGAGGAAGTACTTCCATTGTACCATCTACCGCTGCTTGAACGGGCGATTTACCTTTTTCATAGTGTTGATAAATATTCTCGGCAATGACAATACCGTCATCAACTAAAATCCCGATAACGATAATCATACCGAACAAGGAAAGAACGTTTATGGTTACATCAAAAAAGCCAGCAAATATGAACATCCCTAAAAACGCTACAGGTAATCCAAAAGCAACCCAAAATGCCAATCTCGTATTTAAAAAGAGTGACAAGAATATCAATACCAAAATCATCCCCATGATGGCATTTTCAGTCAACAATTGTGTTCGCTGTACCAAAGTCGTAGAAAGATCGGATACGACATCTAGCTTTACGTTATTATATTTCTGATTGAAATCTTCTACATATACTTTTACCTTTTCGGCAGAACTTACCAAGTCTTCCGTGTTTGTGCTGGTAATGGTCGTATTAACAGATAGGTTCCCGTTAAAATAAGAGGCATCCGGCGTCTCCGAAAAACGGTCGCGTATAATAGCCACATCCTTTAGTCTAATCGTAGAACCGTTAGGGTCTGCCCTTACGATTAAGTTAGAGAGCTCATCACCATAGTAAGACCTATTATTGGCTCTTATGAGATATTCTTCCGTATCGGTTTTTATATTACCTCCAGTAACCAAAATATTGGCGTTACCAACGGCTTGGGCTACTTCCGTAAAGGAAATACCATAAGCTAACAAATTATTCTCGTTAACGGCAATTTCTATCTCTTCCTGCGGGTAACCGGTAACCTCTATTTGAGAAATACCATCAATTGCCCTAAGGTCGTTCTCAATTTGCCTACCCACATTTTTCAGGGTCGCTAAAGGAATGTTCTCGCCACTTATGGCAAAACTTATCGTTTGCCGTATCGCTTCCAATTTGGACACGATCAAAGGTTCCATTCCCGTGGGGAAAGTGGGCACCCTGTCAACCGCATTCTTTACCTCTAAGAGCATAAAATCTATATCTCGCCCCTTTTCTATTTCTACATTTATGGTACCACTATTCTCTCGTGAGGTAGATGTTACCCTGTCCACACCTTCTAAACCTTTAAGGTTATCTTCGATTTTTAAGACAATACCTTCTTCCACCTCTTGGGGAGAAGCCCCAGGGTAGGTTATGGAAATGGAAATATTCTTAGAATCCGTTAACGGAAAAAATGAAGATTTTAAAGACTTTGCCCCTACGATTCCAAAAATTGCAAATGCAATAATCACCACGTTTACCGCAACATGATATCTTATGAAATACTCGATTAACTTTCGCATTACCCTTTCGTATTTTCTGGTTGGTCCTTATAAACTTTTACCGCCATACCCGTATACGCTCCAATTAGGGGTTTGGACATAATAGTAACTCCGTTAGGAACATCTTTTAAGACCACACGTTTATCAGAAAAATATACTGGCTTAACGTTAATTACATCTAAAACTGAATCTTTAACAACAAAAATCCTATCGCCTTCCATAAGTAAGTTCCTATCAATTTCTATTGCATTGTCCTCTTTTCTAGCGTCTAAATACGCTTCCAGATACATGCCTTCCCTTAAAGTAGCATCGCTAACTTCTATATAAGCTTTGATAGTCTGTGTAGCTTGGTCTACCCTTCCGTTTATTCTGGAAACTTTTCCCGTATAGGCTTTGGACTGGTCTAGCGTACTAAGTTTTACAGATTCACCGACTTTGAGCAAATCTGTATAGGTTTTACTGACCGATACCTCCAATTCATAAACACCAGGATTAATAAACTCCCCTAGCTTCTGCCCTGCTCTGACCAAAGAACCTTCCGTGACCGAAGCTTCTGTTAATATACCTGTAAACGGAGCACCGATTCTATATTTAGATAAACGTTGCTCCAAGTTTTTTACATTGTAGTAGCTTGTAAGAATACCACGACCTGATATAAAAAAGCGTTCTTTTTCCGAAGTCATATCTGGCAGCGCAGGTGTGCTTTTAGCCATATCGAAATTATTAAGGTAGGTTTGCCATTTTGGATAATACTCCGGGTAATCTAATCTTAAATCGGGCATTATAGAAGTTAGTTCATTATAGAGGTTGCTTTTTGTAGATTGCACACTTGCAGCGTATTCTGAAGCATCTATTCTAATGATAGTTTCACCCGCCCTAAAAGACTGACCTTCCTTGAACAACTTACTTCCTCTCTTAAAGACCCCCTGTACCTCTGCATAAAGTTCTACCCGCTGCTTAGCATTAAGGTTTCCGTTAGCCGACACTACTATGGGCACCGTTCCATTCTTTACTACTTCAGTAAAAACAGTTTTCACTACTTTCCCTGCTTTAGGTCTAAAACTTTTTTTGCTGTCCACAATTCCTTTTGCCACAAAGAAGGAACCAACAATTAGCAAGATTCCTAGAATAGATAAAATAATCTTTCTCATAGTAAGCGGTTATATCGATTTTAAATTGAAGTTATTCTGAACTCTCTTGAGTGTATTAATAATAAGGGCCTTTTCTTCTTTATTGATGCCTTGTTCCATGACATCAATTACTTCTTGGATAACAGGTCTGGTTGCAGCTAATATTTCTGAACCAACAGCAGTAATAAAAATTTCATTGTTCCTTTTGTCCTCTTTGCTCTGAATTCTACGTATGTACTTCTTTGATTCCATCTTGGAAATTAGTCTCGCAAGTGAAGATTTATCCCTGTAGGTAAGTGATGCCAACTCGTTTTGATTGATACCGTCTTGTTCGTGCAGCTTCTTTAGAATTACCATCTGTTCCTTGGTCATGTCCAAACCATATCTATCAAAGGCCTCCTGCAAATGGTAATCTACCATTTTAACGGTTCTCCCCAGCCATGGACCGATGGAGGTTTCAAAATCTATTTCGAAGGTTTTGCTAGACACGGTGCGAAACTACTAAAAAGGCATTAGTTGCACATGCAACCAATGTTAAAGTAATCTTAAATATGTTGAAGACCTCAGCTCATAGATGAAACAAAAAAAGCCCCAATAATTAAAGGGGCTTTACTTTTAAAAAATCATAGTGCTAATCTTCTATATCCTCAAATGTGTTGGTAGCCATTCTGGTTTTCGTAAGATTCTCTTTTCCAAATTGGATATTCAAAAATTCATCATCACTATCAAAAGTGGCCAAGCCTTCTGTCCTTAAATTCTGTAGCGAGCGAATAGACCTAAAGTTATTTCCCTGCAATTGAACGAACTCTAGATTTGCCAAATTAGCCGTACTCTGAGGTAAATTACCTTCAAATTGATTGTATGAGAGTACCAATTCTTTTAAATTTCTCAATTGTCCCAATTCTACATCTATGGCGCCACTTAGCTTATTTCCAAATAACTCCAGACTTTCCAGGTTTTCTAATTCCGCAATTGATTTCGGTAGTTTTCCCTCAAAATAATTACTGGATAAATTTAGCATCTTCAAAGATTTAATATCTCCTATCCCATTGGGTATAGTACCTTCTAACAGATTATTGAATAATGACAAATCCTCTAAGTTCTTGGCGTTTGCTAGATTTTCTGGTAAACTTCCTGTAAGCGAATTCATTTCTAACCGTATGGACTTTAATTTCTCTAATGAAAATATTTCTACCGGAATTTCTCCACTGAGCTTGTTAAAAGCCATATTCAAAACTTTCAGATTTTTTAGATTTTTTATGGAAGATGGGATATTCCCTTCCAAACCGTTTCTGTGAAGGTTCAGTGCTACTACTTGCCCATTTTCAATAACTACGCCTTGCCAGGTTGTTTCGCTTTTGGTCAAGTCCCACGTAACCGCCCATTTTTCACCAGAAGTCTGATTATAAATAGCTATTAAAGCTTCTTTTTCTACTTTTGAAGTCTGACCTTTTAAAGAAAAACCACAAATCATTAAAGTGACGAGCAAATATTGCTCAATAAATCGTTTCATACTACTACTAATTAAATCCTACTTAACCCTAAAATAAACTAATCAATCAATTAACCTAAGGTTCTTTACTGCGCGCATTACCTTTCATTAACGTAAAAATTTTTAGTTTATGATATGGACATAAAAAAGAGGTACGATTAAATACCTCTTTTTTTCACCAAACTAACTAAAAGTGTAAACTACTCTTACTCATCTATATCTTCAAACTTTGTATCCGCCATTCTGGTTTTCTCAAAATTTATCTCTTTGAACTCTATTTTTCTATCGTCCCTATCATAGTCAAAAACTAAATATTCTCTGGTTTCCAACATTTCGAGATTTTTAAAAGAATCGAATTTATTATTCTGTATCTGGAAAACTTCTAAACTCGCCAACTGACCAAACTCTTCGGGAATATCGCCATTTAAGCTATTGTTCGCCAACACCAATTCTTTTAGGTTTCTAAGATTTCCCATTTCCCCGGGAATCGCTCCTTCTAATGTATTCTCAAAAAGACCCAATGTTTCTAACTGTGTAAGTTCTCCCAATGAATTTGGAATTGAACCCTTAAGAGCATTACTGGATAAATTCAAAACTCTCAATCCTTTGATATTACCAATACTTTCAGGAATGGTACCTGATAAAAAATTATTAAAAACAGATAACTCTTCTAAACTAATTAGGTTACCAATTCCTGATGGAATAGCACCCTTTATCCTGTTCATTTCTAATTTAAGAATCCGTAGCTTAGAAAGCTCCGCTATTTCCTCGGGTAGCTCACCAGTTAATGAATTGAACGCCAAATTTAAAACCGTTAAGTTTTCTAAACCGCTAATACTATTAGGGATGGCACCCATTAAATTATTCCTAAAGAGATTTACCTCTACTACTTTATTATCTTGCACCTTAACACCATACCACTCGGAAACAGGAGCTTTTAGATCCCATTTTTTCACCCAATGAGTTCCATTGGTGCTATTATAGAGACCAATCAAAGCCTTTTTCTCTTTTTTTGATACTTTAGCAATGCATACGTTGCAAACTAGTAGTGCAGTAAATAAAAGTGCGTACAGGTTTTTCATTGAGATTAGTTTTACGTTAATTCTAACTTTACTAAGAATTATCCTACAAATTACTACTAATAACGATGAAAAATCAAAATTTATCGTTGAACGGTATCGCTTTGTTGTGAAAGTGTCTAAAGTTGTGGTGTAGGGCTACATATTGTAGGTGAAACTTTCTATAGTTCTACTATCTCCAATTCATTTGTAAGTTTTTCCCAATCTATCATAAGCTTTTCAAGGGTATCTTTTTTAGCTTGATATTTATCAAAGAAATTGCTCTCAGCGATGGTAGCGTCATAATTCATTAACAAATCATGGTCAATAGTCTTTATTTCCTTTTCTAAATCCGCAATTTTGGACTCTGTAGTACTTATTCTGTTCTTTAGACTTTTAACTTTCTTTTGATTCTCAAAGGAATTATTTTTCTTGGGTATTTTGGCAATGGCCGGCCCAGCCTCTTTCTTTTCAATACTTCTAAAATTCTCTACCTTTCGCTGTTCCAAATAGAAATCAACATCTCCAAGATATTCCTTAATCTTTCGGTCCTTGAACTCATAAACTTTATTTGTAAGCCCTTGCAGAAAATCCCTATCATGTGATACCAATATTAAGGTTCCTTCAAAATTTTGACAGGCCTGTTTTAAGACATTTTTGGACTTAATGTCTAAATGGTTCGTAGGTTCATCCATAACAAGGACGTTAAAAGGTTGTAGCAGCATTTTAGCAAGTGCTAATCTATTACGCTCCCCTCCTGATAGTACTTTTACATATTTCTCTACCTCATCGCCCCTAAAAAGAAAGGAACCCAGTATATCCCTAACCTTGCTCCTATTGGATTCGTTTGCGGCATCTATCATGGTATCTAAAATAGTCTTATTACCGTCTAGGTATTCTGCCTGGTTTTGTGCAAAATATCCTATCTGTACATTATGACCCAATTTTAGATGCCCCTCATATTCCAACTCCTTAACAATGATTTTTGCTAGGGTGGACTTACCTTGTCCGTTCTGACCTACAAAAGCTGTTTTACTGTCGCGCTCAATAAGTAAACTAATATCCTCTAAAACATGTTTTTCTCCGTAGCTTTTTGACAATGATTCCATTTCTACCACTACCTTACCTGGCGTTATTGAAATGGGAAACCTTAGGTTCATTACACTATTATCATCCTCATCAACTTCAATACGTTCAATTTTATCCAATTTCTTGATGAGTGACTGTGCCATAGATGCCTTGGTACTCTTTGCCCTAAACTTCTCGATTAAACGTTCTGCCTGTTGAATTTCTTTTTCCTGGTTCTTTTGAGCATTCAACTGCTGTTGTTTCATTTCGTTCCGTAAAACCAAGTATTTGGAGTAAGGCTTGTTATAATCGTAAATGCGCCCTAAAGATATTTCAATGGTTCTATTGGTAACATTATCTAAGAACATTTTATCGTGAGACACGATCATAACAGCTCCTGAGTAGTTATTCAAAAATTGCTCAAACCATATAATAGACTCAATATCCAAATGGTTGGTCGGCTCATCGAGCAATAGCACATCATTACTTTGCAGCAATAATTTGGCCAGCTCTATACGCATACGCCATCCTCCTGAAAAGGTTTCGGTTTTTTTATCAAAATCCTCTGACTTAAAACCTAGACCTAGTAATATTTTCTCTGTCTCACCTTGGTAATTATAGCCACCTAAAATCTCATAGTGCTGGGTAATATCACTCAAATCGACTATAAGTTGGTTGTAGGATTCACTTTCATAATCCGTTCGTTCCGCAAGCTGAACGTTAATATCATCCAGCTTTTGTTCTAAGGCCTTAATTTCTTCGAAGGCCTGATAAGCCTCTTCCAAAACATTCCTACCTTGAACAAAATCTATATCCTGTCTTAAGAATCCTATTTTAATATCCTTTTCTATAGCAATGGTTCCCGTGTCCAAAGCCATATCTCTTGATAGCAGCTTTAAAAGTGTAGATTTGCCAGCTCCGTTTTTACCCACTAGACCTACCCTATTCCCTGCGTTTAAACGGAAAGAAATTTCTTCGAATAGATATTCTCCTCCAAAGGAAACAGAAAGGTTATGAATGTTTAGCATAATATAATTATAGTTCTTAGGCCTATTTCAATTTAAAATAACTCTTATTTCAAAATAGTAATAAGGCCGTTTTGGAGCAGGTAAAACTACTCGTAATCTTTATCTTTGTGTAAAGTTTTGCAAATGTTAAAAAAAGGAAACAAACTCTACAGTATTTTAACAGGAAGTTGTCCTAAATGCCAACAAGAAAGCATGTACGTGAGCAAAAATCCTTACAAACCCGGACATCTATTTAGAATGCATGAACGTTGTGGCCATTGTAATACAAAATACAAGATAGAACCTTCTTTTTTTTATGGTGCCATGTACGTAAGTTATGGTGTGGGGATTGCTTTTGCAGTGGCAGTTTTTGTAATCGCAAAACTATTGATAGGCACTTCATTAATTAACACCTTTATTGCCATAGTAGCTACCATGGTTGTTTTTATGCCCGTAATCATTAGATTATCAAGGAATATATGGATCAATATCTTTATGAAATACGACCCGAAGGCCGCCGTCACTAATAAAGCGTAATATGCCTTAATTGAATCGTTGAATATCCATCTCCTTGTTCAAAGGCCTACCATTTTCTATATAATCATAAAGTTCTAATGCCGCCCAAGGCCCGATTAGAATTCCATGAGAACCAAAACCGTTTAGTATATAGGACCGGTGATGTAATGGATGGCGACCAACCAAGGGCCTCCTATCCTTTACTGTGGGCCTAACCCCTGCTACATGACCAACTATCTTATAATCACAATCCAGCACCTTTTCTAACTTTTCTACAAGTTCTTTTTTAGCCGCATCCGTAGGTTCATTGGACTTATCTTCTCTATTGTAATTAGCCCCAACTTTATAAAAATCATTACCTAATGGTATTATAAAAATGGATGACTTAATAGCGTTTCTCTCCTTAAGCTGTGCCGATTTAACAATAATATATTCCCCCTTTGAACCTTGTAAGGGGAGCGTATTAAATAACGGGTTTTTAGCTAAGCCATAGCCTTCTGCGAAAACAATTTGTTTTGCTTTGGTCCCCCCATATTCTAAATAATCCTCTTTAAACTGAAGCTGCTCATGAACAAATGATTCCGTTCTCAGGAGGTCTTTTTTCAACAGATATTGTATGTAGCTTTCTATGAGGACTTTAGTATCTATTCTACCGGTTTGTAAAACTTTACCGTAACCGACCGGAGCATGTAATGAATTATTTTCATTAGGAATCAAAGTTAATGACAGATAGGGTTTTAGCGGCTCTTTATCGGCAGCTTCAAACCATAAGTTTTGTTCTTCCGCACTATGAAATCTTCTCAGGACAGGAAGCTTTTGATCAAAACGAACATCCAAACTTTCTTCTATTGTACTATAAAACCTATTAGCAACTTCTAATTGCTCCGTTACATTCCAAGAAAGCGTAAATCTTTTTAAAATTACAGGATTATAAAGGCCTCCAGCAACCATAGAGGCTTGTTGCGAGCTATCATTATAACATACAAACGTTTTATTATTCTTTCTTAGCGTTTCACAGAATGATATCCCGGCCAAACCAAGCCCCACTACAATATAATCTAGCATTTGACAAAGGTAGTTAATAAGAAAAAAGCTCCGATACATGTATCGGAGCTTTTCATTATTCTTGAATTGGAATTTCTCTATTTAATATGCCCACATATCTTGTTCCCTATCTCGGATAACTTCTTTGATACGTTTTGCTTCTAAAAGCTGAAACAAGGCATTGTCGGCAATATAGTCTTTAACCTCACGGTCACCGTGCACATTATCCTCTTTATAGATTACGGCATTGAACCTTCTTGCGTTCAATAACATATCAAAAGATATGGGTTGTGCAGAATTGCGTTGATTAAATACTTTGGCCTCGTGCAATACTTCACGAGCATCTGGATACCATACCCAGAACAATTCTACTTTATCTGGATTTTCATCATCGATAAAGTTAACATCTGGCGCTACTGGTGCAATACCTAGTAAACGGTACTTTAGTTCGCCTTGACGCTTATCAAAATACCAAATACCTTTAATACGATACTCTTCAATTTCAGCGGCAGTAATATCTCTACGAGCAATAAACTCTTCAGAAACTGCTTCACCTGCATTCATTTGTTCGTATCCAAAATCTAATGTATCTGTTTTAGATAAGGCTGCGGTCAAATCACCGAAATTCCTCTTTTCGGTAAAATAAGAATCCGCATAAGCATCTAACTTACCATTTTTGATGTTCTTCATCAACACATGATATAAAGACCTTCTATCAGAACCTATATCAATGGTATCTGTTGGATAGTATAACGGAAAATTAACTCGCTCGTCTAAATCTATAGTTTCCCATAGTGTTTTAGACCAAAGAATATCTCTGTCATCCACATAACCATAGGCTAAAGGAGCGTCATTATCTACCTCCTTTTGTGCATCGGTCCTTACTCCAACATCCTGCGGCTTTTTGGCATTCAAGATATTCGCTTGGGCCATTATAGAAGCGGGTAATAAAACCACTGCTCCTACTATTAAAACATTTTTCCAATTCATGTTTGTTTCACTTTAAAATTAACCGAGCAGACTAGCTGCTCGGTATCCTTCTATTTGTATTAATTTGTTACCTCTATAACTACTGGAGATACTTTCTTCAACTTATAACTCTTGTTATTTGTGATGAATGCGTTCACATCAAAAATCTGAACGATGTCACCTCTTTTAGCACGTTTTAGTGCTGATTTTGCTCTAGAATCCAACTTATTACCTTTAACGCTAATTGTTGGTTGACCAGGAACCTTAAATTTAAATCCGCTTACCGCTAAGTTCAAATCAAAGTCAAAATCATATAACTGCGCACCGATTGTGCCAATTTCTATATTTCTTCTTGGAAGTTTAATACTACCAGATTGCTTACTAACCGTACCTTCTGGTCGTGGAATATCTTTAATTCTAAATTCAGATTTCGAAGATATTGGTTGACCATCTGGTAATGTTCCAGAAGCAACTATAGTAACAGACCTTCCTTTTCCAGGATTCATAATGTATTTACTACCGCTAACAGACCTAAGTCCTGGTGCAGAAGCACGTACTTTATTATTAGGTATACCCGGTATAGATATAGACATTGGGTTAGCTACTCCACGATAAACAACGTTCATCTTATCTGCAGCTATCAACGCAGCGTTGGGCTTAGAAATCGTTGCAAAGGAATTCTTCACAGGAACCTCTATTTCGTTTCCATCTTGCTTAAAGAATAATGTACCTGCAACTTCGTGATCACCAGCTGAACCGGAACCGATTAACATTTTAACACCGCCAGCTTCTAGCTTATAGTCTTTTCCTTCTGATAGTTTTCTACCGTCCAAAGTTAACTCAGCTCTAACCGGAGTAGAAGAATTATCGGTCTTACTGATGATAATTTTTCCGTCGTATTTTTCTCCTGTATAATAAGCTGATTTACTAGCAAAAAGTGATGTTGCAAAGTTCTTCAAAGAAACTTGCTCTGTTAACTCACCTGCCAACATTGATTTTAAGGCAGCTTCTTCCGTAATTTTAACGTCTGATTGAAGCGCCGTTAACTTAGCCAATGATGCAACTAAAGGATATCCTTCATAGTGATAGTTGATCCAATCTTGACGTGTTCCGTCTCTCTTTTCAACTTTTCCATCATCCTTCTTACCATCATCAGTCCTAAAACGATCAATAACAGATTGCTTAAGCGCCGGTGGCACTATTGCAGCTACCTGATCACGGTACCCTGTTAAGCTACTCATGAACTTTTTACCTTCTTCGGATAAATTATCTCCTTGAAAAAGTGTTTGGTCCAAGAAATCTGAATTGTCCATACGAGCATAGTCCGTAGCGTCTTCTAAACCTTCTGTCATGCCTGTCTTAAGGCTTTCCAAATAGTCGTAATATTCTTGGGACATTGCTTTTATCTTCTGGGCATTTTGATACAGCTTGTCATACTTTGCCGCATCTTCAGATGCCTTAGTTCCAAGACTTTCCAAGAACGCATCGTTACTTGCTGTTGTCTGTTCGTTAGAAGTCTCTAGCTTTTCGTTCATAATTCCGAATGCCGCTAGCACCTCTTTACTCATGTTTAATGCCAACATCGCGATGAAAATCAAATACATTAGATTTACCATCTTCTGACGTGGTGATTGTTTTCCTCCTGCCATGGTTTTAAAATTAGATTTTAATTAATAATTTGGGTTTGGTTAAAATCCAATTTTAGTTTTTGTTCATTGCAGATAACATTCCACCGTAAACACCATTCAATGAAGAAAGGTTAGTAGATAAAGAAGCCATCTGATCTTTAAGTGCACTTGCATTTTGAACAACTTCCTCATTAACAGAAGCCTGCTTGCTAGCACTTTCTAATTGTACTTTATAAAGACTGTTTAAAGATTCCATCTGAGAGGCAGCTTGTACCATTTCATCTGAATATTTCTTAGTAGATTCCATTGCATCTACAGTAGGAGCAATTCCTTTTGCTGCACCTTCGAAGTTTTTGATACTAGAACCAAGACTCTCCATAAGGTTCGCATCTACACCAGCTTCTTTTAACATGTTATCCAATTTAGCGGATAAAGATGCTTCAGCCTCTTTGATTTCAGCAGCTTCATTGCTTTTCTTACCAGTGGAAGCACCACCTTGTAATTCTGGATATACTAAAGACCAATCGTACTCATCGTCTACCGGTTCAAAAGCACTAATAGCAAAAATAAGTGCTTCAGTAATAAGACCTACTGCTAAAAGAATACCACCATTTAAGGGACCAAATTCCCAGTGAAGGATTTTAAACAATGCACCAATAATTACTACCGATGCTCCAAGGCCATAGGCCATGTTAAATAATTTCTTTGTTGATTTTGACTGTGCCATGATTTAAATTTAATTTAAGGTTTAATAATAAAGATTTGGTTAAAAATTTGATTTGAAATTTGTGTTAAAAAATAATTTGTTTACTTACATATGTTTATTTATTGGGTTGAATCTTCTTCACCCATATAGTCTTGTACTGTTCTAAAGCCAATATAACTTCTCGCGGAGTCAGAATACTCATAATCTCTTGTACTTACTTGTAAAAAGTAGGCTACATCTTTCCATGAACCACCTCTGATCACTTTACGAGTATTACTCTGATCACCACCGTTAGGGTTCATAGTAGAAACATAGTCGTAAGCACTAGGATCATAACTAGAGTTTGTCCATTCAGAAACGTTTCCGGCCATATTGTAAAGATTAAAGTCGTTTGGCTCATAAGATTTGGCTTCTACAGTATAAAGTGCTGCATCTGCTGCATAGTCACCACGTTGTGGTTTAAAGTTTGCCATAAAACAACCTGTATCCGAGATTACGTAAGGACCTCCCCAAGGATAGGTACCGCCTTCGATACCTCCTCTTGCGGCGTATTCCCATTCTGCCTCAGTTGGTAATCTGAACTGATTTACAAACTGTTTTCCTTTACTCTTTTGATCGTCATTTTTAAACTTTGTTCTCCAGTTACAGAATGCTTTGGCTTGTTCCCATGATATCCCTACTACAGGGTATTCACTGTAAGCATCGTGCCAGAAATAATCGTTATGCATTGGCTCGTTATAGGAATATTCGAAATCCCTGATCCAAACCGTGGTATCAGGATATATTTCTAATTCCTCTGTACGGATAAAGTTTTTTCTACTTTTGTTTCCTTTAGTTGATGCCCTAGCAGCCGCTTCGATATCCATCCAGCTGTACTTGTACTTTAATCTAGTAACATCAATACTTCGCTGTCCGTTATACGATTCTTCTTCTGGAATATATAATGAATCCATTACCTCAGCGTAGTACTCGTCTGGATAATCTGAAGTATCCCAGATAAGGTTTTCATCTTTGTTCAATGCTCTACCTTCATATCCGGTCTCACCCATCCCTGAGTAATTATCCAACATGTATTTATCGTAAACAGATGATTTGGTAGTATCCGCATCTTTAAATGCAAAATCACCGATACCGCCCTCTTCTGGACCAATACCGAGCTCATCGGCCAAAATGGCCAATTTTGTTCTTGTAATGGAATCTTTAACCCATTCCACAAACTGCCTGTATTCACTGTTCGTTATTTCAGTATCGTCCATATAAAAGGAACGTACCGTAACTGTTTTCGTTGGAGCGTTTAAAACCTTCGCTTGGTCTTCTTCACTTTTACCCATGATGTAAGAACCTCTTGGGATAAGTTCCATTCCATATGGTTTTTCCGGATACCATTTTTTTCCTTGGACTCCGACTAGCTCTCCTTTTGTTTTGGACCCACAACTTGTGAGTAAAAAAACAAACGCTATAGATGACAACAATAGCTTCTTCATACTTTAGGTTAAATTTCGATTTTGGTTATAACTGCAAATACAATTGTTTATTCTAACTTCTAAAACTACATTTTGAATAAATTATTGTACTAAAGTTATATTCCTTAATAAAATATTTTTATTTAATTAAAGCCTTTTTTGTAAGCTTTAAACCACCGCTCTGGAATGTTCTGATCACATGCATCTAAATAATCCTCTCCGGTGCATGGTAATAACGCAGGTGTGTTTGCTTTAGTATGTGAAGTAAAGATAGATGGCACTTCTACCCACCATCTTTCTGTTAAATGACTTTTGAAGAATACAAGCTCTTCCGCATCGGTAGGCACGGTATACTTGGTGAAGTCATCGGTTTTTGTATATGGAGATTCTTTTATTCTATAGGTTATACCTTCTATGAAATACCAAATAATTTGTGCAATGAGTTGTTGAGACTGCACATTATTCTCCATTTCATATATTCCAAATAAGGATACCTTGTCACTTATACCGGCATATCTAGAGATGGCACAAATCTCCCGACCGGTAAAACCATTGGGAGAAAAATTAGCAGAAAGACTTATTTCACTAGCTTTTATAGCCCTAACATCTATACCTACCATATGGGCATTTCTGAGAACGGGCTCTGCCAAAGAAAGATTATTTGCAATATCCCCCAACCTATACGCATCAAAAAACAAACGCTCCATTAAGTCTACCTCCTCCTGTGCATTAAAATAACTCTGATATCCGATATTGGAGAAATTGAATAAATTGTTGGGCTTGTCCGTAATGATCTTACTCATATAGGAATGTGAGGATATGAGTTCGTCTTCTATTCCAAAATCAAAACGGCTATCTACGGCTACAAGGTTTATCATATCCTTGATACCGTCAAAGGCCCTATAAGCCGGATAACAGATATCTTGAGTAGCACCAAGAATTATGGGGATTACATTTTCTTCCAAGAGTTCCGCTACTATTTCTTTTACTACGAAGTAGGTATCGTCAACAGATTCCCCTTCCTCTATATCCCCTAGATCTACTAAGGTGGCGTTCCAGTTCCCTAACAAAAGTTTGTAAAGCTGCATTCTAATGCCGGAAACATCTAACTTTTCCAGTTTTTTCTCAAATGCATTTCTAGATTCCCTAACTCCCAAAATAGCCACCGTAGCATTCGCAAGTACTGGCAGACCGTCTTTAACTGTATGTATATGTGTATTTCTTCCTATTGCCTGTGGGGGCAACAATTCGCAATGAGCCAAAACTTTATCTGCTACAGGAACTAAAAAATCAAAGGCCATGTTTGGGAATAGTTGTTCGTTATTCGTTATTCGTTGTTCGTTGTTCGTTGTTCGTTGTTCGTTGATAAATAATTAACCTTATCAGCTAGATTACTTTATCCTAAAAACTTATTACTACTGCGATTTACTTCTTTTTAGCTTTTGCCTTGGGCTTTGCTTTTGCCTTTTTTTTGGGCATCTTTTTTTCTATTAAAGCAGCAGCTTCTTTTAAAGTCATTTTAGTAGCATCTACCGTTTTGGCAAGTTCTACCTTAATCTTTCCTTTTATAATATTGTGCCGTCCCCATCTTGCTTTCTCTATTCGTATCCCTTCTTCTTCCCAGTTCTGAACTACTTTATCAATCTCCTTTTGCTTTTTCACTTCAATTAACTCCACAATGTCATCGTAAGAAAGATTGTCAAAATCGTACTTCTTGTTGACATTAATGAACATTCCGTCCCATTTGATGAAAGGACCAAAACGACCAGTGCCTTTTTGCACATCTTTATCCTCGTACTGCGCTATAGGAGCATCCGCCTTTTGTTTTGCTACAATCAACTCTACGGCACGGTCCATATCAATCTCCATTGGATCATCAGTTTTTTCCATGGAAATAAACTTTTTACCAAATTTTACATAAGGACCAAAACGCCCAACGTTGGCCTCTACTTCTTCCCCTTCATAAACGCCTAGTTTGCGTGGTAGTTTAAAAAGGTCCATGGCCTCTTCATAAGTAATAGTATTCAAAGACTGGTCTGGCAATAAACTTGCAAAAGTAGGTTTCTCCTCATCGTCTACAGTTCCTACCTGCACCATAGGTCCAAATCTTCCCAAACGAACGGAAACCTGTTTTCCACTTTTAGGGTGTTTCCCCAAAATACGCTCACCACTGGCACGATCCGCATTCTCTTCAACATCCAATACATTAGGACGAAAATCTTTATAAAAGCTTTTCATCATTTTTTTCCAATCCTCCTCGCCTGAAGCAATCTCATCAAAATCTTCCTCTACTTGTGCCGTAAAATTGTAGTCTAGGATATTGGCGAAATTTGCCACTAAGAAATCTGTTACGATCATACCTATATCCGTAGGTACCATTTTTCCTTTATCCGAACCTACATTCTCTGAAAGATTTTTGACCTTTATATCATTGGACTCCAATACCAATTGCAGGTATTTCCGTTCCTTACCTTCTATGGTACCTTTTTCAACATAACCTCTATTGAGGATTGTAGAAATTGTTGGCGCATAGGTAGATGGTCTTCCTATACCTAATTCTTCTAGTTTTTTTACCAAAGATGCTTCCGTAAAACGATATGGTGCTCTAGAAAATCTTTCCGTTGCGGTAATGAACACATTTTGCAACGCTTCACCAACCTTCATTGCAGGTAACATTCCTTCCTGCTCTTCGGCCAAATCCTCCTCATCGACGCCTTCCATATATACTTTAAGAAAACCATCGAACTTAATGACCTCTCCGTTAGCAGTAAATTCTTCCGTATGTTTATCTGCTTTTATTTTTACATTGGTACGTTCCAATTCGGCATCACTCATCTGAGAAGCAATGGTTCTTTTCCAGATAAGGTCATACAATTTAGATTGATCTCGTTCTAAAGAAGGAGATTGATTGCCTAGGTTGGTAGGTCTAACCGCCTCGTGCGCCTCTTGAGCACCTTTAGACTTTCCAGTAAAACTCCTAATCTTACTATATTTTTCTCCGTAGTTTTTTACAATAGCCTCCTTTGCTCCATTCACCGCTTCATTGGACAGGTTTACACTGTCCGTTCTCATATAAGTAATGAGTCCGGCTTCATATAGACGCTGCGCTACCTGCATGGTCCTACCTACAGAAAAATATAGTTTCCTTGAGGCTTCTTGTTGTAAGGTTGATGTAGTAAAAGGTGCCGACGGGGATTTTTTAGCTGGCTTTTTATCCAGTTTACTCACAGAAAAGTCCGCACCAATATTATTTTCAAGAAATGCTTGCGCCTCTTCTTTGGAAGCAAAGGTCTTACCCAATTTAGCCGAAAAACTACTCCCCGAGCCTGTCTTAAATTCCGCAACGATCCTGAAAGAAGCTTTGGGCGTAAAGGCCTCGATGCTTCTTTCCCGTTCAACAATAAGTCTTACCGCAACAGATTGCACCCTACCGGCAGAAAGTCCTGGCTTTATTTTCTTCCATAATACAGGCGACAACTGATACCCAACCAAACGATCTAGCACTCTACGCGCCTGCTGTGCATTCACCAAGTTGTAGTTAATCTCTCTTGGATTCTCAATAGCCTTCTGAATTGCGGCTTTAGTTACAGAGTTGAAAACGATACGTTTTGTCTTCTTTTTATCCAAACCAAGCTCTTCTGCTAAATGCCAAGATATCGCCTCTCCTTCTCGATCCTCATCACTTGCTAACCAAATCACTTCTGCCTTCTTAGCTAAATCCTTTAGCTTTTTAACTAAGGCCTTTTTGTCTTTATCCACAATATACTTGGGCTCAAAATTATTGTCGACATCTACACCTAATTCCTTTGATGGTAAATCTGCAATATGACCAAAACTAGATTCTACCTTAAAATCTTTTCCAAGGAACTTTTCAATAGTCTTTGCTTTCGCGGGAGACTCAACAATTACCAAATTCTTAGCCATGCAGTAGTATATTTTGAGCAACAAAAGTAGTCGAATTTTTTAATTTCCTGCTATGACCTTATGATATGACATCATATTTAAACCATAACATCTTCTAATTTGAGGCTATAGTTGAAGAATGAAATTTAATTTTCTTATAGGCAAAAAGCCCAGAATATCCTTATTTTTAAAGCACACTAGATTTTTAAAAGATGAAAAAACGTACTACCTACCTAATATTAGTTGTATTTATAGCTGCAGCTATTTCATTGAATGCACAGCGAAAAAAGAAAACAACGGATGCCCTAGTTTTTGATGAATCCTTATATAATGGTATTGAATGGCGCCTAGTAGGGCCGTTTAGAGGAGGTAGGGCAGGAACTGCCACGGGCGTGCCCAATGACCCAAACCTATATTATATGGGCACTGCTGGTGGTGGTGTTTGGAAAACTACGGATGCCGGTAGCACATGGAGCTGTATTTCCGACGGATATTTTGGAGGTTCCATAGGAGCGGTAGCCGTTTCCGAATCAGACCCTAATGTAATTTATGTTGGAGAAGGAGAACAAACACTGAGAGGTAATGTTTCTTCCGGAAACGGTGTATGGAAAAGTGTTGATGCTGGAGAAAGTTGGAAATTCCTTGGGCTTGAGGGCACGGAACATATCGCTAGGATTAGAATTCACCCAACCAATCCTGATTTGGTATACGTAGCGGCCATAGGCAATCTATGGAAACCGAATAGCGAACGCGGTGTTTTTCGCACTAAAGATGGCGGTGGCAGCTGGGAAAAGGTGCTATTTGAAAGTGAAAAAGCGGGCGCAGGTGACTTAATCCTAGACCCTAACAATCCAAGAATACTATACGCAGCCACTTGGGAAATGAAACGTAACGGCTACCGAATGGATAGTGGCGGACCTGATAGTAAAATATATAAAAGCACGGACAGTGGAGATACATGGATTGATATTTCAAATTATGAAGGACTACCAAAAGGGCCATGGGGAATCGTTGGCATTACCGTATCTCCTTTAGACTCGGATAGAGTGTGGGCCATAATTGAAGCAGAAGAGGGAGGACTCTACCGCTCGGATAACGCGGGAAAAACTTGGAAAAAAATTAATGAAAATAGAGCGTTACGCCAACGCGCTTGGTATTACAGCCGCATTTACGCAGATACTCAAAATAAGGATAAGGTATATGTTATGAACGTTAGCTATGGAGTATCTACGGACGGAGGAAAAACATTTACCTTAAAAAATGCACCTCACGGAGATCATCACGATTTATGGATAGATCCAAATAATAATAACCGAATGGTCATTGCCGATGATGGTGGTGCTCAAATATCAAACGACGGGGGAAATAACTGGACCACCTACCACAACCAACCAACAGCACAATTCTACAGAGTAACTACAGACAATTCTTTTCCATACCGCATTTACGGAGCTCAACAAGATAATAGCACCATACGTATTTCGCATCGAGTATCTGGTTCCACCATTGGAGAACGTGATTGGGAAGCTACAGCCGGAGGTGAGAGTGCTCACCTTGCCCCAGATCCGGAAAACAACGATATTGTTTATGGCGGCACTTACAAAGGCTATATGATGAGACAAGACCATAGTGTAGACCAAACTAGGTCTATTAACGTATGGCCAGACAATCCTGCGGGGTCTGGAGCGGAAGTCATGAAATATCGTTTTAATTGGAACTTTCCAGTAAAATTTAGCATTCATGATTCCAATAGACTTTTCGTAGGATCAAATTTTTTGCATGAGACCACCAACGAAGGCCAATCATGGAAAACCATATCACCCGACCTCACCAGAGGACTTCCGGAAACGATTAAATCCTCGGGCGGACCGATTACCCAAGATAATACTGGTGCAGAATTTTATTCAAATTTATTCGCGATAA
The DNA here is from genome assembly GCF_044594925.1 of Maribacter sp. R77961. Taxonomy (GTDB): domain Bacteria; phylum Bacteroidota; class Bacteroidia; order Flavobacteriales; family Flavobacteriaceae; genus Maribacter. The sequence goes on along the minus strand of NZ_CP138991.1, from coordinate 3,843,661 downwards.
ACGAATCTCCATTAGAAAAAGGAGTTATTTGGGTGGGGAGCGATGATGGACTTATACATATTACCAAGGATAATGGTACTACTTGGGAAAATATTACGCCCCCTACAGGGATGAGTCCTAAACTTAACATGATTAATTGTATAGACCCAAGCCCTTTTGTAAAAGGCACAGCCTATGTGGCCGCAACGGCTTACAAGTTTGGCGATTACACTCCTTACCTCTATAAAACTTCCGACTATGGTAAAACATGGAAGGTTATTACCAATGGTATTAAAAGCAATCATTACACTAGAGCGATTAGATCCGACAAAACAAGGAAAGGCCTTTTATACGCAGGCACGGAATGGGGCATGTATGTCTCTTTTGACGATGGTCTAAATTGGAATTCTTTTCAGCTAAACTTGCCTATAACCGCAATTAGAGATCTTCATGTTCGGGACAATGATTTGATAGCGGCCACTCACGGCAGAAGTTTTTGGATGATCGATGATTTAACTCCGTTACATCAACTTTCAAAGGACATGACGAACAATGATTCCCATCTGTACAAGCCAGATACAGCTTACCGCATGCAACAATCACAAGGCTGGGGACCTGCTAACACGATGTTGGAAGGCAAGAATCATCCTAACGGAGCTATCATTAATTATTATATAAAAAACAGTAAGGAAACGGATACCATTAAAATTGATATTTTAGAGATGGATGGGTCATTAATTCAATCGTTTTCAAATCATGCAAAGGAAGACAAATTGAATCCTGCTTCCACAAAATCCTTGAACGTAAAAAGTGGTGGCAATAGACTTATCTGGAACATGCGCTATCCGGGTTACAAAACTTTTAAAGGAATGGTTTTTTATTCCTCCCCTAACAGAGGTCCAAAAGCAATCCCGGGAACATATAAAGCAAGGTTAACCTACAATGGGAAAATTTCAGAACAAACGTTTTCAATCGTCAAAGACCCTAGGCTATCGAATTCAGCATCCGATTACAAGAAACAATTCGATTTTTTAATAGCTGTCAGAAATGAAGTTTCAAGAGCAAATGAGGCCATTACCACCATACGGGCTATAAAGGAGGATTTGCACTATTTAAATAAAAAAGCAGCGAACAATGAAGACCTTAAAGGTTTACTAAGCGAATTTGAAACGAAGCTGAGTGTGATAGAGAATAACATTCATATGACAAAGAACCAAAGTAGACAAGATCCATTAAACTATGGAATTCGTATAAATAATAGATTGGCATTTCTATTAGCGGACTCCCAACGTGGAGATTATCCACCCACAGATCAGTCCTTAGCATTCTTTAAAGTGGTCACCCAAGAGTTGAATACCGAAGTCAATGATTTAAATAAATTACTGGATAGCTACATCACAGCGATAAACAATAAAGTCACCGAAAATAAAATTAAAATGATTTCATTGAAATAATGGATAGTATTCATGCCATTAAAAAATGCCTCCATATGGAGGCATTTTTTGTAATGTAATTTTTCTAATTCAGCTCAAAAGAACTTATTAACTGAATATTATGCTCCACATATTCGTACTGGTAAAGTATTTTATCCCCTATCATTAACAAAGAGGCCTCTAAAGGAATAACATCATAGGCAAAGACATTCTCAAAATGATCAATCTCGGTTACGTTAGGGGCGTCACTTTTATCAAATACCTTTAACCCTGCTTCCCCATCACAAACAAAGAGCTTATCACCTTTTACACCCAGGCCATTTGGACCCTCCATAGGATATATTACCTTTAAATCCGGGTTTGCCAAATCAGAAACATCTACCACATATAAACCGCTCTCGGCATTTCCACATAAATTACCGCCTTTTAAGGTCACATAAGCATAGTCTCCATCTACAACCACTGGGTCGCAAGCGGTACCATGTCTAAACTCTGAAATGAAAGCAGGTTTTTGTGGCTCGGTAATATCATAAATATACATACCCTGTCTTCCACCAATAAACAGCACATCTCCTTGATTAAATATTGTCTCAATATCCCAAGCAACCTGCACATCCTCCAATGTTTTTGGGTTCGCCACATCAGAAATATCAAATATGCTGATATTGCTATAATCCACGACATAGAGATAGTCCCCTACTATCTTAAATCTGGCCAATGACCCTCCCTGACCCACAGACCTTCCAGGCCCACTATCAGAAGGGGAAGTATTTGCTAAGGCAGCTTCTTCATTATAAAATCCTCCGTACCGACTTTCATATTCCGAGACCAATCTTCTTTCCGTTGTAACCGTCCAACCTACAACGGCCTCATTTTGATAATCATAATCTTCGTAATCATAGAAATCGGCCGTTGGATACTCAAGGTCCGCTGCCCATATACCACCACTATCATAAATAGCATTTACGATACGACTAGAAACTTTAATGTCATTAATATTCTTTATATCAAAAATGACAAGGTCACCGTAACTATCCGCGTACAACTTATCATCCTTAACAGAAATATCATAATTGCCTTCTAACTTAATAAAGGAAATGCGCTCAGGGGATTCGGGATTGCTATTATCTATTACATGAAAACCACGATTTACATCATTAACAAAAATATAACTCCTGTACGTATATATTTTTCCAGAGGAAACAATTGGTTCGGGTTGCGTTATAGCGACCGCTTGGGCCTTAAATTGTGCCACATCCATTGTTACTGGCCTAGCTACTAAATAGTCCTCATAGCTTGCTTCGTTGTCACAGGAAACGATAAAACCAACGGCAACCATTAGCAATAAAAAAGCTTTCTTTTTCATTTTATATTATTTATTGGGTTATACCAGTAAGACGGAAGAACTGTATTTTAGTTGCGTAGCTTTCCATACGAATATTATTCCTCAAGGGAATCGAAGCCAACACCGTACTTGTATATAAAGTATGTCGGTATTTTTGAAAGCATAGCGGTAAATAGTATCCCCACACAACAAAGTATAATGCCTAACTCCGCCACAATACCCATTATTATGAGAAGGCCAAAAATAACTAGCCAGTTTTTATTCCCTAAAGTAAAACTAGCCTTGGCAATGTTCATAGCAGTAAGCTCTTCATTAAAGGCCAAGAAAGCAGGAAACAAGGACATTGGTACTACCAAATAGATAATACCTAACCCACAAATGAGACTTCCCAACAAACTTAAACCAAGCATAATGAGTGCCAATTTCAAGATTTTCCCTAAACGACCTTCTTTGAAAAAATAGAAATAATCTTCGCTAATTACCTCATTACTATCCTTCTGTCTGCATATCCTAAGAAATGCAGCATTTAGGGCTATACCAAAAGTCATTACCCCAAGCAAAAAAACAGGCAAGAGCAGTACCATGGCCAAAACAACCATAGGTGGCATTTCTTCACTTTTTAGCATTTCGGGGTCTGTTATTCCTGCGGCAATCATAGGAATATAAATCATGATATAGAAGGGCAGAATAGTAACAAAGGTCAACAAGAGGGTAATAAAACCTTGAAGCCATACTTTTTTAAATAATTCGATAGATTGGCTAAAGATTAAGCCAAACTCCAGAGAAGGCTTTTGTATTATTTTTTGGTTGATGGTTTCTAAACTCATTAGGTACGCTTTAATTTAAAATAAATGTAAGCATCCTGCTACAAAGCTTAAAATTAAACTAAATAAACTGCCAACTTGTCACATTTTTGAATATAGTATTATCTTTGTATCCCCTTAAGCATAAATAAGTAAGCTTAGAACAATTCGCAGGGAAAGAAGTTTGGGATATATGGAGAAAACAATAGATGAAACAAAACAAGGCACTGCATTAAAGCTTGAAAATTCAACGCAGAACGGTCGTAAGCTTTTTATTGAAAGTTATGGCTGTGCGATGAATTTTTCCGATAGTGAAATTGTTGCATCCATTTTAGCCGAAGAAGGTTTTAATACGACCCAGACCTTGGCAGATGCCGATTTGGTTTTGGTAAACACCTGCTCTATCAGGGATAAGGCAGAACAAACCATTCGAAAACGACTAACGGAATACAATGCCGCTAAAAAATTACGTCCCCATTTAAAGGTTGGTGTTTTGGGCTGTATGGCAGAACGTTTGAAGGATAAACTTCTAGATGAGGAAAAGATTGTGGATATGGTCGTAGGGCCGGACGCCTATAAAGATTTACCCAATCTAATTAAAGAAGTAGATTCCGGAAGGGATGCTGTTAACGTAATCCTTTCAAAGGACGAAACATACGGAGATATAGCACCCGTGCGCTTAAATTCAAACGGCGTTACCGCTTTTGTATCCATTACTAGAGGATGTGATAACATGTGTACTTTTTGTGTTGTTCCATTTACCAGAGGAAGGGAACGTAGTCGCGACCCTCAATCTATTTTAGGAGAAATTCAAGAACTATGGGATAAAGGTTTCAAGGAAATTACCCTTCTTGGGCAGAATGTGGATAGTTATTTATGGTACGGAGGCGGACTCAAAAAAGGTTTTGAAAAAGCGTCCGAGATGCAGAAAGCCACAGCGGTTCGTTTTTCTAGATTACTAGAAATGGTTGCTTTGGCGCAACCAAAAATGCGAATTCGCTTTTCAACCTCCAATCCGCAAGACATGACCCTTGACGTAATAGAGACCATGGCGAAATACGATAATATCTGCAACCATGTACATTTACCGGTACAAAGTGGCAGCAATCGTATTCTAAAAGAAATGAACAGGCTGCATACTATTGAAGCGTACTTTGATTTGGTGGACAATATCAGAAAAATCATACCGGACTGTAGCATATCACAAGATATCATTGTTGGTTTTCCTACGGAAACAGAAGAAGATCATCAAGACACTTTAAAGGCTTTGGATTATGTAAAATATGATTTTGGCTATATGTATGCCTATTCGGAAAGGCCCGGAACTATGGCCGGAAGAAAAATGGAAGACGATGTCCCTGCTCCGATCAAAAAAAGAAGATTGTCCGAAATTATAGCTTTACAGCGCGAGCATTGCAAGTATAGAACAGAAAAACATTTGGAGAAAATACAGGAGGTCCTTATTGAGGGTACTTCAAAAAAATCCGAAAACGAATGGATGGGTAGAAATTCTCAAAGTACCGTAGTCGTTTTCCCCAAGGAAGATTACAAGGTAGGAGATTTCGTAAATGTAAAAATCAATGATTGCACATCGGCAACACTGATCGGGGAAGCAGTGGGTTATTCCGATAACAACTAAGAGGAATCCCATAATTCTAATAGACTGAATAAATGGAGAGTATACAAAGCATAAAACAACGTTTTGAAATTATTGGCCAAGACCCAAAGCTAAACAGAGCCTTGGAAAAGGCCATTCAAGTAGCGCCAACGGATATTTCAGTGCTGGTTACGGGAGAAAGTGGTGTAGGAAAGGAATCCATACCTAAAATCATACATTCCCTTTCCCATAGAAAACACGCCAAATATATTGCCGTAAACTGTGGTGCAATCCCTGAAGGAACTATTGATAGTGAACTATTTGGACACGAAAAAGGAGCATTTACCGGGGCTACGCAGACTAGAAGCGGTTATTTTGAAGTAGCCGATGGAGGTACTATATTTCTAGATGAAGTGGGCGAGCTACCATTGACCACCCAGGTGAGACTTCTTCGCGTATTGGAGAATGGAGAATTCTTAAAGGTAGGCTCTTCACAAGTACAAAAAACCGATGTCCGTATCGTTGCCGCCACGAACGTAAATATGTTCGAAGCCATAAAAAAAGAAAAATTCCGAGAAGATCTTTACTATCGTTTAAGTACCGTAGAAATTAATATTCCACCACTACGTGACAGGCAGGGAGATATTCACCTCTTATTTAGAAAATTTGCTTCGGACTTTGGACAAAAATATAAGATGCCCACCATTAGGTTAGACGAGAATGCTATAGCACTCCTTTTAAAATACAGATGGCCGGGAAACATAAGACAACTTAGAAATATAGCGGAGCAGATTTCCGTTCTTGAGGAAGGCAGGGCAATTTCGGGTGCCACACTTCACGGTTACTTACCCAACAGCCAGGGAAGTAATTTGCCTGCTGTGGTAAACGGTTCAAAATCCGAGAGTGATTTTAGTAACGAACGAGAGATTCTTTACAAGGTTCTTTTTGACATGAAAGGAGACCTAAACGATCTCAAAAAATTAACCATGGAGCTTTTAAAGAACAATGATTCCCAGAAAGTACAGGAAGAAAACGAAAATTTAATCCGTAAAATCTACGGTGAAGACGATGAAGAGATCGAGACTCGGGATGCATCGTCATTAAATGTGCTACAACTACCAGAACCAACGATTGAAAAGCCCTATGTTCCCACAGCCCAAGAAGATAAATATCATTTTGCTGAAGAAATCGAAGAAGAGGAAACCCTATCTTTACAGGAGAAAGAAATTGAACTGATAAAAAAATCGCTTGAAAGGAACAAAGGCAAAAGGAAAGCGGCTGCCTCGGAACTTGGAATTTCAGAACGCACCCTGTACAGAAAAATAAAACAGTACGATCTTTAGTAGTTTACAACATATGCTCATGAAAAAACATATCTTTTTTTATATCCTTTTGCTTCCTATCCTTTTATTGAACGGGTGCGGCATATACAATTTTACAGGTGGTAATGTAGGTACTGCCACCACCTTTCAGGTAAACTATTTTCAAAACTACGCTACGCAAAGTCCTGGCTCTACTTTTGAGCCTGGAATGGACAGGGATTTCACCTTGGCACTTCAAGACAGAATTCTGAACCAGACCAGTTTAGATTTGATTAATAACGGGAATGCAGATTTACTTTACGAGGGAGAGATTACGGAATACAGAATTTCGCCAATGACGGCTACCGCTCAACAGACCGCTGCCCAGAATAGATTATCCGTAAGGGTTAAATGTAGGTTTTACAACAACACCAAAGAAGATGCCGACTTTGACCAGAGCTTCTCCTTCTTTTTTGATTACCCCGCAGATGCACAACTTTCTGCCATAAAGAGTGAAGCACATGAAATTATTTTTGAACGGATTACCCAAGATATTTTTAACGCTTCCCTTGCAGATTGGTAATTAAACTATGAAAGTCTCCGATTTTACATATTTTTTGGAACATCCGAATAAGGTAGTAGACCCAGTGCAAACAAAACAGTTGGAAGATATTATAGAGGAATATCCTTATTTTCAATCGGCCAGAGCACTTCATTTAAAAGGACTTAAAAACCTAAATAGTTATAAATACAATAAAGCGCTAAAAGTAACCGCCGCCTATACAACGGACAGAGATGTTCTTTTTGATTTTATCACTTCTAAAGATTTCTTACATAATAATACTCTCGATAAGCAGGTCATTACAAAAGAAGTATTAAAAAAGGAAGAGAAACCTCTTATCGAAGACTCAGCGGACAAACCACTACCACAAGACAAAAAAGATGCAGAGCAAATACTAGACCCCAAACTTTTCAAAGCGAAGAAAAAACTAAAAAGCGAAGAGGAAACCCTAGAAATTGGCAAACCATTACCCTTTGACAAAAAAGAAAAATATTCGTTCACGGAATGGTTGCAACTAGCCTCAAAAAAACCGATTGCTAGAGAAGTATTACCCGTAAAGGAAATCCCCCAAAAGAAAACGGAAGAAGTCATTATAAAAAAGGATGATAAACAACGTAAGTTTGACCGAATAGATACGTTTATAGCCACCAATCCTAAAATAATTCCGAAGGATAATATTCCGCAGTCAGAAGCCATTGCCAATTCCGCCAAACTGGATAAAAATGAACTGATGACAGAGACGCTGGCCAGGGTTTATTTAGAACAGAAAAAGTATAAAAACGCCATACAGGCTTACAAAATTTTAAGTTTGAAATATCCGGAAAAAAGTGGTTTCTTTGCAGACCGAATTAAAGCGGTAGAAAAAATTAAACGCGAAAATAGCTAAGTATAATGAGTACATTTTCAATATTCCTGATTCTAATTATCATCGTTTGTTTTTTGTTGGTCTTAGTAATCATGGTACAAAATCCTAAAGGTGGCGGATTATCTTCTTCTTTTGGTGGCGGTGGAAACCAAGTAGTTGGTGGTGTAAAAAAGACAGGAGACTTTTTAGATAAAAGTACGTGGACCCTGTCAGGACTTTTGGTTCTTTTAATATTAGCATCCAACATTGCACTTAAAGGTAATTTTGGTGATGCGGATTCTAAATTATTACAGGGAGACGATATTGAAACTGTTGTTCCAGAGACCTTACCCGAAGAAGTTACACCAGAAGTAACTCCTGATACTACTCCCACGGATAGCATTTAATAAAATATACACACAATACAAAGATGCCAGCTTGTCACTAAGCTGGCATTTTTACATTAAATATGTCAGTTTTCAGGTAATGGCATAATTTCTGACCCTCTAACGTCAAACTAAAAAATCAATTATAAATTAATAATATTATGGCTAAAGTTAGTATTAAACCATTGGCAGATAGAGTTCTTATAGAACCTATGGCAGCGGAAACTAAAACAGCTTCTGGAATTTATATCCCAGATACTGCTAAAGAAAAACCTCAAAAGGGAAAAGTAGTTGCTGTTGGACCTGGAACAAAAGATGAAAACATTACGGTTAAAGTAGGTGATACTGTTCTTTACGGAAAATACGCAGGAACGGAGTTAAAATTAGAAGGCACGGATTACCTTATGATGCGCGAAAGTGACATCTTAGCTATCATCTAATAATAACGTTAGACTTTTGGCGATTAGCCTGTAGTCAAACAGTAAATTAATTCACTAATTAAAAACAGTAGCCCAAGGCAATAAGCCAAAAGGCTAAAAACTAAAACACAAAATGGCAAAAGACATAAAATTTGATATCGATGCAAGAGACGGCCTTAAGAGAGGTGTTGATGCATTGGCTAATGCGGTTAAAGTAACATTAGGACCAAAAGGACGAAATGTTATCATTAGTAAATCTTTTGGAGCACCACAAGTAACCAAAGATGGTGTAACGGTAGCAAAAGAAATTGAACTCGCGGACGCTTTGGAAAATATGGGTGCGCAAATGGTTAAAGAGGTAGCTTCCAAAACCAACGATTTAGCAGGTGACGGGACAACTACCGCAACTGTTTTAGCGCAAGCAATCGTTAAGGAAGGACTTAAGAACGTTGCGGCAGGCGCTAACCCAATGGATTTAAAAAGAGGTATAGACAAAGCTGTTGAGGCTATTGTTTCCGATTTATCCAAACAATCCAAAAAAGTAGGTGATTCTTCTGAGAAGATAAAGCAAGTTGCTTCTATCTCTGCCAATAACGATGACACTATTGGCGATTTAATCGCTCAAGCTTTTGGTAAAGTTGGTAAAGAAGGTGTAATCACTGTTGAAGAGGCTAAAGGAACGGATACTTACGTAGACGTTGTAGAAGGTATGCAATTCGATAGAGGGTACCTTTCTCCTTACTTTGTTACCGACTCAGAGAAAATGGTTGCAGAACTAGAAAGTCCGTACATCCTTTTATTCGACAAGAAAATATCTTCTATGAAAGATTTACTACCTGTTCTAGAACCGGTGGCACAATCTGGAAAACCACTATTGATTATCGCAGAAGATGTTGATGGTGAAGCATTGGCTACTTTAGTCGTAAACAAACTAAGAGGTTCTTTAAAAATTGCTGCTGTAAAAGCTCCAGGATTTGGAGATCGTAGAAAAGCAATGCTAGAAGATATTGCAATCCTAACCGGTGGTACCGTCATTTCCGAGGAAAGAGGTTTTTCTTTAGATAATACTACTATTGATATGTTAGGTACTTGTGAAAAGGTACAAATAGACAAAGACAACACAACTGTTGTAAATGGTGGTGGTGTTGCAAAGGATATTAAAACAAGAGTGAATCAAATCAAATCTCAGATTGAAACGACAACATCTGATTACGATAAGGAAAAACTACAAGAGCGTTTGGCTAAGTTAGCTGGTGGTGTAGCCGTTCTTTACGTAGGTGCCGCTTCCGAGGTAGAGATGAAAGAGAAAAAAGACCGTGTTGATGATGCGCTACATGCAACAAGAGCGGCTGTAGAAGAAGGTATCGTTGCCGGTGGTGGTGTTGCCTTGGTAAGAGCTAAAGCTGTTTTGACGAAAGTCGCTACAGAAAATGAGGACGAAGCTACAGGTCTACAAATTGTTGCTCGTGCTATAGAAGCTCCATTAAGAACCATTGTTTCTAACGCTGGTGGTGAAGGTTCTGTTGTCATTGCTAAAATCCTAGAAGGAAAAGGTGACTACGGATACGATGCTAAATCTGAAAAGTATGTTGAAATGATGAAAGCAGGTATTATAGATCCTAAGAAGGTAACTAGAGTCGCTTTAGAAAATGCAGCTTCGGTTTCTGGAATGATTTTGACTACAGAATGTGCTTTGACAGACATTAAAGAAGATGCCCCTGCTGCTATGCCGCCAATGGGCGGAGGTGGCGGAATGCCAGGCATGATGTAGTGGCGAGCCGCAACGAGCTAGAAAATAGCTTGTTCTCGCACATACCATTATTATACTAAATATAAAAACCCGCTTTTGAAATCTATCAAAAGCGGGTTTTACTTTTAAGCCGTTTCAAACATCAACTAATGTTTTCCACTATCGTCAGAACTATCCTCACGATACTTACAACAGGGATGCACACTATTATATGCTTCCGCTGTTGCCTTTAATTCTTTTGTATCATGACCAACAGCCACTAGAGCCGTTTTTACTTGCATAGGGTCTGTTTTTCGCTCATCTATTATTAAGGACAACTCATGGGAGGGAATATCCCACATGGCATACTTTACACCTTTTACCCCTAAAGCTGCCTTTTCTATGCGCGTTTTACACATATCGCATTTACCATCTACCTCCATGGTTAATTTTTTGTTCTTTTCCTGAGCAAAAGTACAGACTGTAAAAAATCCTAAAACCAATATTAAAACTACTTTTTTCATAATTACTTATATTTTATATCTAAATCCTAAATAAAACATTCTTCCCATAATAGGCGCAAATACAATACTAGTATCAAAATTCTCGCCAAAAGGGTTATCCGCGCCCAAAACCGGGTTATTTTGTCTAAAATTAGTTAAATTCTCCCCACCAAGATAGACTTCGAATTTTTCGGAAAACACTTTGGTCGTCTGGGCATTCATTAGGCTATATCCTTGCGCCGTAATACCCAAACGAAATTGCGGAGGGTTTTCATCGGTGTTTGGCAGGCGTTGCTCCCCTAAAGCATGTACAGTATAATCAAACTTCCACCGCGCACCATTATCTTTAGGACTGGTTTCATAACCCACATTTGCAAAAAACCTATTTTGCGCCTGCAATGGCTTTTGAAGTCTGCCGTTCCTATAATCCGTTTGCACATCATAGTATTTATAAGCCAAACGCAGGTCTAGATTCTTTAGGATTTCATGATTCACCTCTAATTGAAAACTATCTGCAAAACTTTTTCCATCTAAATTGTAAAATGAAATAGCTCTAGGATTCTCCCAATCCACAACCACTTGATTTATAAAATCAGTTTTATAGTAATCAAGCGTAATATTTCCTTTCCTATTTAAAAACAAGAAACCTTGTAAAAAGCTAACACCATAATTCCAAGCATCTTCGGGGTCAAGACCATAAACACTTCCCTGAGTATCTAAAAGCTGAATTTGCCTAGAAGAACCGAACAATTGCTGATTCTCCGCAAAAATATTAGCCGCTCTCCTACCTCTACCAAAAGAAGCCCTAAAGCTTCCTAGCTCCCAAGGCGTATAACGCATATGCAGCCTTGGGGTAACGAAAGTACCCAAGCGATTATGTGTATCTACCCTAAGACCTGCGGTGAGACTAAGCTTTTCCAGATTTTCATAACTGTATTCAAAAAAGACACCTCCCGAGCTATCGTCCCTTCCAAAATCCTGTGTATTGACCAATTCATCATAGGTATCATAAGCAAATGTAAGTCCCGTTTTAAATTTACTTCGGGTATCCCCTATTATGGAATTGAAAATTAGGTTGGAGTACATACTACGATGTTCAATATCATACCTATTGAACCCGTAATAGGATTCCTGTTGATGATTACTATAAGAGGCTTGAAAACCAAAACTTTGAAAAGGTAGCTCAGGAAAAACATACCCAAGCTTCACAGAAGAATCAAACCTCCGTGTAGCTATTTCACTTCCCCATGCTTCGGTACCGTTCAATACTATTCCTTCTGGTCTTGTACCACGAATCGCGTTTGGAGACTCGGGGTCGAACGCTACCTGACCAATTTGCTTTTCATCGTTCAAAAATCGAAAGTTGATGAAACTTACCCATCCCGTTTCCGGGTTCTGGTATTGCCATCTGTTCATTATATTTATTTGCTCTGCCAAAGGGGCATCTAAAAAACCATCATTATTTCTGTCTTCTTTTTGCCTCCGTAAATTACCATGGATAAACAGGCCTGTACTCCACTTATCAGAAATGTTATGATTTATATGGGTATTCAGTTCTAAACGTCCATTCCGATTTGCATAACCGTTTACAAAAAGACGCTTGTCCGTTAGCGGTTTCACCAATTCTGTATTTATTTGTCCCGAAATACTCTCATACCCGTTTACCACACTCCCCGCACCTTTGGTAATTTGAATACTCTCTACCCAAGTACCAGGAGTAAATGTGAGTCCATACGCCTGCGAAGCCCCACGAACCATAGGAATATTTTCCTGTGTAATAAGCAAATACGGACTTGTGAGCCCTAACATCTGAATTTGCTTGGTTCCCGTTAAAGCATCTGAAAAGTTAACATCTATCGCCGGGTTGGTTTCAAAACTTTCGGATAGGTTACAACAAGCCGCTTTCAATAGCTCTGCACTATTTACGGTAATTACATTCCGAGCACTGAAAAAGATCTTCTCTACCGCATCACGTTCTTGTTGCACAACTACCTCATCTAGTTCGTTTGAGAGCTGCAAGGTATGCTGAACAATTTTTGGTTCATTGATTATTAACGTGTCGGTTTTAAAACCAACATGACTAATTATCAATTTATCGTATTCCTTTGAATAAGGAATGCTAAATAAACCCTGATCATTAGTTATGGTTCCCGTTTGGGAGTTTAACCAATATACATTGGCTCCCGAGAGGGCCATATACTCGTTACCACTATTTTTTTCCATCACCATGCCTTCTACTTTACTTTGAGACAAGGTCAAGAGCGGAATCGTCATTAAGACTAAAAGCATATATTTCATCATTGCCTCTTTTTTAAATAAGCCCTAATAACATGACAGCGGCCATCACTAGCATAACGGCATTTTCAATGAAAGTTGCTTCCGTCATAGGTAATTTAAGAGCAGTACCGAGACAAGCGCAGCGGATACTTTTCTTATTTAGCAGGCTCTTGGTAACGCCTACGGTTGTTACGCCTAAGATGAATATGGTAACCACCAAGGCAATAGGTATTTGAATTCGCATTAAAAATAACAGGCCAAGAGACAGCTCCATAAAAGGATACACCCAACCATACGCAGGGATTACCTTTGCCAAGGGGTCGTACATGCGAAAGCTGTCTGGAAAGCCTTTTAAATCTAGCAACTTAAAGAAACTGAATACAATATAGAACAGTCCCATAAAATCCAACATAGCCTCTGCTGTGCTCCAATTTTTATAATTAAGCAAAATGGCTGCAGCAAATAAATAGGCGAAAATGAGTAATAAGGGTTTTAACTGCTGCAACTTTGATTTTTCATCGTCCTGCACCATCATCTCCATGACATGATTTCCCTTTTCTGAAATCGTATATTTTTCTGGCAAGACCGATTTAAAAGTGTTCAGGCCAATATGTTCTCTCATTTGAACGACCGCTTCGGATGCCTCTAAGTCTATTTCTACTTTTTGTACCCCCTCTATTGATGTAAGGTATTTATTTACCGATGCCACGCAACCGTTGCAGGTCATTCCGGTAACTGTATAGGTATGTTTCATGATTTTTTTATTTGATGTTTCCCAAAGCATTGGGCGCTTTTGTTTCCTAGCCACCGCAACAAGAACATGGTGGAATCTGCTTCAAAAATATCCTCTAGTGAGGAATCACATCAAATTAAAAAAGTTTCGTCGAGTAACTGTATGTCCCTGACCAGAAGTGGTGGCGGGTAATACTCGTTTATATTCGTTTGCTGCTCCGTAGTAGAGAACAACGCAACGTACGCATTGGTAAAAACAACGATAAAGACCTGTTGGTCCAAAGAAATATCGTTAAACGAAATTTTAAGATCATCTTGGCCTTGGATCGTAAGGGTTTCTTCACCACAACAGTGGTTTTCGTCCGCATCTTTCTCCATAACCCGCATGGCAGCTAGCATGCCACAGTCTTGAGCCTTCGTAAATAAAGCCACATTCATTACACGCCCCATACAGGTATGTTTTTCAATAGTCCAAGAGACGGTTGAAAACAATAATAGCACCGCCATAACAACGGACCATATTTTACGCATTACTTTTTTCACTGTGTAAAGATACTATTTTAGAATTTTCACTAGAATTACTTAACGAATATTTAAGGCTATTCGTATTGTTAGTTTCCTATTAAAAATCGACTTTTGACTTAGATTTTGAAATTAACTACCATGTTCGATACCCTAAAACCTAAAATAAAAGCAATAACCAACACAAAAGAGGAAACGGAAACCAAACTAAAAAACATTTGTGATCTTCTTCAAGAAAACGTTCCGCATTATGATTGGGTCGGGTTTTATTTTAGGAATGGCAAAAAAGAGGAATTGAAGCTAGGTCCTTATACAGGAGAACCTACCGACCACACGATAATTCCGTTCGGAAAAGGTATATGCGGTCAAGTTGCGGTGAGTAATCAAAATTTTGTTGTCCCTGATGTACAAGCCCAAGACAACTATATTGCCTGTAGTATTACAGTAAAATCAGAAATTGTTGTTCCCTTGTTCGTTAACGGAGAAAATATCGGTCAGATAGATATAGATTCTAACACCCCTGACCCATTCACTGATGAAGACGAGCGCTTTCTAGAATTTGTAAATGCCGAAGTTGCAAAGATTATAGAACCCTAAGAGACTGGTTTTTGAACCATTCACTGTAGATTATTTTGAACTTGTTTCGTAAAAATTGAAATTAGCCCCTTTGCGTGGTTCAAAACTTTAGCTTATTTGTTGATAACCTCGTTATTGTGCTACTTTTAAAAAAATTACTTTTGTGTGCTTAAATTACTAATTACAAGCACTACCCATGAGCACTTTAAAAAAAGCGACTTCTGCATTAATTTCCGTTTTTCATAAAGACGGTTTAGAACCTATTGTTAAGAAATTCAATGAACTTGGCATAACGATTTATTCTACCGGCGGCACGGAAAAATTCATTAAAGACCTTGGAATAGAAGTTGTTCCTGTAGAAGATGTTACCAGTTACCCATCTATCTTAGGCGGGCGCGTAAAAACCCTACACCCAAAAGTATTTGGAGGTATCCTTAACCGCCAAGACAATGAAAGTGATGTTGCGCAATTAGCAGAATTTGAAATTCCACAGTTAGATATCGTAATCGTAGATCTCTATCCATTTGAAAAAACAGTTGCCAGCGGTGCCTCGGAACAGGACATTATAGAAAAAATAGATATCGGAGGTATTTCCCTAATACGTGCGGCAGCAAAAAACTTTAAGGATGTGATGTGCGTGTCTTCCATGGAAGATTATGCAGAATTTTTAGAAGTCATTTCCCAGGATAATGGCAATACTACCCTAGAAGACCGAAAGCGTTTTGCAGCAAAATCCTTTAATGTTTCCTCTCATTATGATACTGCCATTTTCAATTATTTTAATCAGAACCATGAAATCGCCGCACTTAAAGTAAGTGAAACCAATGGTAAAGTATTGCGTTATGGAGAAAATCCGCACCAGAAAGGATTTTTCTTTGGAGATTTTGATGCTATGTTCTCCAAACTTCATGGTAAAGAGCTCTCTTATAATAACTTGTTAGATGTTGATGCCGCGGTAAATCTTATGGGAGAATTCAAAAACGATGCTCCTACCTTCGCCATCCTAAAACATAATAATGCCTGTGGACTGGCACAACGTAGCACCCTTCACCAGGCTTATATAGACGCCTTGGCCGGCGACCCGGTTTCTGCTTTTGGAGGTGTTTTAATCAGTAATAAAGAGATTGACAAAGCAACTGCGGAAGAGATTCACAAACTATTCTGTGAGGTTGTTATTGCGCCAAGCTATGCAGCAGACGCCCTAGAAATACTTAAAGGAAAAAAGAATAGAATTATCCTGATACAGAACGAAACGGATATGCCAGAAATGCTGGTAAGAACCTGTTTAAACGGAATGTTGCTTCAAGAAAAAGACCATAAAACGGACACGCTTGCAGATTTAAGCTATGCAACCAACACTAAGCCTAACGAGCAAGAACTGGAAGATTTACTATTTGCTTCAAAATTATGCAAGCACACTAAATCGAATACCATCGTCTTAACAAAAAACAAGCAATTGTGCGCAAGCGGCACCGGACAGACTTCGCGAGTAGATGCCCTAAACCAAGCCATACACAAGGCGCAGTCCTTTAATTTTGACCTAGATGGTGCTGTAATGGCCAGTGATGCTTTCTTCCCGTTCCCTGATTGCGTTGAGATTGCGGACAAAGCAGGTATTACTAGCGTTATTCAACCAGGAGGCTCTATCAAAGACCAGCTGACCGTAGATTATTGTAATGCGAACGGAATTTCAATGGTGATGACAGGCACGCGTCATTTTAAGCATTAATTTTACTACTTTTGTCGATGAAATGCACCCCTTAATCCATAACCAAACAAATTTATATGGGATTTTTTGATTTCTTGACCGAGGAGATAGCCATAGATTTAGGAACGGCGAACACGCTTATTATACATAATGACAAGGTCGTAGTAGATAGTCCTTCTATCGTAGCTCGTGATAGAATTACCGGTAAAATTATCGCTGTTGGCAAGGAAGCCAATATGATGCAAGGAAAAACCCATGAAAATATAAAAACCATTCGTCCCTTAAAGGATGGAGTAATCGCCGATTTTGATGCATCTGAAAAGATGATCAATATGTTCATTAAAAACATACCTGCATTAAAGAAAAAGTGGTTTCCACCAGCTTTGCGTATGGTCATATGTATTCCCTCCGGGATTACAGAGGTTGAAATGCGTGCAGTAAAGGAATCCGCGGAACGGGTAAATGGTAAGGAAGTGTATCTTATTCATGAGCCAATGGCCGCAGCTATAGGTATTGGTCTTGACATTATGCAGCCCAAAGGTAATATGATCGTAGATATAGGCGGTGGTACTACAGAAATCGCCGTAATTGCCTTAGGGGGTATCGTCTGTGACAAATCGGTAAAGATTGCAGGTGATGTTTTCACAAACGATATTATTTACTACATGCGTACACAGCATAACTTGTATGTTGGCGAGAGTACCGCAGAAGCTATTAAAATTGAAATAGGATCCGCAACGGAAGATTTACAGTCTCCACCAGACGAAAAATCTGTTCAAGGACGTGATTTGCTTACGGGTAAGCCGAAGCAAGTACAGATTTCTTACCGAGAGATAGCGAAAGCCCTAGATAAGTCCATCTTGCGCGTAGAAGACGCTGTGATGGAGACGCTATCACAAACCCCTCCAGAATTGGCAGCCGACATCTATAATACAGGAATTTATTTAGCCGGCGGTGGTTCTATGCTACGAGGCTTGGACAGAAGGTTGTCACAAAAAACAGATCTTCCTGTATATATCGCGGAAGACCCTTTGAGAGCGGTTGTTCGTGGTACAGGAATAGCTTTGAAAAACCTAGAGCGATATAAAAGTATCTTAATCAAGTAATTTTTTAAGTACTTCAATTTGAAAACGTAAAAGTGAATGCAGCAGATAATAAATTTTCTGATTCGGTATAAAACGTTCCTGCTTTATGCCTTTCTTTTATTTATTGCTTTAGTTTTCACCTTTCAATCGCATTCCTATCATCAGTCTAAATTTCTAAATTCAGCCAATTATTTTTCTGGTAGTATTTACGAAATGTCAACTAATATTACTTCCTATTTTAAACTCCGGGAGGAGAACCGCGACCTCTTAAGAGAAAATGAACTACTTCGATTTCAGCTTTACAATAAGCAAGAAAGCGTTATTCCTATAACTGATTCTTTACTAAACAGCTATACGGTAGTACAGGGTAGCATAGTAAAAAACAGCTTTTCCGACCAAAGAAACTACATTACCATTAACAAGGGTAGTTTAGATAGTGTTAAGCAAGACATGGGCGTAATTACGGACAAAGGAATACTAGGAATCATTGAGAACACCTCTAACAACTATGCAACTGTACAGAGTATATTAAATGAAAAGTCCAATATCAATGCTAAGATTAAAAATTCTAACCATTTTGGTTCGTTGGTCTGGAATACAAAAGACTATAATACCGTTCAATTGGTAGACATCCCCAGGTTGGTCCCATTAACTATTGGAGATACTATAGTTACAGGTGCTATGAGCAGTATTTTCCCCGAGAACATTCCCATCGGCACTATTCAAAAATTTGATTTGGATACTTCAAAGAGTTTCTATTTTATAGATGTGGCGCTATTTAACGATATGACAAATTTGAAGAACATATACGTGATTCAAAATTTGAACAAGGAAGAAGTTTTAGAACTAGAAACAGAAACACAGACAGCTAATGATTAGTAGTTCCTTTTTTGTAAATATTTTAAGGTTTATACTGCTGGTTTTGGTACAGGTACTCGTATTCAATAGGCTAAATTTCTTTGGCTTTATCAACCCTATGATATATATTCTGTTCATCTATTGGTATCCAATAAAAGAAAACAGAACTACTTTTCTGATTATAAGTTTTTTGCTCGGCTTTTTGATAGATATTTTTTCGGACACCTTAGCTATCAATACTGCCGCTACCATTACAATAGCCTATTTAAGACCTACTATAATGCGGTTTGTATTTGGAGTCAATTATGAATTTCAAAGTTTTAAGTTAAACAACAGTACTAAGGCACAACAATTTACCTTTTTGACGTTATTAATATTAATACACCATATTGTATTCTTTACTTTAGAAATTTTTAGTTTTGCCAATAGCTTACTCATCATACAAAAAACGTTTGCCATAGGCCTAGCATCTTTAGTATTGGGTCTATTGTTCAGCACCTTATTTAGCACTAAAAAAGAATGAGGAAAATACTTTTATCATCAATAATTATCATCATAGGAATTACGTTCCTAAGCAGACTTTCCTACCTGCAAATATTCAGTTTTTCCCCAGACCAAGTTTTAGAAGACCCTGCCATTAAAGCGATTTACGATTATCCCGAACGCGGTTACATCTATGATAGAAACGGAGAGCTGTTGGTGGGTAACGACCCTGCTTATGATGTTATGGTTATTCCCAGGGAGGTTAAAGCTCTTGATACCCTAGAGTTTTGTGGTCTTTTAGGTATAGATAAGCCAAAATTCAAGGAAAAGCTAAGAAAAGCACGCGTTTATTCTCCCAGACTACCCTCGGTTTTGGTACCACAATTATCAAAGGAGGACTATGCAAGACTTCAAGAAAAGATGCGAAAATACAAGGGTTTCTATATTCAAAAACGCTCCTTACGATATTATGACACGCCAAGTGCCGCCAATGTATTAGGTTATATTAGTGAGGTCAACGAAGGAGATTTGGCTAAAAACAAATACTATGTTCAAGGAGAACTTAAAGGTAGAACAGGCGTTGAACGTTACTATGAAGACCTTCTCCGTGGTAGAAAAGGAGTTCAATATATTCAAAAGGACAGATTCAACAGAGAAATAGGACCCTATAAAAATGGGGCCATGGACACCTTACCAGAGCAAGGAAAACAAATTAGTATTACACTTGACAAAAAACTACAGGAGTACGGAGAACGTTTGATGTTTGGGAAAAGAGGTGGCATTGTAGCCATTGAACCAGCAACCGGGGAAATACTTTCCATGATTTCCGGACCTACTTATGATCCCGCGCTGCTAGTAGGTAGAGAACGATCTAAAAATTACACCAAGCTCTATAATGACACCATAGCTAACCCAACCTGGGACCGTTCCATACATGCACAGCAACCTCCCGGTTCACCATTTAAAACCCTTAATGCGTTAGTAGCCCTGCAAGAGGGTGTTATAGAAGAGTCCTCGACAATACGATGCTATAATGGTTTCTATGTAGGGAAAAAGAAAAGAGGCTGCCATTGTGGTGGAGGCTTACGTAATATGAACAGTGGTATTTATATGTCCTGTAATGCTTATTTTGCAGGAGCTTTTCGGAAGATCTTTGAAAAATTTGAAACTACCGACGAAGGAATGGATGTCTGGGAAAAGCATATGAAAAGTTTTGGCTTGGGGAATTACCTTGGTTATGACCTTCCCTTTGGACAAAAAGGAAGAATTCCTAGCAAAGAATACTATGACAAATGGTACGGGGATAATCGTTGGAGTTCCTCTTTTATCATATCCAATGCTATTGGGCAAGGAGAAATCTTGGCAACTCCAGTACAATTGGCAAATATGGCCGCTGCAATTGCGAATAGAGGGTATTATTTTACTCCGCATATTCTTAAAAAAATTCAGGGAAAAGATATCACTGACCCCAAATATACGGAACCTAAAAAAACCACTATAGATAAAAACCATTTTGAACCTATCATACAGGGCATGGCCGATGTTTATAAAAAGAAAGGCGGAACGGCATATTGGCTTCAAATACCGGATATAGAGATAGCAGGGAAAACAGGTACGGCAGAGAATTTTACCAAGATTGATGGTGTACGTACGCAACTTACGGACCACTCTGTATTCGTAGCATTCGCGCCTGTAGAAAATCCTAAAATAGCAATTGCCGTTTATATTGAAAATGGCTATTACGGTTCTCGTTACGCAGGTCATATTGCCTCCTTAATGATAGAGAAATACATTAAAAGAGAGATTACCCGAACAGATTTAGAAAAAAGAATGCTTGGAAGAAGCTTGGAGCGCGAGTATGCTAAACCCTATAGTGGTGAGGCGTTTGAAATAAACGAATACGATTGGAGCCAAGATGCAATCAACTTAGATATTGATCACCAATCAAGGTAAACGAGTATGTCTGGTAGAAGTATACTTAAACGAATAGATTGGCTTACTGTATTCATCTACTTATCCTTGGTTATTATTGGATGGTCAAATATTTACTCTAGCACCTTCACAGAAACACAGGATGCACTCTTCGATTTTGGCACCTTACACGGGAAACAGTTATTTTTTATAGGAGTAAGCTTAGTAGCAATCCTAGTGATTATGGCATTGGAAGTTAATTTTTATGAACGTTTTTCGAGCGTTCTCTATCTAATTTCCATGGTTTCACTATTAGGCCTCTTTGTCTTTGGAAAGACCATTGCCGGGGCCACCTCTTGGTACAGTCTGGGATTTATGAATTTCCAACCCTCGGAGCTTGCCAAAATAGCAACAGCTCTGGCGCTAGCGAAGTATTTAAGCGATATTCAGACCGACATTAAGCGTAGAAAAGACCAGCTCTATGCACTGTTAATTATACTCATCCCCGCGCTCCTTATAATTCCTCAACCAGATCCAGGAAGCGCGCTCGTATTCTTTGCTCTGGTCTTTGTTATTTTTAGAGAAGGACTACCGCTATTTTATCTCGGAATCGGCTTTTTCGCCATTCTTATTTTTGTAACTACGCTCATGTTCGGAACCATTTGGGTTACCATTGGCCTTGCCTTGCTACTAGTACTGCTGTTCGCATTAAAACGAAAAAGCTTTAAAGTCCCCATTTTCCCTTTGGCGATTGTGGTTATATTCACAATACTGTTTTCGCTCTCTGTTAATTTTGTTTTCAACAATGTATTCGAGCAACGACACAGGGACCGCTTTAGCCTGTGGTTACGACTAGAAAAAGACCCGGCCAAACTTGAACAAATTCGTAGGACAATTGGCTACAACACCTATCAATCAGAAAAAGCGATTGAGTCGGGAGGGTTTTGGGGTAAAGGATTCTTAGAGGGAACCAGAACCAAAGGAGATTTTGTTCCAGAACAGCATACCGACTATATCTTTAGTACTGTGGGTGAAGAGTGGGGGTTCCTTGGCACGGCCACCGTAGTTATTCTTTTCACTATACTATTATTAAGATTGATTTCCTTAGCGGAACGGCAAAAAAACGACTTTGCAAGAATGTATGGATATGGGGTGATTTCTATACTACTAATCCACTATTTTATAAATATTGGAATGGTAATTGGCGTGCTGCCAACCATTGGAATACCATTGCCTTTTTTTAGCTACGGTGGCTCTGGTCTATTATTCTTTACCATTTTGTTATTCATCTTTCTGAAGCTTGATACCAATAGACTTAAAGAAAGCTTTTAGAACTTCCAGTTTTTCAGGTGTATTTTAGACTCCAATTTTTCCTGCTCGCTAACCGGTAATCCTTTAAAAAAATCGATTCCTGTTCTGGATTCTAGTTCATCGATGCTAACCGCAAAACTCGACAATGGTTTGCTTTGTTCTTTATTTGGAAACAGAAAACCAATAACTTCCAACTTACCTGGACTTCCTTTAGCCACTATCTTATAAAAATAATCAGGCACAGCCACGTCCTCATCGCCAATTTCATAAAGGCCGCCCTCCAAAACACCTCCAGTAATTACATAAAGTTCCCCATATTTTTTTGCCCACGACCTTGTTTTCATTTCCAACCTATTCCAAATACCCGCATTAAAATCCCTATCCTGCGGACTTATATTACTGGTATAAAAAGTCTCGTTATAAGCTTGTTCAGAAAACCTGCGATCACCTGCAGGCACCAAATGCCCGCGATCGTAACCTGAGCCTTTGTAATTTCTCCAATCCGCGGATTTTGATTTTACCCAAGGGTCTTCGATAAAATAAGGTCTTTTTCTGTCGTCATAGGTTAGGTGAGATTTACGCAGCACGTACACCACCCACTCCGCCTGCTCAAATCGTTCCTTATAGGACAAGGAAAAATAGGAGTGGTGTACCACCTCATCCGTTGTAGAACTTGGCAATAACGCTGCTGGAAAACTAGCCTCTTTTCCTTCTTCACCTATGGAATAGGTGCTAGGGGTATAAAAATTTTCAAAAAGCCAAAAACCTACAATACAAATAAGGATTAAAACCGAGTAAATAGTTCTATTTTTAGTATCAAAACGCATCGCTCAAATTTAGTTTAATTTTGTAAGAAGCAATGAACTAAAACGACTTAGAAAGCGTTAAAGAACTTAAAAAAAAGAAAGGAAAATTATGACTTTAACATGGAAAGATGTTATTCATTTTTCAGTGAACGGAAATCCTGTTCCTGATAATAGAGTTGAGAAAACTGAAGAAGAATGGAGAGCTATCTTAACTCCTGAACAGTTTAGAATTACCAGAAAAAAAGGTACAGAGGCCCCTCATTCGGGAGCATTGTGCAGTGTGCATGATGCTGGCAAATATGAGTGTATCTGTTGTAGTACGCCACTATTTGATTCTACCATAAAGTTTGAATCCGGGACGGGATGGCCAAGTTTTACACAGCCTATAAAAGAGAACGCCATTAAGTATATAAAAGATGTAAGCTTTGGAATGATACGGGTAGAGGTGCTCTGCAATACGTGCAATGCGCATCTTGGCCATGTTTTTCCTGACGGACCCGAGCCAAGTGGACTACGTTACTGTATTAATTCTGAATCCATGAAAATTACGAAAGAAATAAATGAGTAAAAATATAGAAGTTATAACCGTTGGCGGTGGTTGCTTTTGGTGTACCGAAGCGGTTTTTCAAGAAGTAAACGGTGTTCATAAAGTAGTATCTGGATATACAGGCGGTAACGCTCCGGGAAGGCCAACCTATAGAGAAATATGTTCTGGACTAACAGGTCATGCAGAAGTAGTACAGGTAACCTTTGATGCAGCGGTTATTTCCTTGGCGGATATTTTGGTAATATTTATGACTACACATGACCCTACCACCCTTAATAGACAAGGAGCGGATGTGGGTACGCAATACCGCTCTGTAATCTATTATCAAAACGACAGGCAAAAGGAAACCGCCAACGCGGTCATTAAAGAGCTAAACCCTTATTATGAAAATGCTATAGTAACCGAGGTAAGCCCTTTGGGTATTTTCTATGATGCGGAAAAAGCACATCAAGATTATTATATAAACAATAAATCTCAAGGCTATTGCCAAGTAGTAATTAACCCAAAGCTGTCCAAGCTTAGGAAATTACATGGAGATAAGCTTAAGGTCTAATAAAAAAAGCCGCTCAATGAGCGGCTTTTTTTATTCTTTGAAATGGAATGCTAACCTTTTACGCTAGCTAGCTTTCCGTTTTTTATATTTTTTATATTATTCATTTTTAAATCTTGTAAAACATTTACAGCCTCCTCTACATAAACATCCTTCGCTAAATTTTTGTGCCAGCGGTTTCTTTTTTCCCTTAGAACAGAATCTTTCGTGAATAAGGCTTCTTCGTATTTTAAAGATTTAAAAGTAAGTTTAGAATCATACTCGGAAAGGCTTTTGAAATAATTAGACTTTTCCTTGTCTTTCACTTTTTCTTCTTTATATGTCTCATAGTTCAATGAAATCTCGGTTTCTTCCTGTTCTGCCTTGAGCCATTGTGCATTTTCCTCAATCAATTTAATCTGGGGATTTACCGCCATCCGCTTTTTACTGTTCGCTATGGTTTGGTCATAATCGATATAACCATCCCAAATTTCATACTCAGCAGGAGTAATCTTATCCCATTTTAACGGATTGGATTGGTCTCTTTCTCCCAAATCTATATAACTATACTTATCCGGTACCACAACATCACTCTTAACGCCTTCTAACTGTGTTGATCCTCCATTAATACGGTAAAATTTCTGTGTAGTTAACTTTATGGCACCTAAATCTCCATGTTCATTACTGCGCACTATGTTATCCAAAGGAATTACGTTTTGTACGGTTCCTTTGCCAAAAGTTTGTTTACTTCCTATAACGACCGCACGCTTATAATCCTGCATGGCAGCAGCCAATATTTCTGAAGCCGAAGCGGATAGTTCATTCACCAGTATTACAAGGGGTCCAGACCACTGAATTCTTTCATCTTTATCTTCGTAAACATCTTTTTCCTTACTACTAGACCTTACTTGTACTACGGGACCTTCTTTAATGAACAACCCAGCCATCTCTACTACAGTTTTTAAAGATCCTCCACCATTATCCCTTAAATCTAAAATGAGACCTTCTGCTCCTTCTTGCTTTAAGCGCTCTACCTCCTTTGCAACGTCGGAAGCAGCGTTTCTTTCACTATAATCTTCAAAATCTACATAAAACTTAGGTAGGTTTATGAGTCCGAATTTCTCGTCACCTCTGATAATGTTAGCAGATTTGGCATAAGATTCCTCTAGCTCTACCACATCTCTAGTCAACGAAACCTCTTCTAAAGAACCATCTACTTTTCTAACCGTAAGGTCAACTATAGTTCCCTGTGCTCCTTTTATCAACTTAATGGCATCATCTAAACGCATTCCAACAATGTTGATAGATTCTTCTCCGTTCTGACCAACTTTTAAAATCTGATCACCAACTTCTAAACGTGCATCTCTCCATACCGGTCCCCCAGAAATAATCTCTACTATTTTAGCTCCTTCAGGTTTCTTTTGAAGTCTTGCTCCTATACCTTCGAACTTACCTGACATGTTCATATCAAACTTTTCCTTATCGTCTGGCGCAAAGTAAAATGTATGCGGATCAAATTCATCAACAATAGTATTGATATATTGCACAAACCAATCTTTACGTTCTAGGTCCGCTATAAAATCGAAAAACTCGTCTAAGGTAGATTCCGTAGACGCTCTAGCTTCTTTTTCTGCTTCCTCTGGCGAGTGTGCCTCGTGCCCATGATCATCAAAGACACCATCTACATTATCCTTCTCGGCATGCGCTATCTTAGAATCGTAAGTGCCTAAGGTGGCATACTTTAGTTGTTTTCTCCAACGTTCCTTTAATTCAGCTTTATTGGCAACAAAGTCTTCATTTTCATATTTAATACTGATACTTTCATTTTCATTATAATCAAAAGGAGTTTTTAGGACTTCGCTATAAATTTCCTTGGCATCGTCCATACGTTCGATAAGCCTATCGTAAACCATATTAAAAAAGGTGATATCCGTGTTTTTTATCTGATCATCTATCTGAAACTTATACTGTTCGAATTCCTTAATATCAGTCGCTAAAAAATAACGCTTTGTAGGATCAATAACATCTATAAAATCCTCAAAGACATTGGCTGAAAAATCATCATTTATATTTTTTGGCTCGTAATGCCCTTTTTCTAATACGTATGTTATTAAGTCTAATAACAATTTATCCTTATCATCATTTTCAAAAGTTTTATTAGTAAAACTGCAAGAAGCAACAGCTATAAGCATTACCACTAAAACGTAGGCTAAATTTCTTTTCATAAAACTATCTTTTTTATTCCTTTTCAAAATCCTGAAATTTTAAGCGTAAGAACGCACCAGAATTCTCTAAGATAAAGAAAAAACCATGCCAATTTTGGGACATGGGATTAATTTTTTGTTAAACGACTAAATCGAACAATCTTATTTAAAAACGTATTTTTACGCTATAAAGTATGTTTGATGAAAAAACCTTTGATACTGGTTACCAATGATGATGGAATAACTGCTCCAGGCCTTAGATCACTAGTATTACTAATGAAAGAAATTGGTGAGGTAGTGGTAGTTGCGCCCGACAGTCCGCAATCTGGAATGGGACATGCAATTACATTGGATAGCACGCTTTATACCACTAAGATGAATCCCGATTTTGGAGCATTGGGAGTTGAGGAATATAGCTGTAGCGGCACACCTGCAGATTGTGTAAAATTGGCACTTCAAGAGCTTTTGGAAAGAAAACCTGACATTTGCGTAAGCGGTATAAACCATGGTGCAAACTCGGCTATAAACGTGATATACTCTGGTACAATGAGTGCTGCTATAGAAGCTGGTATTGAAGGGGTGCCCGCCATTGGATTCTCTTTATGTGATTATACTTGGGATGCCGATTTCTCACAAGCTAAAGCGTTTATTAAAAATATCGTTAAAGAAGCGTTACTTCATGGAATACCAAAAGATGTAGTACTGAACGTAAATATCCCCAAATTAACCACAGCGGAAATTAAAGGTGTTAAAATATGCCGCCAAGCAAAAGCAAATTGGAAAGAAAAATTTGACAAAAGAACCAACCCCATGGGCAAGGATTATTACTGGCTCACCGGAGAATTTGAATTACTGGATAAAGGTGAAGATACGGACGAGTGGGCACTGGCAAATGGATACATCTCCATAGTTCCGACCCAGTTCGACCTTACCGCGCACCATGCCATACAAGCTATAAACAATTGGAATTTAGAATGAACACTAAAAAAGAACTACTTATAGGTTTTATTGTAGGACTTATAGCCAATACGGTTGGAACACTATTGTACATACTCCTATTTTCGGATTTGAGCATCACAGAAACCTATAATGCGGCAATTGCTCAAGGACATGTGGGCAGCCTATTAGCATTGGGCGCCATTTTAAACCTCGTTGCATTTTTTGGTTTTTTAAGAATCAAAAGAGACCAGCGTGCCAAAGGTGTTTTAATAGCCACCTTACTCACTGCACTACTGATTCTATACTATAAGATTTTTTAGATGAAGTACTATATCATTGCCGGAGAAGCATCGGGTGATCTTCACGGGTCTAATTTAATCAAAGAACTTAAACTTCAAGATAAGCATGCAGACATACGCTGCTGGGGTGGTGATTTGATGCAAAATGCTGGCTGCACATTGGTAAAACATTATAAGGAAATGGCCTTTATGGGTTTCCTTGAGGTGCTATTAAACTTAAATTCAATTTTTAAGAATATTAAATTCTGTAAAGAAGATATTCTGATTTTTAAGCCGGATATGCTGATTTTTATCGATTATTCGGGGTTTAATCTTAGAATCGCCAAATGGGCAAAAGTCAACGCATTCAAGACCAATTATTATATTTCGCCGCAGATATGGGCTTCAAGGGAAGGGCGCATCGAAAAAATAAAAAGGGATATTGATGCCATGCACGTCATATTGCCTTTTGAGAAAGACTTCTACGAGAGAAAACATAATTTTCCCGTTAATTTTGTGGGACACCCTTTATTAGACGCCATTGCCGATAGGCCTAAGCTAGATGAACCTCGTTTTAGAGAAGAACATCAAATGCACCCAACGAAACCTATTGTAGCACTATTACCCGGCAGTCGTAAGCAAGAGGTTCAAAAAATGTTGCAGATTATGCTATCGCTTGCTACTGATTTTCAAGACTACGAATTCGTAATTGCCGGTGCACCTAGTTTAGATAAGGTCTTTTACAATTCCTTCTTGGCTAATAAGAACATTAAATTTGTACAGAGTAGAACCTACGATTTATTGTCCATAGCCCACGCTGCAATTGTTACTAGTGGCACAGCGACTTTAGAAACTGCTTTATTCAAAGTACCTCAAGTGGTTTGTTATAAGGCTAATTGGATATCTTATCAAATTGCAAAACGCATTATTACCTTAGACTATATTTCTTTGGTGAACCTTATTATGGAAAAGGAAATCGTAAAGGAATTGATACAGGACAAGCTTACAAAAGAACATTTAAAGAGCGAATTAAATCTCATATTAGCTGGTCCGAACAGAAAAAACCAGCTTTCTGCCTACGAGATATTAAGTCAAAAATTAGGAGGGTCTGGAGCAAGCAAGAAAGCCGCCGCATTAATCATTTCCAATGCCAAAGAATAGACGCATTTTTCAATAATTAATTCAGGTATTCTAGTGCTTACAAAATAATTCTATAATTTTGATGTTCAGCTATTAAAGCACACTTAGACCTTATGCGTTCATCTATCTGTATTCTATTGTTCTTATGTTTGGCTAGTTGCGGAAGCAGTAAAAAAGGTAAAACCGCTACGCAGGCACGTAAAATTTCCGTTGCAGCGGCGGACAATGCACGACGTGGAAACACAAATACCACTACTACCCGTAGGGTCGAAAACACCACTAAAAGAACCAGCCTCTCCACGGCAGATAATGTTATTAATACCGCGCTAACCTTTTCTGGTGTTCGGTATAAGTTTGGTGGCACCACCCGAAAAGGAATGGATTGCTCAGGATTATTGTACGTTTCTTTTGGAAAGCATGACGTTAAGCTTCCCAGGACATCCATACATATGGCCGAAGAAGGTAAAAAAATAAGGGTCAGGGATGTGGAAAAAGGGGATTTACTATTCTTTAAGACCAATAAACGAGCGAAAAGAATAAACCATGTAGGCATGGTCGTAGCCGTTGAGAACAATGAAATTAAATTCATACATGCCTCATCATCCCGAGGAGTAACCGTTTCTTCTTTGCGCGAAGGTTACTGGAACCAGGCTTTCGTAAAAGCAACTAGGATTCTTTAGAATGAAGTTATTTGCGTTTGTTCCCGTAAAATTGACGCTACTTCTCATTATCGGAATACTTATTGGCCGCTATTTTTCTTTTGATATTATATACCCTCTTGGCACAACACTCTTTCTAATCCTTACGCTTGGAGTATGTTATTACGTAGAAAAAAATACAATATCAACACTGTTCGCAACCATAGCGGCTGCAGCCACAATTTCTTTGGGCGCACTAACCTATAAACAAGCACAGCCGAGAAATTCCAGTTCGCATTACAGCAAATTAGGCTTCAAGAAAGATGACCTATGGCAACTTAAAATTAAAGAAGTCCTTAAACCCTCATCGTTTTCTCAACGTTACATAGCTACTGTGATCAGTGTAAAAAATAAGTCGGTCTCGGGAAAGATAATCCTCAATAAAAAATTAGATACTGTAGCTCCGACCCTACAAGTAGATGATGAATTTTGGACCTATACGAAGCCAGTATCCATTCATCTTCCATTAAATCCGCATCAATTTAATTACAAGCACTATTTAGAACAATTAGGTATATACCACCAGATAAATCTGAATTCCTCTAATTACATAAAAAGCAAGACCGCTGACCATACAATTTATGGTATGGCAGCTAAAGCCAGGAGTCATATCATTAATAAGCTGAAGGAGAAGAATTTTGGAACAAACGAGCTAGGCGTTATCCAAGCCCTATTACTAGGACAACGTACCGACCTATCCGAGGAAACTTATGACAATTACAAGAAAGCAGGTGCTGTGCATATCCTTGCTGTTTCAGGCTTACATATTGGAATACTGTTATTCTTAATCCAGTTTTTACTTAGTCCATTAAGAACGTTGCCCCATGGGAATAATATTATCCTAGTTGTCTCTGCACTGCTCCTCTGGGGATTTGCTTTCTTGGCCGGACTATCGGCTTCCATTATACGGGCGTGCACCATGTTTACCTTCATAGCCTACGCCCTCTCTTTGAACAGGCCCAGCAACACCGCTAATATCCTATCGCTTTCGTTGTTCTTTATACTACTATTCATTAATCCTAACTTACTATTTCATGTAGGTTTTCAAATGAGCTACGCAGCAGTATTTGCAATTGTTGGGATATATCCCTTATTGCAGAAGTTATGGTTTCCAAAGAATAAAATAATCCGTTATCTGTGGCAATTACTCTCGGTTAGTATTGCCGCACAGCTAGGGGTGCTTCCCATAAGCCTATTCTATTTCCATCAATTCCCTGGTTTATTCTTTATCTCGAACTTACTTATAGTACCAGCATTAGGAGCAATACTAGGTACTGGCATTGTAGTAATCTTCCTTTCTCTGGGCGATGCTTTACCTGATTGGTTGGTGTGGACATTTAACAAGCTTATCCTATGGATGAATACGGTTGTGGATGTAGTCGCTAAACAAGAAGCTTTTATCTTAAGCGCTATTTCTTTTGATTATATACAACTGGTCATCGGCTACGTGATTATTATACTTATGGTGGGTTTGTTTACAAAAATCACTTTTAGAAGAGTAGTATTCTTTTTATTAGGCCTATTAGGTTTTCAACTCTGGACAACTTATGCAGTGTACGATGCTAGCAAACAGGAAGACATCTTACTCTTACATCAAACTAAAAATACAATTTTGTTGAACCGTAATGGTCATAATTTGACAGTGTTGAGCAATAATCCTTTTAAAACGGAGAACATCTTAAAGAATTTTGAAGTACAGGAACACATTTCTAATACGGCCTACGATTCGCTTCAGGAAGCCTATACCGTTTTAGACCAATCTTTACTTATAATAGACAGCTTGGGCATATATCCTTCCACTACCAAGGAGCGCACCATCTTACTAAGCCATTCTCCAAAAATTAACCTAGAACGCTTCATACAGGAGACTAAACCAACAATGATACTAGCCGACGGTAGTAATTACAAGAGCTACGTAGTACGTTGGAAAAAGACTTGTAAAAAATTAAAACTCCCATTTCACTACACGGGTGAAATGGGAGCCTATTCGTTTAAATCAAAAAGTTATTAATGGTCGGATAGTTCAAAACCTTCGGTTTCATCATCATGAATAACAGTTTCTTTATCCTCTGCACCATGTGTTAATCGTTTCAACGGTTTTAATAACAATATCACTAAAAGTCCAAAGAGGACGGCGAACACAAATAGTCCTCCAAATACTTTAAATTCTCCGGCTTGAACGGAGCTTTCTCCTATAACTCCCGCAACCTTGTTCCCCAATCCCGTGGCTGCCCAGTAAACACCCATCATTAGCGCCATATATCTGTCCGGTGCCAACTTGGTGAAGAACGATAGCGAAACAGGGGAAAGGCACAACTCTCCAAGCGTATGAAACAAATAGGCCAATACTAACCAATACATTGCAGAACTTCCATTAGCCTCATACTGCATGGAGGCAAATACCATATACACGAAACCCACACCCATAATGATAACACCGACCGCCATTTTAAAAATAGATGAAGCCTCCTTGCCCTTAAGCTTCCTTTTAGCCCAAAAATTAGCTACTAAAACCGCAAAGAGAATTATAAAACCTGCATTTGCTCCCTGAAACCAAGCTGCGGGAACCTCCCAACCCATAAACATTCTATTTGTCTTTTCCTCAGCATATAGATTCATCAATCCGCCCATTTGCTCAAAAGAACCCCAGAATACCACAACCATTAATAGCGATATCAATAATACCAAATATCTATCTTTTTCTACTTGACCGTTCAAATTCTTATAAATCATCATCATTAACCCTGTTACCAAAGTCAATACAATGAATAAGGCTCCATAACCCCAATGGTCCGGACCTTCAAATGTAAATCCTGCATAAAGTGACAAGGCCATTAATACCGTTACGATTCCTAGCTGCAATGGCGATTTCAATAATTGAGAGAAAAGTGTAGCAAGGCTTATATCCGAAGATTTCTCTTCTACAGTTGGCTCATTACCCACATGTGTTAAGAAACGTTGTCCGTATAAGTAAACTACTAGACCAAGTAACATTCCAATACCAGCCAAACCAAAACCATAGTGCCATCCATAAAGGGCAGCTACTAAACCAACGGACAGTGATGCCGTAAAAGAACCTAGATTAATACCTACATAGAATATACTAAATCCTTTATCCCTCCTAATATCATTCTGTTTGTACAGCCCTCCTACCATAGTGGAGATATTAGGTTTCAACATGCCAACTCCTAGAATCACCAGACCCAGACCTGTGTAATAGGCCCATATAGCATCTATTGCCAATACGCCGTGGCCTGCGGTCAAAAGAATGGCGCCAATGGTGACGGCCTTTTTCTGTCCTATTAATCTATCTGCTATAAAGCCGCCTGGAATACTCATCAAATACACCAGCATGGTGTACCATCCATAAAGGGCAAGTGCCTCTGTGGTTGACCACCCTAAACCACTTTGCGGATCATTCTCTAAGGTTTGTGCCGTCATATACAGTGTAAGAAGGGCTCGCATACCGTAATAGGAAAAGCGTTCCCACATTTCGGTAAAAAAGAGTACATATAGGCCTACCGGATGTCCAAAAAGTTCTCTTTGATGTGCTGGTTTCGTATTTGTCATAATTGGGTTGGTTTAATTCTTAATTCTTGGTTAGCGATTGGATTTCAAAAAATTCGTCATTTTATTGAACAAGTATACCCAGGTATTACCGCATAGACACCCTAATTTTTAGCTGAGACACACCCAAAATTTGGTGTACACAAAGCCTTAAAAAAGATGAAAGTTGATAATTCTACCAAGTTTACTACTATTTCCGGTAAAAATAACGAATTGTGCAAAAAAGAAACCAATTTTAACGGTGCCGTACTCCCAATACAGTTCTGACCATTATTCTTATCTTTACTCCTTAGTCTGGAGTACATCAACCCTAAATTCGTTAGCGTTTTTCATCTCCCAACACCAATTACAAATATCAAATACATGCCAAAGCCAATAGCTGGTTTCTCCAAACTTTCCAAGCAAGAAAAAATAGATTGGATTGTATCTAATTATATACAGCACCCGGACCGAGGCAAAGAAATTATCACAAGCTATTGGAATACGGACGAAAAATTACAACACCTACATGACGAGTTTATAGAGAATACGTTTACCAACCTATATATTCCATTAGGTATAGCGCCCAACTTTTTAATAAATGATAAACTACTTGCCATTCCCATGGCTATTGAGGAAAGTTCGGTCGTTGCCGCGGCGAGTAAGGCGGCTAAGTTCTGGTTAGGTAGAGGCGGTTTTAAAACTAAAGTATTAGGCACCGAAAAGGTGGGCCAAGTACATTTCATATTTAAAGGTGACACCGATAAACTAAATACTTTCTTTACCGCTATAAGCCCTAAATTATTTAAAGCGACCGATAGTTTAACGGAAAGTATGGCCAAACGCGGTGGTGGTATTTCTAAAATAGAACTAAGGGACAAAACCGAGGATTTAGCAAATTACTACCAATTACATTGCACCTTTGAAACCAAGGACGCTATGGGAGCGAACTTTATAAATAGTTGTTTAGAACAATTTGCAAGCACCTTAAAGAGCGAAGCTTTGAACTATAGTTTATTTTCAGAAGCGGAAAGACAGATAGAAATAGTGATGAGTATCCTTTCTAATTATGTGCCCAACTGCTTGGTAAAAGCGGAAGTAAGCTGCCCGGTATCCGAATTGAACCTATCTACAGAAATAACGCCTGAAGAATTTGCTCAAAAAATGGTCAGGGCTGTTCAAATTGCAAAAGTAGAACCCTATAGAGCTGTTACCCACAATAAAGGAATCATGAACGGTATTGATGCAGTTGTTTTAGCCACAGGCAACGATTTTAGGGCAATTGAAGCAGGTGTCCATGCCTTTGCTTCCAAGGATGGTAAATACAGTAGCCTTACCCATGCTTCCGTTGAAAATGATGTTTTTAAATTTTGGATCGAATTACCACTGGCTCTCGGTACCGTAGGTGGACTAACAAAACTTCATCCTATGGTGAAATTAAACTTGGAACTTCTAAACAACCCATCAGCAGAAGAACTAATGCAAGTAATAGCTGTTGCGGGCTTGGCTCAGAACTTTGCCGCAGTAAGTTCTTTAGTAACCACAGGAATTCAAAAAGGTCATATGAAAATGCACCTAATGAATATTTTAAACCAACAGGGAGCAACGGAAAGTGAAAAAATTACCGTTGTCGAACATTTTAAAACGAACACCATTACACACCGTAGCGTAATAGATGTCTTAACAGGACTAAGAAAACAGTCATGACCAAAGAATTTTACAGTAACGGAAAACTCTTACTGTCTGGAGAGTATGCTATTTTAGATGGTGCCGAAGGTTGGGCAATTCCCACCAAATTTGGGCAATACCTTCGCGTTAATGATACCAACACCGAGACACTTTCATGGTGCAGTAGTGATGCAGACGGTACGGTTTGGTTCAAAGGATCGTACACCTTAAAAGATTTCAAGGAAATTTCGTCCACCAACGAAGAAATTTCTAAAAATCTTATCCGTATACTCAATGAAATACGCAGCCTAGAACCTAGCTTTCTGACTAACGCCAAAGGTTGTGAAGTGAAGACTGAGCTCACTTTCCCAAAGGCTTGGGGCTTGGGCACATCGTCAACATTAATAGCGAATCTAAGTTCATGGGCAAAAGTTGACCCCTATAAACTATTATCCAAAACTTTTGGAGGAAGTGCATACGATATTGCATGTGCGCAGTACGATATGCCTATCGTTTTTCAATTAAAAAATGCCACTCCATTAATTACCGAACTGCATACCACCCCTCCTTTTACAGCTTCCCTTTTTTTTGTGTACTTAAATCAGAAAAAAAATAGTAGAGAGGCCATAGCTTCCTACCGGAGTTTAAACATTGATAAAGCTAAATTGACCCATGACCTAAGCGAGCTTACTAGAAAGATGATTTTATCACCAAACCTTAGGGACTTTGAAGAATTAATAAACATACATGAAGAAAAGCTTTCTCAGGTATTACAAATTACTCCAATAAAGGAAAAACTCTTTCCGGATTATCAAGGAAGTATAAAAAGTTTAGGGGCCTGGGGTGGGGATTTTATTATGGCCACAGGAAATAACGAAACACCAGTCTACTTTAAATCAAAAGGCTATTCCGTTGTGTTGCCCTACGCCGAAATGATACTATAAAAAAAGTCTCCTTAGTGGAGACTTTTTTTATAGTATGTAAAGAAAAGATACTTCTAGTAGAAAGTAGCTCTCTTATCTTCTATTTCAGCAGCTTCTTTTAAAGCGTTATAGACTGCCGTATTAACTCTAGATGCCGCATTATTCTTTAATGTATTTGCATAGGTACTGTAGTTCTCTAACTTTGGAGCTTCTGTTCTTTTGGTAACCTCTACCATAAAAACTCCTGAATTTCCTTCTAATAGTTCTGAGGTTTCTCCTTGCGCCATGCCGTAAGCCGTACCTACAACTGCTGGCTCGCTTCCCGCTCCTGGTATGGTCGGGGTTTTTACACTAAGTGCTGAGGCAGTTGAAACCGTAACGTTATTATCCTTTGCTATCGCCTCCATACTTTTACCAGCATTGGCAGCCATTATTTGTGCTGCTTTACGTTCTTTTCTAATTATAGGCAATACTGTAGCGGAAGCATCTTCTGGTGCCATTAATCCTTCCTTATAACTACCCGTCAATTGCACTACGGCATAGCCATTATTAATATTGAAACGCTTAATGTCTCCAACTTCTGTATCACTATTGAACGCCCATTGTACCACATTTCTTTGCGAACCTAAACCAGGAAGATTTTCGTCTAATTGTTTTATTTTATTCACAGGTCTTACCAAATACTCCCCTTTTTTAGCCAATTCCGAGAAACCACTTTCGTCAGCTATAGTTTCCATTTCAAATTTGGTAGCATCGGTGAACAAGGTATTGATAGTCTCTTCTGAGGCAACTATCTCTCTAGATAGTGTCGCTAATTGAACGATGTCTTCTTTATCATCTACCCTGATAACGTGGAAACCAAAATCCGTTTCTACCAATCCTATGGTTCCAACCGGGTTAGAAAAAATAAAATCGTTGAATTCTGTTGCTAAACTTCCTTCTTGAAAGTAGCCTAAATCACCACCTTGCGGAGCAGATGGACCATCAGAATTATCACGGGCCAATTCTGAAAAAACTACGCCAGACTTTTTAGCCTCTACCAAAAGCTCTTCTGCTTTTTTCTCCGCCTCTTCTTTGGTTCTTTTAATTTCAGGATTAGCACGAGTTGCGCCTTCATATGTTATGAGGATATGACTAGACTTAACCGAACCGTTAGCCCTTCTACCCATCATTTTAGAAATCTGATAAGACCCACGCTCCTTGTAGGGACCGTAAATTTCACCAACTTTCAAAGTCATGAGCGTATCAGCTATACTGGATGGAAGATTTTTCTTAGCACGATACACGGTATCGAATTTCGTGTCCGAATAACGATCTAAGAAAGCACCCACATCAGAAGTAGTTCTGAAACCTCTTATGGTATCGTTCCTATCCGTTGTTGAGTTGTACTCTACGGAGTCATCTAATAATTTGGCTAAATCCTGTTTTACCGCCACATCATCCGAATCGGAAGGTTTTTCTTCGAAATATACGAATTGAATATCCCTTGCCGCATCTTGTTTAAAATCTTCCTTATGATTACTAACGTACGTAGATATTTCACTTTTAGTAACGCTTATCGTACTATCCGGGATTGAAGCATAAGGTACACGAACATACTTTAAATCTATTTTTTCATTGGCCAACTTATAATCTAATTCGCCTTCTTTTAAAGTAGCACCAATACCGGCTTTCACTAAATTGAAATATTTCTGTTCTTTCGCCAGCTGAATAATTTCTTGCTCCGTTTGTAACCATACATCATATTGAGCAGGATTATTCACTTTCCAATCCATTACCGTTTGCTTAAATCTGTTCGGATCAAATATTCCGTTTTCATTTTGGAACTCTGGATTCTGAGCGTAACCTGTAGTTCTCAAAAAGTCAACAATTTGATCTTGCTCAATACCTATTCCCAAATCTTCGAACTGCTCACTGAGTATTGCACCACGAACTTCCCTGTCCCAAACCTGATTCATAATTTGTAACGAAGTAGTCGTTGGGCCAACTCTTCTGGAAGCCGACTCTACCTTTTGTCTAAAATCATCTATGGAAAGTTCATTCCCATTTATTTCTGCTACGGAAGAGCCTACTTTTTCTCCTCCTCCAAAATTACTACTTGTAAAAACTCCAGAAATAACGAATGCAAAGAGCGCAAGACCGATAATGAGTATTAAAACCGTAGTTCGTTTTCTTATATTTTCTAAAACTGCCATTCTATCGAAAAATTAAAATCAGTTGGCGAAATTACCATTTTTAATTGAAATAATAAAAACTAAAACACTTGTAATGATTGCTGTAAAAGCATTAATCTTCGTCAACAATTTCCATGGAAACCAAATCTATTTTAGTATTAGAAACTTCCAATATGGTAAACTTGAAATTAGCTATTAAAATCTCTACGTCCTTTTCAGGTATTTCCCCTACCTGATGCACCAAAAGTCCACCCAAGGTTTCGTACTCATCCGAATTGGGTAGATTAAGTTTATAATTTTCATTAATAGCATCTACTTCTAATCTCGCGGAGAACAGAAAGTGCGATTCGTCTATTTGTTCCTCCCTTAAATCAGTACTGTCATGCTCATCCTCTATTTCTCCGAACAGTTCCTCAACAATATCCTCAACGGTCATAAGACCACTTGTGCCACCGTATTCATCTAAAACTACAGCAATACTCTTTCGCTTCTTTATTAATGTATTTAGTATATCTTGTATGAGCATTGTTTCGGGCACAAACTCCACTGGAAGCAAAATACTTTTAATGGTTTTTGGCTTTTTAAACAGTTCATAAGAGTGAATATACCCAATAACGTCATCCACAGTTTCCTTGTACACCAAAATCTTTGAAAAACCGGTCTCCGTAAAAATCTTTGCCAGGTTCCTGGGAGTTTCGTGCATCTCAACCGCCATAATCTCGGTTCTTGGCACCATAACCTCACGGGCCTTTACAGCGGAGAACTCCAAGGCATTCTGAAAAATCTGAATTTCGGAATCCACCTCATCTTCTTCCTTTACGGTTTCCATCTGTTCGGTGATATAATCTCCAAGTTCTATTTTACTAAACGCTAGCTGCACCTCATCCCCGGGAGTCCGAAAAACATACTTTAAAATGAAATCTGAAACCGTAATTACAAAATCTGAAATCAAAGAAAAAAATAGGTAAAATATGTATGCGGGAATAGCAAGTAGTTTTAATAGGCTATTCGCATAAATCTGAAATAGTACTTTGGGTAAGAATTCTGCGGTAATCAGTATCACAAACGTAGAAATAACGGTTTGCGAAAGAAGACTAAAATCCGTTACCAATGCTTTCAAAAAAGCATTTGAAATAGGAATTCCAGCAAACCACTCCATGAGTAGCTCACCCATAAAAAGCCCGTAAATAACCAAGGCTACATTGTTACCGATAAGCATGGTAGCGATAAATTTGGAAGGTTTTTTTGTAAGCCTAGTCAATACCTTCGCCAAAAAGCCTTCTTGCTTTTTTTCAATTTCAATATGTATTTTGTTGGCCGAAAAAAAAGCGATTTCCATGCCTGAAAAGAAGGCCGAAAACAGTAAGGAAACTATGATAATAAGTACCGAACTATCCACTATTGGTTTTTAGAATCGTTTTGTCTATTTTCGAACTTTTTACGATAGATTCTTCTAAAAAAGAACATCGCAGTAGAAATAACAGCAAAAAACAGGAATAAATAGGCCATTGACCTATCCGTATTCCAATCCGTAAAAATTCTATAAACGGAAAATGCAGCAACAATAATGTACAAATACTCTGTATATCTTAAAATCTTAATCATCTTGACTTTCTTTTATGAGCATAAGCCCGTATGTTTTGTGTGCATTTAAAAAACTAAGGTCTTTTTTAATATCCATACCCTCACCATCCATTACCGTACCATCTTCAGGATTGGTAAACTTAAACTTTTCTTGGGTAAACGCCCACTCGTTACCTCTATCATAATACAATTGTGGTGTTTCTAATTCTTTACCATCATGACTTTTAATTAGTACGTTTCCCTGTAAATCTACAACGGAAGTGGCTCCGTAATATATCCCGTAATCTGCCTCAATCGTAGTTTTTTCATTTTTTTCATTAAAAATTTCTACGAGCAAGCCCTCTGGAAAAGTTTGATAAGGAAATAATAAATTTTCGAAATCATTTCTAATTGGCCCGGATAGCACCGCCACTATTTTGGACGAACCATTATCCTCTGCTCCCAATTTTTCGGGAATTTCCGTGTAGGTTGCTTCGAAATTCTTGGCAACGCCTTGCGGATAGACTTCTTTCTGGGCCTCTTCCCCTACGCGCTTATAGTTATCTTGGCAACACAAAAAAAGCATTGCCATGGAAACCATGGCAATGCCCCTAAAAATATCGAAGATATATTTTATCATTTTACAAATTAGGAACTTTTATGCTTCCTCCTACCCAGCAAGAAAAAGTAACTGTTTTACCAGCCATACCTGAACTGAATATCATTTCTTTACTTGGTGCTTTTGCATTATAACTTGCTGCCGCCTGACTTGCCCTACCTCGTAAAGAAGGATCTACGCGACCGGCTCGGCTAGCCATATCAGCTGCTTTCCAGTAAATTGCCCTCTTTTCAAAAGGCGTAGTTCCGCAAGCATTAGCACTGCCGGCATATAAACTAGCTATTAATAAATAAGCTTTTCCATTAGCACCGTTTGCATCAATTGCTTTTTGAGCGTAACTTCTTGCCGTTGATTTGCTACTTCTTCTATAGATAGTAGCTACTTTGTAAGCAATATTTGATTTCTTTTTGGCATCGGTCTCTAATTCCAAAGCCTTGTTGAAATCTGCTACTGCCCCTTTGGTATCTCCACTCTTAGATTTCAAAGAACCTAAATAAACATAAACATCAGCCGATGGATCCAACTCCGCTTGTACTTCAACCATTGTTTTAAATAATGGATCATCAGTACATTCTTTACTGAACATTCTTCCAACTGCACTCTTAACCCATTTAACATCACCCTTTCTACTCTCAAAGTTCTTTTCGTAAAGTGGAATTAAATTCTCACAATCGGCAAGTTTACCTAATTTAGAGTCTATACTTCCAGCAATCTTACCATAATTTTCAGAATAAGAGTTATAGGACTTTAACCTTCTTTTCTCTTTTGAAGTCAATGTTCCTTCCTCTTCTTTTGGTAAAAGTTTTGCAATCCTATCCGTAAGTTTATCATTTTCCTCCTCTATCTTCGTAGTGACATCATCATAAACGTCAAATACCTCTTGAAGCTCTTTCTGACCAGCATTGTGCAAATCTACCAGACTAGAGAAATAAAGATAAAGTGCTTTTGGGTTTTTAAAGTTTGCTTTGTCCTCCGTAAAAGGCTTACTCAAACCTGCATAAACACCAGCATCGTCCAACATTTTATTGTCATATTGCAACAATATTTTGTCTATCTCGGTTTCTGCCATGTTGGTCTTTGATGAGAAATATTTCATTTTATCATCATAAAGACCCATCAAATCTTTGATATAACCATCCTTTTCACCAGCCGGAGCTTTTTTAATTTTATCTTTCAAGATACGTTCTCCGTATACATAGATAGCATTATTAAGTTGCGGACAGGTTTCATAAACCTTTTTAAAAGGTTCATATGCCGCATCATAATTTTTGACTTTTGCATGCTCCGAAAATATGGACAGATTAGTCATACACTCAGGGTTTTGAGCCTGTGCATTACTTACCCCCATCATCCCTAAGAACATAATTGCCGTGAAGTAAAGTTTCATTTTCATCTTACTAAGTTTAAAGTGGTTAATGTACTAAATTTTTATTAATTTATTTTTCGCTTCTGAAACCAGAAATCATTTAAAGAAAGTCCTACATTAATTTTAAAATAGCTTTCTTCTATAAGATTTGCCCTTGTTGTTCCTCTCCTGCCGGCCTCAAAACCAATGTTAAGATTAGAATAACTTCGTCCCAGTGGTAGTCCTAACCCAAAAGTTATGCCAAAGTTATTTATGTTTACATCGTTGACCACCATTCCTGTATTGTCCATACGCAATCCGGCGCGGTATGTAATCCGTTTTAAATAGCTCGAAAAAGAGCTATGGTCCGGAGTATAAAATCCACCAAAAGCAAATGTGCTTGCGTCATTATATG
The DNA here is from genome assembly GCF_044594925.1 of Maribacter sp. R77961. GTDB lineage: Bacteria > Bacteroidota > Bacteroidia > Flavobacteriales > Flavobacteriaceae > Maribacter. The sequence goes on along the minus strand of NZ_CP138991.1, from coordinate 3,801,903 downwards.
CTATGTTATCTACCCCTAAAAATGAGTTTTCAAAAGAACTTAAACCTTGAAAGCTATACTCCGCCCCTAAAAACCATTTTAGATTTTCCCCATATCCTAAACCAAGTGTTGTTGTAGTGGGTATTTTTAATTCTGTATTTCTAAGGTTCTGCGCATCTAGGTTAACATTTACCTCCTCTATATTACCCCCAGTGGCAACTGAGAAAGAACCGATACGCCTATCGTTCTTGGATACTAGGTTACCTTGCGTGTTAACCCTTGCAGATACATGTAAGGTATATTTATCTTTTATAGTAGGTGTATAGTTAAGGGCGTAGTTGAAATCAAACCCATTTACCTGAGAAGTTCTTCTATCAAAAGTACCAAATTGCACATCTTCTATTTGTTGCAGGCGCTCACTTTCTAAAGTACCGTAGTTAAAATTGGCCGTGAAACCAATACTTAAATCCTTTATAAATTGATATCCTACTGAATAATAAACCCTATTGAGCCCCCCTTCACCACTAAAAATATTGGTCAGGGGCTGCGAACCACTTTGTCTTTGGTCTACCAAATTGTAACCTACAGAAGAATATGGCATGATACCAAACCCCATACCCAATCCTTTACCCAAACTAAAACCAAGTGCCAAATAATCTACATTGGTAACGGAGCTACTTTGCTCTTCGGTAAAGCTTTTAAGTCTTATTTGCTTGTTTGAAATACCCACCGTGTAATTAACAAGACCTACTTTATCCAACCGGTCCAAACCTAGTTCACCGTATGCGGCCGGGTTTTGAAGATTTACGTGAATGCTATCCGTAAATACACCCATTCCTCCCATCATCTGATTTTCTACCGTACTTGTAGTTCTTAAATCACCTATGCCGAAAACGGAGTAAGGAGAAACGGTACCATCTTGAGCGTACAAACCAGTCGTGGCAAAGCACACAATTGCAATTACAATTTTTTTGATCATCTAATGCTTGTTGTATTCCAGCAAATAATTAAGTCCTTTCAAGAGGAATTTGGAATCCGCAAAGATGGTATTTTTTAGTCGTTTAGACAAAAATTGCGCATCACCCCCTGTTAAAATAACTGTTAAATCTTTAAACCGAGCTGAATATTGCGCAACAATACCGTTAATTTCTTGCGTAAGCCCATTGATAACACCACTATGCATGCTGGTATTCGTAGCGTTTCCGATAAAATCTAAAATCTCCTCTTTTTGTAATAAAGGTAGATTTGCCGTCTGTTCGTGCATTGCTTTATATCGCATCTGTAGCCCCGGCGAAATAGCACCTCCCAAATACTCATCAAAATCATTAATGATATCATAAGTAATACAAGTACCTGCATCGATTACGAGCGTATTACGATGTGGATTATGGTAATAGGCAGCCGTCACTAGCGCTATACGGTCTATACCTAAGGTATGTGGCGTGGCATAGCTATTCTTAAATGGAACTTTAGACCTAAACGACAAAACATGTACTTTAGAAAACAAAGAAAGCACTGCAAGATCTTTATTATCCAGTTCACCCACGGTAGAAACAATAGACTGATTTATCTTTGGATAGTTCTTAAAAATTTCCTTAACCTTTTCAACAAATTGTTTCGCTAAAAAGGATTGATCAAATAGTAGCTTTCCTTTTTGAAAAACCGCGAATTTTATAAATGTATTTCCTTGGTCTATTATCAAATTCATTTTACAAAGGTATATAAGGGAAAAGAACAATGCACAATTACATAAAATCAATTCCACAATTTTGGTACTAGCCACAAATAACCCATACAACTAAGAAATAGAAGAAAATACCAAAAGCTTGAAACCGCCGCATAACTTTCTCTTCTAAGGTTCTTCTTTTCTTCTTTTCCAAAAAACCGTGTGTTATCCACTACGGTGTTTGCGCCGACTAGTGGCTTCCATTGTTCAGTATCCATAACGTAATAATTCATTACAACAGTTGCAGTGTCTACCTTAAGGTTTAAACTGTTCCAACCTTTTTTTTGTGGATAGATGGTTCCTTGCCATTTATCGTGTAGCGTTGCATCTTTCATTAAGGGAATAAGGTAACCGGAACCATGTCGTAGTTGCGGTCTCTGCTTTTGGGTCTGTACCGAAAATTCAAAAGGTAAATCTTTAAAAATAAATCCGTTAGACGTATTAAAAAGAGCAGCTGACTCCGCTTTCTTGGAAATCTGGCTAAGTATGGATGACCAAATTTCTTTGTATGTATCGCTTTCACCTTTCAACACCAATTCATAGGAATTTTTAAGTAGACTTGTTCCAATAGTACCTTTCCCTATTACTATACGTTTTGCATAATTTCCTATAAGCAATGCTTTTAAACTTTCATCATTGAACCGATAAGGATATTTGCCGATGGGATTTTTAGACCAATCGGAGGGCACCAACTTCTCCTTACCATCTGAAACACTATTGAAGTTTACAAGACTATTCTTGAACCTAAACAACCTTCTGTTCGGTTGCACAAAAACCCCCAACCCCTCTTCTTTTACACTTTTTTCAAGGCTTTCCAAGGTATTCCTAGATAGCCCCATAAAAGTCTCTGTGTCCAAGATTAAAACATCGAAGAAAGCCAGTGACTTTTCTGTAAACCTATAGATTGGTTGGCGTATTGTGTTGAAATACTCAAATTTATACTTACCACTGGTAATCTTACTTCTTACTACCAATTCATGTCCCTCCTCCGATAGGTAATTTTTTAGGTATTTCGTCTCAAAAGATGGAAACTGATTTACGATGAGCACTTTTAATACGGCTATATCCTCAACTACCAAAGGCAACGGATTTGTACTAATAACCTTATTTACACTATCCATTTCTACAAGCTGATACACAAATTTCCCTTCGGTCTTTACTATAGTATTTAAGGAAAACCCCTGCCTGTTATCACTTTTTAAGATAACAGAATCAAGAACTTTTCCTCCCGATCCTTGTAAACACAATTTAGTTCCTGCAGTTGGCCTATTGTAGACTCCTTGAATGGTTAATTCTGTCCCAACTCTACTTTCCGATGGATAGTTTATCCGTACAATACCACTAGGGAGTTCCCCTTTAAGATAGTTTACAGCAGTTTCCTCTAGTTGCCAATAATCAAATACAGCCACTCCATGTCCTAAAACAACTAACTCATTAATGGATACCAGCCTTTCCTTTAGGTTTTCACCGGGAACATAGTTTATTTCTTTGATGAATTGATCTTGTTTTTTAAGACTATCTAACCGCACCTGACTAAAACCCTGAGTAAGTAGTACTGCTTTTCCCTGTACTTCCTTTGTCCAAGTGGGTCCAAGAAACATAAATAGCAGTGCCGTAAGTCCAATAAGAGCCACTACGCTATTGATATAAAAATTACGATTAAAACTACCCTTCCATTCCTTCCAAATAAAAAGTAGCACCAAAATAAATGCCAACACTATGGAGAACCACAGCCATTTTTCATTTATAAATTGAATGGAATTATTCATTTATCTCCAGGGCATCTAACATTAATTCATTTAATCTACTAGTGTAACCATTACCTTTATTAGGCTCCGCAGACCTTTTAGGTAACGCTTGTGACAAACCTTTCTGTACCAATCTCAAATCCTTTTCATTACTTGCCCTAGCTTCGGAAAGTACTTTTAAACCTTGTAATGTCTTCAAATGCTTACTAGGTTCCTTTATAGCCAAAGCCCCCAGTTCCTCACCAGCTTTTTTAAAAATTTCTCTGTCCGTTCCTTGAATCAATATTTTCTTAGTTCGCAGTATTTCTAATCTCTCAATAGCTTTATTCATAAAAACGTACGGCACTTCTTTCTCTAAATCTTCCTTTTTACTAAAACTTTTAATTTCATCTGTTTCTCCAGATAAACGCTTGTTTTCCTTGATTGGTGGAGGGTCAAAACCAATACGATGCACATAAATACGGGCACTATTCTTTATCTCTTGAATAAGTTTTAGTGCTTTGTATTGATAGGGTAATGATTTCTCTGGCTCAAACAAACGTAGGTACAACTCCGCATCCCACATTTCGGCCATAGCCTGTTTTAATTTACTTTTTAAAGATTGTGCGAATAAGGTAGATGCTTCGGGGTCTTCATGATCGTGAACATATGCCTCTAGTGGATCTTCTTCTTGTGCATCACTTTCTTCGTGATCATGACCCTGATCATGTTCTTCCTCCGCCACCAAATTATGTTCATTATCCGAATCGTGCTTATGTGAATAAGAAGCCAGAGGATCTTCTGAATCCATAGTCTCAATGGAACTGGCTGTAGAAGTTACAGGACCCTCAGTTTCATCACCCATAAAGGCGCCATATTTTATGCGAAGTGCTTTTTGGTCAAAGCCCAACTCATTGCTTTTAAAGTTATATACCTTTTTTACCAGTGTAGCTTCATTAGCAATTAGTTTTTCTGTATCAATAATTAATTGACGTTGACTTCTAAAATAATCTGGCATAAGATCCGCCCCCATAGTTCCTTCTACCGCAAAGCCATCCTTAACCGTATCCTTTATTACGGAAAAAAAAGTTTCGGTTCTGGTGATATTCGGTTTTGGAGTTTTGACGTCCGTCGCCTCCACATAAAAATAGAGTTCGTCGCCAGGCTCCATTTTTAATGCTCTCAAATCTAATTTTTTTCTCAGTACGGATGATTTTGAGGCTTTTTCAAAGAATGCATCAAATGACAACCGCTCTTCCCTGAACTTAACGGACTCCCCTGCGCCCTTGCTCACCGTGGCTATGATAGCTACATCGGCTATACCAAAATCATCCTTTAGATTAGCCGTGAATTCTAGAAGCTGCGGACCATCGAAATTAAATGATGTAAACTGTTGCAAGCCAGCAATGGTGATTGATGGCGCTTCATCCTTATACACTTCAAGAGCGTACAAATCCGATATATACCTATTCCCCAGCGTATCTGAAAACTTCAGATTATAAAAACTAGAACTTTCAGGACTGGTTAGGCTAAAATAAGAATCATTCCTTTTTTGCATGGCTACCTCATCAGTTCCAAATTGCAGCAAGGATTCTTTTACCTTTTGATCGTAACCAATGGTCCATTTCACAGTTGACCCTTCCAAAGCCTTAATATTCATGTCCGACGTTACCAGCCGCTTCTTTTTGGTATACGCAGGATACTGTATCGTGATGGTTTGTTTATTGATTTTTGGCGGAACCACCGCTGCCAGCCCAGTGTCCAAAGCGGTAACCATTATAGCTTCCTTCTCGGTAATTTGTGGATTTTCAATCTTTGTATTTTGCAAAACCCCAGTATAATACCCCACTACCAATAGCCCCAAGCAACAAAAAGTCATCAGAGCACCCAGTCCTAATCTATTTTTAATTCGAATGGCTTTTTCATGGGACTTTAAGGTTTTGGCTATTTTAGATTGTTGTATTTGGGCCAGTAGGGTTAATTCTTCTTCCGGCGTTAACAGTAATGAAGAACTATTTTCCAATACGCCCAAACTAACGTCCAAGTCACTACAGATATCGGCCAAACCATGAGTCCACGGTTTATGATATACCACACCAATACTACTTACTACAACAAAGACAAGAACCGCTATACCGAAAGAAATTGATAACAAAAAGGCTATTATTGCTGAACTTAGTGCTAGAAACACAATTTCTGTTAGCCTGTACAACCGCCATTTCCAAAGCGTGTTTTTCAAAATTTGCCGCGCTTCCATCATTGTCTTCTTAATTTAGAAAGCACTCGTTCCACGACTAATACCACAATAGCAATGAACCAAACCCATGACGCCAAGGAAGTTTTGTTTACCCTAATTGCCCCCTGCACGCTATTGGTAGGCAAAGGAACCAATTCCTCACTAGCAAGAACTCTTTTATCAAAAGGGGCTATTCTTTCAGTTAGCGCTTCCTTAGGAGCAATTATTTCCAACAAACGTTCTGGCAATCTGCCCTTAAGGGTATTCCTAATCGATAGCCGCTCTGTGAGAAAAAAACTATTGTTGCTATACCCTTTCGAAATTAGTTGACCCGAAAGACTATCTGGCTGAAAACTTAGGTAGTTCGTATCCGTTTCGGAAACAGGCTTACTTTTAAGCCAAATCAAAAAGTCAAAATCTGCCTCCAACATACTATCATCATCTTTAAATTTTTTAATATGCAGTGGTTGTTGTGCATAAACCGATACCGCATCCAAAGCAGCCAAAATATATTGCACTTCCCGCGAAAAATCAGAATCATAAAACAGCCCTATTGCTAAGGTATCTTTTGTCCATAACCGAACCTTGCTAGTTTTTCCATTCCGTTCCACTTTAATACTATCGCCTAATAAGGCCATAAATATGTTGCTTTCTCGGGATATGGATTCTTTTTCAATATCGGTATAACCGTCGCTACTAACCACATTTACCAACACCACCTCTTCGTCGGTTTTATACGCACCAATAAGGGTGTCTAGTTTTGTTCCTTGGTTCATAACCACCCAATTGATCGTATTGGGTATCTTAGGTCGTATACCTCTTATTCCAGAAACTCGGGACTCCGAGAATACAACGATACTATCCGAGGGAAAATCATTTAAGGCCTCTGCTAGCTGCCAATAATTAGGTTTCCCATTTGGCATCTTATCCGTATCCAAAGTGGGGAAATCGGTAGAAAAAAATCGAAATGAAGCTTGGGACTCACTTTCCAGAAGTGATTTCATTTTATCATTGCCCAATAAAGAGGGTTCAATAAAATACGTTAAGGATTCTTTTTTTACTGCTTTCTCTATTGATGGAACCGAAATGGCCAATACCAACAAACCCAATAGCAGCATTCTTAAAAAGAGCAACACGTATTCATTAAGCTTCAACTTTTTAGTTTGTGTAGTTTCTTGAGCTTCTAAATACTTAACACTACCTACTTTAATCGTCTTTACATCACCTTTGTTTAAAAAATGAATGACCAAAGGCACTAAAAGTGCTAAAAGGCCCCATAAATATGTTGGGTTCAGAAAACTCATATCAATTTAACCGTATTCGTTTTTTAAGAAACAATTGCAAAGCCTCCTCTATTGGGCTATCTAATCGAAAAACTTCATAACCAATACCATTACTTAAGAAAAAATCTTTTGTTCTCAGCAGGGCGGTCTGTATTTCTTCCAGATAATGCTCTTTCGCATTCTTCGCATTGACTTTTACACGTTTCCCCGTTTCTAAATCCTCAAATACTAAAGCCCCCGTGTAATTAAATTCCAATTCGTTCTTTCCCAAAATCTGAAGCACGATTACTTCGTTTTTTGAAGTTTTCAAAGATTGAATCCACTTTGTCAACTCCTCCTTATGCTCATACATATCCGTTAGTACAAACAACAATTCCTTCTGCCCTCTTTGATGAATTTTAGATACTGTAGTTCTATTCTCCGGCCAATTACCACTACCCTTAATTTTTAACAACTCATGCAGTAACCGATTGTAATGTTGCTTGTGAACAGTAGGATGCAGTGCTTGCAAGTTAGTATTGTTCAGTGAAAAAAGACCAGTTGCATCTCCTTGGTTATGAGATAAATGAGCCAATGACGCCACCAATATCCTTATAAAATCTATTTTGGACAAACCTTCCTCTTCATACATCATTGACGCACTGGCATCTACAATAAATTTAACGGCAACCTGCGTATCTATTTCCGACTCTTTGATATAAAACCGACCCGACCTTGCCAACATTTTCCAATCTAGCAGCCGCATATCATCCCCAGGCTGATACCCTCTATATTGACTAAATTCTAGTCCAGGGCCTACCCTTTTGCTTTGATGCGCTCCCGATAAATAACCATCTACAATAACTCTTGCTATAAGTGCCAAGCCAGACACAGTATTGATGATTTTTGGTTGAAGCAACTGTCTATAATCTTGTTTCACCTCACTTTAATTTCTTATGAACGCTATTGTTCCAGTAATTTTTCCGTTACCTTGTCCGATGTTATCCCCTCTGCTTCTGCCCTAAAATTTACAATAACCCGATGTCGAAGTACAGGAAACGCTACCTTCTTCAAATCTTCTTGAGTTACCGCTAGCCTTCCTGCCTGCAACGCCCGTGCTTTTGCCGTTAAAATCATGGCCTGCCCCGCACGCGGACCAGCACCCCAGCTTACCCATTCTTTTACAAAAGTATTGGTCGTTGTTTCTGGCCTAGTGGCCCTTACGACTTTATTCACATAAGCGATTAAATCATCGCTGATCGGAACGTCTCTCACCAATTGCTGCAGTTTTATAATATCCTCTCCGCCAAGAACTTTTTCTACACTGGGTTTTCTGGAGCCCGTGGTATTCTTTAAGATAGCTGCCTCTTCCTTAGCTGTAGGATAACCAATCTTTATGTAGAATAGGAAACGGTCCTGTTGCGCTTCTGGCAAAGGAAAAGTCCCTGATTGCTCTATAGGGTTTTGAGTTGCCAAAATAAAAAATGGTTTAGCCATTGGGTATGTTTCTCCAGAATAGGTTATCTCAAACTCTTGCATGGCTTCAAGTAAGGCCGCCTGGGTTTTTGGCGGAGTCCGGTTAATCTCATCCGCTAAAATGATATTTGCAAAAATTGGCCCCTTATTAAATTTAAAGAATTTCTTGCCAGAGCTCTGGTCCTCTTCCAAAATCTCCGTACCTACAATATCCGAAGGCATTAAATCCGGAGTAAACTGTATTCTGTTAAATTTTAAGTCTATGGCCTGCGAAAGGGTTCTAATCAATAAGGTTTTAGCAAGACCGGGCACACCTTCCAGTAAGGCATGGCCACCTGCTAAAAAGGTTATCAAAAGGTGTTCAACCGTTTCCTCCTGTCCCACAATTACCTTTGCGATTTCTTTCTTTAACAAGGACAGTTTATTGGTCAGTTCCTTTATTTCTTTTTCTGCTGTCAGCAGCTTATCATCCATATGAATTCTTTAAGAAGTTAATGCATACATCACGATGTTTACTCCAAATCGTGTATTGTCAATTTTATACCAACGTTTATTTCTAAAATCATAATCCCATTCACAGCCATAATCCTTATTACTATAGAGCACACCAATGCGCCCATTTACCTGAATTGCCTTTAAATACTCATGAACAAGGTCGTCTCCCCAACCATTTAGCTCTTGGGACGTTGTTGGTGGTCCGTCTTCAAATTCAAAAAAGATGGAATAAATCTCATGGTCATTGGGCAGCTTCTTCAAACTGCTACTACCAAATATTTCTTCCATTTGGCGTTCAAACGATTTGGCGAAAAGACCATCTATATCATGGTTGCAATCATCAACAAAAACAAACCCTCCGTTGTTCACATATCTTTTGAAATTTTCTTTTTCCTTTTTGGTAAACTGCACGAGTTTATGTCCGGAAAGGTAACAGAAGGGACACTTGAAAATAGCATCACTCCCTAAAGGCACAATATTCTCTATGGTATCAACCTTTAACGTGGTATACTCCACCAGAGAATTTAAAAGGTTGGATGGCATTCGCTGATCTACGTCCCAATCACCAGATTCATACTGCAGTCTAGTAAAGAAAAAATTTGTACTCAAGAGTTTGCGATTCTAATTTCACAATAACAAAAAAACCGGTTGCAACAAATTTCAGCTACAACCAGTTTATATACCTATTACACTTTAAACCGCGTCCGATAAACTGGTAAAAGTGAAATCTCTTATTTTCATGTATGGTATCAGATTACCGTTAATCCTAACCTGTTTTCCAAGTGTCTCCAAGTTGTTCAACATAATAATTGGACTTTCATTGAACCTAAAGTTCTTTACGGGATATTTAATCTGTCCGTTTTCAATATAGAAAGTCCCATCTCTAGTTAAGCCTGTATAGAGCAAGGTTTGTGGATCTACGGTTCTAATGTACCATAAGCGTGTTACCAGTATCCCCTTTTTCGTGCTTTTTATTAAATCTTCTAGAGAAGCATCTCCCCCACCCATAATTAGGTTATCCGGGTAAGGTATTGGGTCTACCCCTTTTTGCGCTGCCCAGTACCTACTGTAAGCTAGATTCTTTACGACTCCATTTTCTATCCAAGAGGTTTTCTTCAAAGCCTGCCCTGCGCCGTTCCAGGTACCTGTAGGAACTTCTGGATTTAGTGGGTCTGACCATAGATTTACTCTTTCGTCCACTATTTTTTCCCCGATCTTGGTACCACCACCTTCTTTAGACATAAAACTACGACCTTCATCGGCCGTTCTTGCATCTATGGCGCGTCCTAAATTACTAATTAGGTTTTCCGCGGCAGCCGGCTCCAAAATAACGGTATATTTACCTGGCTCTATGGCTTTAGCCTCTTTGGAAAGCACTGCCTTATCTATTGCTGTTTTTGAAGCCTCCGAAGCATCGAACTTATTAATATCGTTGTAATCTCTGGAAACCCATCCAGACCCCGTACCGTCATTACTACGCATGGTTACGGTGAAGTCTACATTTGAGTATTTGTTATAGGCAAACAGGCCCTTTGAGTTCAACATAGCGCTAAAGCCATACGAATCGTCCAAAAACCCTGCTGCGGTTACATCGTTCGCTATTGCTGGCTGAATGCTATCGTTTGCCACGGTTGCCCTGTATTCTGGAGCTATATTCGCCGTTGCCTCTACATAATTTATTGCCGTGTCATAAGTCTGTTGTTCCAAAGGCTCCATGAATTCAGGATTCTCCGGTGACAACTTTGCTAGCTCCTCAGCTCGCTTCACTACTTTTTCTAATGAAACATCATCAAATTCATCTATTGTCGCAGTACCGGACTTTTTACCGTAACTGGATTGCACCACTAAAGTTTGATTAGAGCGGTGTCCGGACGTGGATACGGAATTTCGCGCATAACGAATGTTTCCACTTTCACTTCCACTTAAATTTATTTCGCAAGTATCGGCCGTGGAAAAACGCAACGCTTTTTCCATAATCGCTCTAGCTTCTTCTTCTGTATATATTGCCATTTTAGTATTTTTTGTTTTGTGAATTGCTTAAATGCTACGACCCGTATTAATAACGTTTATATCGTTAAATCTAGTAGTAGAACTACCGTGTGATACCGCACTTATCTGTGAAGGTTGTCCTTTTCCATCAAAGAAAGACCCGAACATTCTATAATCGCTTTCATCACAAATTTTTGCACATGAATTCCAAAACTCTTGCGTATTGGATTGATAGGCCACATCATTGAGCATACCCACTATTTTACCATTTTTGATTTCGTAGAATACAGTGCCACCAAATTGAAAATTGTAGCGCTGTTGGTCAATAGAATACGAGCCTCTTCCCGCTATATAAATTCCTTTTTCTACATCTTTTATCATTTCGGCAATAGAATACTTCTCTTTACCGGGCTCCAAGGATACGTTAGGCATTCTTTGAAATTGAACATCGTTCCAGCTTTGGGCATAACAACAACCGTGAGATTCGTTCTGACCGATAATATTTACCTGGTCCCTGATAGCTTGATAATTCACTAGTGTACCATTTCGCACCAAATCCCATTGTTTGCATTTTACGCCTTCGTCATCATAACCAACTGCACCCAAACTACCTTCCATGGTCTTATCTGCAACTAAATTTACGATTTCGCTACCATAATTAAAGTCACCAGATTTCCATTTATCCAAGGTTGCAAAACTTGTTCCAGCGTAGTTCGCCTCATAACCAAGCACCCTATCTAGTTCCAAAGGATGGCCAACAGACTCATGAATCGTTAATCCTAAATGGTTTGGTTCCAATACCAAATCATATTTTCCAGGATCAACTGATTTTGCAGTAAGCATTTGTGTTGCCTGTTTAGCGGCTTGCACTGCATCTTCTACAATATCATAGCTCTTTCTATATAATGTTATACCTGCAGGACCTTCTAATTTTTCAGAAGCAAGACCATCCATATATTCGTAACCCATACCCATAGGAGCGCTCATAGCTTGCCTGGTCTTAAACTTGCCTGCTTCGCGATCAACCGCAGTAACCCCAAAAGTAGGCCATATACGGTGTACATCTTGGTCTATATAAGACCCATCCGTAGAAGCAAAATACTTTTGCTCGTTTACCATGAACAACGCAGAGTTAACGAAATTAGCACCATTTTCCATGGCAGCTGCATTTGCATTCAATAACAAATCCACTTTCTCGGACACTGGCACTTCCTTAAAGTCTTTTTGGATAGGTGTTTTCCAAGATACCTCACCATGTGACTGTACCGGTGCTAACTTTACAGGTTCGGTCTGTATTTTTGAATTGGCCTTAGCAATAGCCACAGCCTGTTGTGTGGCTTTTTTTATACCATCTTCCGTAACGCTATTCGTAGATGCAAAACCCCAAGTGCCGTTAGCGATAACACGAATACCGATTCCAAAGGATTCTGTATTTACCACATTTTGCACCTTGTCCTCTCTTGTGAAGACATATTGGTTTAGATACCTTCCTATTCTGGCATCCGCATAGGTAGCTCCCATTGATTTTGCAGTATTGAGTGCTACATCTGCCATACGTTTCTTAACAATAACATCCATGCCCGGCTCCAATAATGCTTCAGCTTGAATGCTATTTCCCATTAAACTGGCGGGCACCAGAAGTGAGGCTGCGCCCATTCCCGATAATTGTACAAAGTCTCTTCTTTTCATCTAGTGTAATTAATTATAGTCCCCCAGGTAGTTTAAAAAGACCTCTTAAAGCAACAAGGGCGTCTTCGTTAGTTCTAAAATCATTTAAAAAAGAATTGTTGAAATCATTCTTTTTAAATGGTTTGCCCTAAAATAGCGAATTTAATAGATAAGCACCTTGGGCATTTAGATTTTATTAAGAAGAATTTATGAAAAAACGAACAACTGTGAATTTGCGATGCTGTAGCCACATTTTCTTCACTAAGACATAACACCGCGCTCTTCGTCACTGCCTAAATTCTTAATCTAGAGGACAGGAAAACCTTAAAACAAAAAAAGCCAAGGCTTTTTTTGTGATTTTGTTTGTATATCGTAAAATTGAAATTATATTTGCAGCCGCTTATAGCGACATGGTGCCTTAGCTCAGTTGGTAACGTCCCGAAGCTTCGGGAGACTGAAAATCCATGTTGTTGGTTTTACCAAAAGCCTAGAAGTTAAATAGATAATTGAAATATTGACAATAATGGTGCCTTAGCTCAGTTGGTAGAGCAATGGACTGAAAATCCATGTGTCCCTGGTTCGATTCCTGGAGGCACCACAACTAATCCTCGCAATAGCGGGGATTTTTTGTTTGCAACCGTTACAATGACTAATCCCAAATTCGCTGCACTCTATTTTCGGTTAAGCGATTTAATAATAAGCTGTCCTTTGAAAGATTCTTTACCGCTAAGGTGGTGAAAGCATCCCTAGGAAAAATCTGATTCGTCATCACATACTGCCCTTTATTTACAAAAAGCTCAATAGAAGATTTATCCAACAACATCCGAATTTCTACTTCATCCTTGGGCAGATTAGGAACGAACATCGTTTGCACACCTGTGGCAAAATTACCTGCAAAAGCCGTTAAACCAGATGCAGTGCGGTCAAAAACCAAGCTCCCTTCAGAGCCTTTTAAAACAATTCCTAAACTATCCCCTATACTGTTTTTTAAACTTAGCTGAAATTCTCTACCTGTGGTACTAAAACTAATTTCTGACTGGTTGTTTTTTACCAATTCAATGGTTTTGGTTTGATTCGGAGCTACGGCTAAATCAAGTTCTTTTGCGTTCTTTTCTATAATGGCATCCATGGCCGTCAAAGGATAATTTATAAGTTCGTAGACATCATTATTCTTTTGTAGCGACAATTTTCTGGGAACGGTCATAGCACTACGCCATTTTTCGGTAGGGGTATCACGGGCGTAATCCCAATTACTCATCCAACCTATAAAAATGCGTTCATTATTTGGGGTATTATTATAGGTTACACCGGCGTAGTTGTCCCTGCCCAAGTCCAGCCACTTGTTCTCTTTTTGGTAAGAGGTAAAGGTTTTGCCATCAAAATCTCCAACGAAATATTGTGTTCCGCTTCCACCGTTCGGTGCACCGGGATTTATACTTATCAATAAAACCCATTTAACGGCATCGGTTCCTTCTACCTGTAAAGGAAATAAATCTGGACATTCCCAAACACCGCCATGTGCGCCTTGGTCTTTGCCGAATTCGCTTACCTGCTCCCATTCCTTCAAATTAGGAGAATTCCATATCTGCAAATGGTCCCCTGCAACCAATAACATGGTCCAAACGGATTCTTTTTCATTCCAAAAAACTTTAGGATCCCTAAAGTCCTTTATTCCGTCATTACCTATTACAGGATTACCTTCATACTTGGTCCAGCTATCCCCGTTATCCAAACTATAAGCAATCCCTTGAGTCTGAAAATCTTTTCTCCCAGCTTTCTCTCCTGACATTAAATGGTAGGTGAAAATAGCCACCAAAGCAGGGTTTTCCTTTGTTCCAAAACCTGAACTATTATCCATATCCACCACCGCACTTCCAGAAAAAATAAGTCCGTTTTCATCGGGGTAAAGCGCAATAGGTTTATGCTCCCAGCGCACCATATCTTTACTTGTGGCATGACCCCAATGCATGGGGCCCCAAACTGTACTATCCGGATAGTGTTGATAAAACAAGTGGTATACACCTTTATGATATACCAAGCCGTTAGGATCGTTCATCCATTTTTCATCAGGTGTAAAATGATACTGCGGACGGTAGGCCTCTGTATAGTAAGATTCTTTTTTTGAAATATCATTTTTCAAAGATTCATCCGTAGTCTCCTTACAGGAAAGAACTATTAAGGCAAAGGCAAAAAGGAGATTATAAATTAACTTATTTTTCATTTCTTAAACATTTATTTGGCTTTTACACTACTGCGGAAACATCTCTAAAATAGTACCTTTACAAAAACGAAATAGTGATTTAATGAAATATTTTCTGACTTTCCTTTCTATTTTATTCTTTAGCCAAAGTTCTTGGTCGCAGGATAAATTAGACCGAACACTGAAAAAATTCAATAAAGAGACAGTCCCTTATGGCTATACCAAAGATATCACATTGACCGACGGAGTCCTACTTTTAGATACACGCAAAAAGGAAGAATACGAGGTAAGCCACTTGAAAAACGCAATTTGGGTCGGTTATAAAGAATTCGACGAAGATTTGGTGCGTTCACAAATACCGGATAAAGAAGCTCCTATTCTAGTGTACTGTTCTATTGGAGTACGGTCAGAAAACATAGGCGAAAAACTTATGGATATGGGTTACATGAACGTCAAAAATCTTTATGGAGGTATCTTTGATTGGAAAAACAAGGACAACCCCGTCTACAACGGTAACAATCAAGAAACCGATAGTGTGCATGCTTTTAGTAAGCATTGGGGCAAATTATTGACAAAGGGCATCAAGGTTTATGATAGGACCAACAAGTAATTCGATTTTTAAAAAACTATAAATACCAGTAATTTTTGGGAATACTACACACTAAAAAAGAAATAAAAGATGAAAAAACCATTAATTTTCATCTCGTGAATTCAAAAAATCTGCTCCTTATATTTACACGAAATCCCGAGCTCGGTAAATGCAAGACACGACTTGCCGCCAAAGTGGGTGATGATGCCGCTTTGGAAATCTATAAATTTCTTTTGAATCATACCGCCGCAATAACCAAGAACTTATACGCCACTAAGGCCGTTTATTATTCCGATAAAATCTGGGAAAATGATATTTGGGACCCTACCGTTTTCGATAAAAAATTACAGGAGGGAGCAGATTTAGGCGAACGGATGGCGAATGCCTTTAAAGACGGATTCGAAAAAGGTTTTGAGCGTATAATCGTTATTGGAAGCGACATGTACGACCTAAACCAACAAAACCTCGAAGAAGCCTTCTTAGCTTTAGAAAAGAATGACTATGTGGTAGGCCCGGCCCTAGATGGCGGCTATTATCTTTTGGGAATGAAAAAGTACAAAGAGGACCTTTTCAAGAATAAAGATTGGGGAACAGCAAGCGTTCTAGAGGCTACACTTAAAGATTTAAAGCAAGAAGGTTTACAGTTACTTACGGAAAAGAACGATGTAGATCATTTTGAAGATATTAAAG
Source organism: Maribacter sp. R77961 (assembly GCF_044594925.1). GTDB lineage: Bacteria > Bacteroidota > Bacteroidia > Flavobacteriales > Flavobacteriaceae > Maribacter. Next base: position 3,785,866 of record NZ_CP138991.1, on the reverse strand, counting down.
ACATTGAGGCTTTTGGGCCTTATTTAAAACATATGTAACATGACTAAGAAACAACTACAAGAATCTGTTGATTACCTAATAAATAAAGGGTTTGACACACCCGAGTTTGGAATTGTATTAGGAACCGGATTAGGAAAACTAGTCGATGAAATCAAAGACCCGATAGAGGCACACTACAACCATATTCCTTTTTTCCCTTTAGCCACCGTAGAATTTCATACGGGGAAATTAGTTTTTGGTACTATTGAAGGTAGAAAAGTGGTGGTAATGCAAGGCCGCTTTCATTTATACGAAGGTTACGACTTTCTAGACATTACTTACCCCATCCGCGTTATGCAGATGCTAGGCATTAAAAAGTTATTTATTTCCAATGCAGCGGGAGCCATAAACCTCGATTTTAAAAAGGGGGATATTATGCTCATTGAAGATCATATAAACCTTCAAGGTGGCTCGCCATTAGCCTTTAAAAACGTGGCTGAATTTGGGGAACGTTTTGCAGATATGTCGGAGCCTTATGATATGGAAATGCGAGAAAAATTAGAAAAAATAGCCGCTACAAATGACATCTCTTTAAAGAAAGGTGTCTATGCATCTGTTGTAGGTCCACAACTAGAGACCAAGGCGGAATACAGGATGCTTAAAATTCTAGGTTCGGATGCGGTTGGTATGAGTACCGTTCCCGAAGTAATCGTCGCTAATCATTTAGGGCTTCCTATCGTTGCAGTTTCTGTCTTGACCGATGAATGCGATCCTGACAATCTTAAACCTGTTGACATCGGGGAGATTATTGCCATTGCGGGTGAGACAGAACCTAAAATGGTAAAATTATTCAGTGAATTGATCAAACAATTGTAAGGTTGTGGCCGATTGTGCCACTACTAGCACAATCAGTTTGTTTTAAATGACGATACAATTCCCACAGATCAGTGTTATAATCCCGGTTCTTAATGAAGAGGATTATATTAAAAAAGTACTGCTGAGTATTAAAAACAATACCTCATCAAACCAAGTAAAGGAAATACTTGTGGTTGACGGAGGCAGTGAAGACGCAACGGTCAAAGAGGCACTGAACGCGGGCGCCAGAGTAATTTCAACTTCAAAGGGCAGAGCACTACAAATGAATGTGGGCGCTGCCATTGCCACTGGTGATATTTTGTACTTTTTACACGTAGATACCCTACCGCCCAAAAACTTTGATGTGGAAATTTTAAATGCCTATACCGAAGGTTTTAAAGTAGGCTGTTTCCGTATGAAGTTTGATTCCACAAATCCTTTTCTTGATGTTTTTGCTTGGTTTACCCGTATAAACACGCAGTTATGTCGTGGTGGAGACCAATCGCTATTTATTCTAAAATCTTTATTTGAAAAAGCAAATGGATTTGATGAATCCTATAGGGTATATGAAGACAATGAATTCATCAAAAGAATATATAAAATGACGGCTTTTAAGGTCTTAAGCAACACGGTGACCACTTCGTCCAGGAGATACGAGAAAAAAGGAGTGCTGACTTTACAATGGCATTTTGGAATGATTCATTTAAAACATTTCTTTGGCGCAGGGCCAGAGAATCTTCATAGATATTATGTAAAACACATCGCCATATAAGAAAACCGTTACTCCTGTTCAAAATCTTGCAATACCCCTTCCGAAATCCACTTTGCCAAGGCTTGTCTGTTATCTGGCTGTAAAATCCTCTTCTGGTCTTTCTTGTTCTTGATATTCCCAATCTCTATAAAGGTCATGGCCGGATGGGTTTTCTTTACCAAATAAAGTGAAGTCCTGTCTTCAAAAGTGCCCGAATAGGCCCTGTTGGGCTGATACTTTTTATATTTCTTTTGAAACGTCTGATGTATGTTCTCTGCAAGCTTTTTACCATTTTTACTTTTCTCGTGGTGATAGAAAAATACATCGATATTCTGACCTTGACTTCTGCTATCTATATGGGTCACAATTAAGCGCTGGTATTTCCCTTTGTTCTTTTTGTAAAGCCCATTTATGATGTCAACCCTTTGTTTTAAACGTGCTACTTGATTTAAAGGGATTTTTTTATCAGGATAAGCAACCTCATCCCTATCTATCTTCAAAATACGCTCATCCCGTATACCATCGTCCTCGTCCCTAATGATAATATAAACTTGAGCCCCATGGGAAAGTAGCTCCTTGGCCAGTCGTAACGTTATATCATAGGCGTACTCGTCTTCCGCGATGGATTTTCCTTTATAAACCGCCATTGCGCCAGGGTCTGGGCCACCGTGACCGGAAACCAGATAATAAACGGCACCCTTTAGTCTTTTACTTTTAGAAAGTACATTTTCGTATTTTTCTCCAAAAATGGAAAAGGCAGTTACTTCTATTTCCTTTATTTTCTTCGTCTGTTTTTGTATGGAATCCACTATGGATACCGTATCTAAAGCTATATTAGGGACAATATAATCTCGCCCTTCGTATAAGTGGATACTATCCCTTAGATTATCAATATTTAATTGAATAAACGCGTCATATGCATCATAGGGATCTATACCCTGTTTCCTTAACAAGGATAAAACACCATCTCCTTTTTCTGCGGTAACGGTTTCCACAGAATCCTGAGAAAAAAGGCTATGCCCTAAAAAGAGGAGTAAAATAGATATAAAAAACTTTTTCATTAGTATATCTAAAACAAAGTTCGTGCCGCACTAAATTGATTAAGGAATCTACTAATCACTAAAATTGTTATTGGAATAGTCGTTAAGTATACCGTTGGTAATCATCTTGGCCAAATAGGTCGTTCCCGATTTTACCTCAATACCTTTTTCTAGCGCTTTTTCCCCACTATCCATTGAAATTATGGTGACCGGAGCTAATAGATTTTTAGCAAGGTAAATACCCGAATCGTCCTCAAAAGAAGAAACCTCCTTTTTTGCATCACTTCTCCTAACGGCATATTTTCTAAAATTCCTTTGCAGACTACTTGCCAACATTTGGCCCTCTTTACTGGAGCTATAGTGTTGCACGTTTAAGACATAGTTCCGAGTGCTCTTACTCAACTCCTGCAGTACGATAACCCGTTGATAGCTACCATTATTCATTAGGTATTTTTTATTCACAATACTGGGATAACCACCTAATAGCGCTATATTAAAACTTTTATCCGTAGCATTCGTTTTTAGATTTTCTTCGGACATAGCACTGTCTAAAAGGTAGACTTTAGCACTCCTAACCAATAGCGCTCTTGCTAATTGTATAATAAAATTATTAGAGCGCTCGGAAATATCTTTACCACTTAGACTAGGGGAATACATTAGGTAATAGACCGTATTTTTTAAACTACTATCCTTGACAGCTAAATTGGTCAGTTCCTTATCGAAGATAGACTTCTCGACTAGTTCTTCAACAGCTATTCTAACGCCTCTATTTTTAAAAGAATCCGGAGCATCCGGCAAGAGATAATTTTTCCCGATGACCAATTCGCTCCCGTTACGGATATCTTTCTCGTTTAACTTATAGAATTCTTCATAATATTTTACGGGGTCTATACCTTCGTTTCTCAAGATAGAGAAAATACCATCTCCTTTTTTTGCAACCACGGTATCTAGCTTGCTTTGACTAGTAATTGTACACCAAGACAAGAGAAAAGAACTGTAAAAAATTATCTTCCACATGAAAAAAGAATTAAAATTCTTTTGTAAAGATAATCGGAGAAGTCGACTTATGATAAAAAATGTTAAACCACGCGTTAAATAAAAACTATGAGTTATTTGTGATAATCATTCTTGACCTTTTTTCTTTTGCCCGAAGCCAGCACTGGGATTTCCTCAACCAACTCAATAGAGACCTTTGCGTCATCTCCAAAATTACTCCGAACTTCTGCAATCAATTCCTCTTCAAAATCACAAATCCCCGAAAACATATTCAACTTGATTAAATATTCTTTTAAACCTGATTGAATAAATTGAAACTGCTTTATTCTATCAAAGTAAGGATAAAACTGATTGTCTATGAACAATGAAGAGACTTGTTTGCCCTTAGTGTCATAAACGGCATCAATTCTTCGGCCTTGAATTTTCGTTAGTTTCGGAAAAGGATTATGAACTGTTACTTTATCCAAAAAGTAAGATAAATCTCCTGTATCATATCTTATGATAGGCATCATGTAATTGTATAAATCCGTAACCACAATTCTGCCTATTTCTCCTTCTTCCGCTGGTTCATCTGAATCTATCTTCAATATTTCCATATGATAACTGGCCCAATTGACCTCAAAATCATTTCCTTTTTCATGCAAACTTTGCTGAGCTAAAATACCAACCTCCTGACTTGAATATCTTGATAAGATTCTGACTCCAAAATAGGACATGAAAAAATGCTTCGTATAATCACTTAAAGCTTCTGCTATAGCTACAACCGCTTTAATTTTTATAGAGCGGAATTGTTCTAATTTATTCTGTTCTATATACTGTGCTATGTACTCCAAATTGGAAGCATACCCTACAATTGTTTGAGGGAATGAGCTATTGGCAAGATTTTCTAAAATCACTTTTATTTGAGCCTCATTTACACTTTTAAGATTAAAATATTGAAAATTTTCAAGTTTTCTTTTCAGGGTTTGTTCCTTGCCAATGCTACTTGTAGCGCCAATAAAAACAAGTTTTTCCCCTAAATTATAGCCAGCTTTTTTAAGATAAAACAATGTATCCGCTGAGTTTCTTTTCTTTTTACCCTGACCCCAGTAAAGAAAAAATGGAATACCTGTTGAACCACTGGTAGAAACTTTAATTTTTTTTTGATTCCTATGTAAGGAAGATATGAAATCATTAAAATTTTCTTGAATCGAAGGCTTTGTAATAACAGGAAAATCGGACAGCGTTTCTAAACCAATTTGGTTCATGTAATAAGGAACGTGGCTTTTTGCATGGGTAAGTAATTTTACAATTTTTTCATTGCTATGCGCTACCAGAGAATGAACATCTTCTTTTTCCTGATATTTTAATAGCTCTCGTTGATGTCCTTTAATTGGAAAACCTTTAAAACCATCTACTACATAGAATATTAAGCTTCTTAATTTACTTGTTAAGTATATCATGGTAAAACTATTTCTCAGATAAGGCTTAGAAAATTAAAGATAAACATCTCCTACTTTTCGCACCCGTATTTTTCTTGCAGGATTTCCGTAAAAAACTGAAAGTTCCATACAATCTTTAGTTATGAGAGAACTAGCCCCAACAATAGTATGCGTACCTATTTTCTTTCCATGTAGTATAGTTGCACTTATAGAAATAGCAGAATAAGCACCTATTTCCACATTGCCCCCCAAGGTAACATTGGAAGCTAAACTAGAAAACTTGTGCATTATGCCTTCATGACCAATACTTGCCCTTGTGTTTATTATAGTAAAATCTCCGATTTTACTATGACAATTCACTACAGCCCCAGGCATTATAACAACACCTTTTCCTATTTCAACATCCTTTCCTATAAGAGCACTTGGATGAATTGCGGAAGCGAAGTTAATTTTTGGTGTTAATTTTATAATTTTTTCAAATATAACCGACCGTGTCCAATTGTCTCCAACTGCAATCAAAATACTACAGGTCGGATATTTTTTTAATATTTCTGGAAGTACATTTTCGCAACCAAGTACTTTGTACCCAAAAACTACGGCATCTTTTGGTTTATAATTATCCAAAAGACCAATTATAGTACCTGCAACAGATTTTTCAACGATATCTATTACAACCTTGGCGTGTCCTGAAGCTCCAAAAATGAGCATAGGATTTTCAATATTTTCTTTTTCGTTCACTACAGGGGGAATTGAACTTTTTGTTAAAATTAGTTAAAAAATTATTATCCCACTATTGATAAGTGCTTCTTAATGAGAAATCGGAAAGAAATCGCGCCAAAATCCGCGTCTTAAACTTAAGACAGATTAAGAGCATGGTGAAAATAAGCTCAATTCACTAAAAATACTGTCCTATTCCAAAAACAATACCTTTATCCGCATCTCTGGTTATTCCATACCCGTAATCAATCCTAAAAATAGCATTGAATATTCTTTTGTGCATAAAACGTATACCCGCTCCGGGATAAATTCTTATGTTCTGATTATCGCTAAAATCGCCAAAATCACCCCCTGGATTTCGCCAAGAACCACCGTCTATAAATACGTTAGTCTGTAAGACAAACCAATCTTTATCAATTAAAGTATGCCTATACTCTGTATTCAGAACAATGGCTCCCGTACCTCTGTCAATTGTATTTCCAACCCCTCTTATATTCAAATTATTATCTACGGTAAAAGGAGCAAATGGGGTATCTACGTTACTAGCCAGACCTAAGCGAAGACGACTCGCCCAATTTCCTTTTTTACCGACCCTGTGGTAATAGGAGAAATCGTTAAAACCAATCCAAAAATCTGGTAAATTATCGTCCGTACTACCTACATATTGAAGATTAAGGCTACTTCTAAAACCAGATAAATACTGATAATGATAAGCGATATCATCATAATTATAAATAAGCTTAAAAAGATGCTTGTCTACGGATAGCTCTTGTGGAACGCCTGCACTGGTAGCCCCGAAAAGGTAATCATAATTCTCCGTAAAGAAACTTACCCCTAACTCCAATCTGTTTTTAAAATTTACCTCGTAAAGTCCCAACACTTCGAATCCTTCATTGTTATATCGGTAATCTGCGGTATCGTTATCAAAAAAAACAGGTTCCTGAGTGGTAAAGCTATTGTAGGCAAATGCCAAACCGAATTTATTACTGAAGAGGTACGGTGCCCTAAAACTTAATCCATAGGAATTAAAAACATCAAACTGATAAAAACCGCCCAAGGTCATATTCTTACCAAAGAGGTTAAACTCTTGAAGACCCACCCTGAAGGCAAAATCATCATTCGCAGAACTGAAGAGATTCGCAAAAGGAATTAAAGTGAAATTTTCTTCTACACCATACACTACGGTATAATTTCCTTCATTAACAGGAAAAACTTGATAATACGCATGTGATACAGAGGGAAGTCTTTTAAGACGGGTCATATCTTTCTCCATGAGAATGGAGTCCAAAACCATGCCTTCCTTTAGTTCTACTAAATTCTTAATAAAAGAAGGTTTTGTCCGCTTTGTGCCTTGGATTTTTATATCCTGAACTATTCCTTCTTGAGCGCTCAAAATCGCACAAAAAAATAAGAGCAAAACATATAGTATGGGTCTGGAAATCATCAAATTGTCACTTGACTGCAAAAATAGGGTTTAGTTTTTTTAAAAGTATCACAGCTGGTGCCCGAATACCTTTAAGGGGTAAAATTTTTAACGGAAAAAAGATTCACCCAATTATCCTCGCTTACGGCTAAAAGTGTAAATCCATAGGTGACGTTCGGCTTTAAATCATCTGGTGTATCTGGCGTAATATTCAGCACGACATTTTCTAATTCATAAAATCTGAAAAATTTATCGAAAGTGTAGGTGCCTGAAATTAGCGTATCATCGGCGTCGGTTATTACCTGAAAATATATTTTAGTGTCATCGTACAGCCCATCCTCCCAAGTAATCAGGGGATTAATGGTATTAGACTCCACACTTACATTGGTAGCAATATATTCTGTAGGCTTGCTACTGTTCTTTATTCGGATGGGGTTAGAAAGGTGTACCTTTTCATCTTCCTCAAAACTTACGATTACCCATTTCTCTTCCGTAATCGTTACTTCAAACTTTTTTAAAAAACCATTGAAAACATCTAATAGAGGTAATGCCTTTCTTTCGTATGCCTCAAAATCATTTTTTTGGCTATCATCCCCGAAGGCTTCAAAATATTGAATGTTGGTTACGCCCGGTCTAGGATATAAAAAAACACTTACCAACGAATCATTTTGATTGCTGGCCGCACATGCTATTACATTATCTATGACAATTTCATTAGCATCTAAATAGGAAGACAAGGTGCTGTCATCAGGTAAATCGTCAGAACAGGCCAGTACCAAACCAAAACATAATGCAATAAGTCTTTTCAATTTTTAAAAGCTTTATAATGACTTCCAATAACCTCCTGTGCTGGCTTGTTCTGTGGTGTAAACCGATTATCCGATGCTCCACCAGATGCGTCATGCTTAATGAACCATTTCCATACATATCCCCCTGCAAACCAATCTTCCGACCAAAATTCATTAAAAATGGCCTTCTTTGCATTTGCTTGAGCAACCAAGTTCACATTATCCTCATTATTAGCTACCAACCAAGGCTTTTTAGCGGTGTAGTCCATACTACGATAACCAAACTCCGTAAAAAGAACTTTTCTATCATTTGCTTTGGCTACCGCAGTTATTTTATCTTTCCATGGCTGCCATCCTTTCTGCAATTCGGCTATAGTCGGTGTTTTTGAGTCTGACAAAGGAAAATAGGCATCGACACCTATATAATCCAATTCCTTCCAAAACGGTGTTCGCTTATATTCATCCCAATTGGCGGCATACGTCAACTTACCTTTATAGACCGCTCGTATTTTCTTTATGAGCCGCAACCAATAATCCGGTCTATTTTCGACAAATTTTTCCAGTTCTGTACCTATACAAAGAATAGGCACTCCCATTTCCGCTGCCAAGGCTGCATATTTCAAAATGAACTTATCGTAAGCGCTTTCCAATTTTTTCCAATTCTCCTCAGATTCCATTGTTATGGTTCCCGTAAATTCCCCTCTCCAAACCCATATTTGGGGTTTTATCATCACCTTTATTCCATTCTTCTGCAAAAGGGCTATGTATTGTTTAGCACCTTTACTGGTTTCCCCGAACCATTGCCTATCCGTATCAAAAATAATTTCCGGACTACTAATTTCCCGCATAAAACCAAAGGGCATCACTGCGGCACTGTTCGCATGAATATTAAGTACTTCGTTTACCTGGGCTTGGCTAACCTTATCTCTAGAAGCTACAAAGCTTACCCCATTAATTTTTTCTTGAGCATCACTGTTACAAGAGAATTGTATGCAGCAAATAAAAAGGAGTCCTAATTTTCTCATATAGAATATTATGACTCCTAATTTAGGTTTTTTTAAAGGTCCTACTTAAAAAATACCTCGTAATCCTATGTTAAAAGTCTCTCCAAGACCCGTATTGCTTCCCCTTACAAAATTAGTATATAGTACTTCTAAGTTAAGCGCTTTGGTTAATTGATATTTAGCCCCTCCTCCTAAAGCGGTGAAATCTTGAGCAAATTCGTTCCCTAAATCTAATCGTTGCGAATGTTGGGCCAAAGCAAGAACCGTAAATTTAGAACTCGGGAAATAACTGATAAATACCCCTGGATTTATATTTAAGCTATTGTTTGCAAAACTTTCTTCCTGGTCTCCAAAGTTAAGTTCTGTGGTCAACTCTGTAAAAAGTTGCCATTTGTTACCGGGAAAAGTATAATCATAGAACAAACGGTTTTGCCAAACAAACCCTTTCTGCTCTAGAAAAACGCCGTTTTCTGTCTCATTATCAATTAACGGAATAAACAGGGAACTTTGGATAGAAAAATTACTTACCGCTGCAAAGGGTACAAATTTAATAGACGGGGCAAAAGCGGTTAGACCTGAACGGGAATTATCGTCACCACTGAAGCTAAACACATCTAAAGCGCCTCTTTCATCATTCTGAGAGCTGATTACATTAGAACGTAACCTGGCAATAAAACCAAGGTTTACCCTGTTGTTTCTTCCTACGCCGGTATAAAATTCAAAGGTGGAAGTAAAAAATGATTGTCTTGGCTCCTTACCTTCGGTAAATGTACTTTCCGTTTGCGTGTAAAGGTTATTGAACCATTTGATATCTACTTGACCCTTACCTATTAATTTAGAAGGTGTGTACTGTTGAATATTACTTTTTTGCTGTAAACTGTCTTGCGAAACTCCGTTAAAAAAAGCCAATAGGGCTCCCGCAAGAAATAAATTTCTTTTTAATAATTTCATTACTAGTTATTTAAATTGTTGTTTATTGTTTTATTTGACCTCGTTCAAGGTCCAATCATATGGATAGTAGGACACTTTACTATTGTCCGGAAGTTTTTCTGTTCTGTACGTATTTATAAAGTCTACCAAATCTGACCCGTTTTGCTCAAAATCGCCTGTATACCATTCGAATATTTGTGACACTTTTACCTTGTTCTTGTTCACACGAATAAAATTATCGTCGTTCAGGGCTTTTTTTGTCTGCGTATTCAACTGCGAGTTCAATGTGCTTGGTTTATAGGCGTTAGCTATAATTGGAGGGCAGCCAAGACCAGCACACACAAGCACAAAATGGAATCTGGGGTCCTTAGAGAAATTAGCTCTCAGTAGTTTATTTTCTATATCGTTAAGCGTTATATTCTCACCACCCACCTCATATTTCTTTTTATCAAAAAAGCCGGCAACATCCAAAGGTGATTTTAAAGGATAGTTATTTACGATACCATTAATTACCAATAGGTTATAGGTGTTTATCCAAAAAGCTTGGTAATTCTTTGCATCGGAGGTAGTCACCGAAATTGCTTTCGCACTATCTAAAAGTGATGCCAGCGCATCAGGATTATTTTTTATCGCTTTATAATTTACACGACCGTTATTAACGTGTTCTTTTAAGAAACTATCTGTGCTAGTGAAATAGCTATTTAAATCTTGAGCGTTGGCACTGATCAAGAAAAATAGGCTTATCGCTATTATGGTTATTGTATTTTTCATTTTAGTTGTTTTATAAATTGATTAGCATTTTCCACTAGGTCGAAACTATTTTAACAAACCTACAAGACCATCTGTTTTTTTGTGAATATTTTAAGAGTTTATAGCATCGTTACCTTAATATATAAACCAAAAATATTTACGTAATCTTATGACATAATTTTTGTCGTGTTTAGGAATACCTGTGAAATCATTCGTTCTAAAATTTATAATCTTTCTAAATAAAGATGCTTTGTTAAGTTATTACCTTTAGGGACGACACAACAACCAACAAAACCAATTCATGGAACATATTGTAATTATAGGCAACGGTATTTCGGGAGTGACCGTGGCACGTCACGTAAGAAAACTTTCCGACAAGCGAATCACCATCATTTCTGCCGAAACAGATTATTTTTTCTCACGTACTGCCCTCATGTACATTTACATGGGGCACATGAAGTTTGAGCATACACAACCCTATGAAAACTGGTTTTGGAAAAAAAATAGAATTGAACTGGTCAAAGGTTATGTAAAACAAGTACATACCAGCGAAAACAAAGTAGCGTTAGCCGACGGCACTTCCATCGATTATGATAAATTGGTCATCGCCACGGGTTCTAAGCCAAATAAATTTGGATGGCCAGGACAAGATTTGGAAGGCGTACAAGGGCTTTACTCCAAACAGGATTTGGATAACCTTGAAAAATTTGCCCCAGATAAAGAGCAATGCAAAAGAGCCGTTATCGTTGGTGGCGGACTTATAGGAATAGAAATGGCCGAAATGCTCCGCAGTCGTAAAATACCCGTAACATTTTTGGTGCGGGAAGATAGTTTCTGGAACGGCGTACTACCCGCAGGAGAATCTGCATTGATTAACGAACACATACTGGAACATCATATAGATTTACGATTAGGCACCAATCTCGTTGAAATTTTATCCGACGAAAATGGAAAAGCAAAGGCCGTTGTCACGGACAAAGGAGATACCATACCATGCGATATAGTCGGGTTAACTGCCGGTGTTTCACCCAACGTAGATTTTCTAAAAGAATCTGATATAGAATTGGGACGTGGTGTAAAAGTGAACCGTTTACTAGAAACTAGTGCCAAAAACGTCTATGCCATTGGAGATTGTGCCGAGCAACATGAGGCTATTGGCAACAGAAGACCTATAGAAGCAGTTTGGTACACCGGAAGGATGATGGGTGAAACTTTAGCACAAACACTTTGCGGTAACCCAACGGAATACAAACCCGGGCATTGGTTCAACTCCGCAAAATTTTTAGATGTAGAATATCAAACCTATGGTTGGGTATTTAGCGAACGGGGAATGAAAGACTACGAGCAACATTTTCACTGGCGCCATGCCAAAGAAAAGATTTGCATCACCATAGCCTTTCATAAAGAATCTAAATTATTCTTAGGAATAAATACGTTTGGGATACGTATGCGCCATGAGCTATTTGATAAGTGGCTTACAGAAGAAAGGAGCGTGGATTATGTGATGGAGTATTTGAAGGATGCCAATTTTGATCCTGAATTCTACAAACAATACGAGGGCGAGATAGTGGCCAAATACAACTCTGAATTTGGGACGAACATCAACCCTAAAAAGAAAAGTTGGAAACGAATTTTTAGTAACGCGTAAACTGTTGACGGTTGCGAGTTGATGGTTGATAGCTAATTCAACCGACAACAAACAACCAGCAACGAACAACCATTTTATGAAAACAATAAAGAACATAGGGCTTGTCATTTTTTTAGTTGGACTGGCTATTTTTACCGCACTACCTGTCATTGGAACTTATTCCATATCAAGCACTGATTTTAAGGCATTTGTAAGCGAAAAAGGAATCAAGAGTGATTTGTTCGTAGCTGATTTAGAGAAAAACGTTGTCAATCAATCCTTTGATGGAATGTTGGCATTTGCACCTAAAATTACCGCTGCGCTAGAAAAAGCGAATGCGCAACATAGAAAGAACAAGGAGTACAAAAAGGTGATTTACACCAAACCGCACGACATGGCCGCTCAACTTGGTAAAAAGGCAGGGAGTGGTTTCATCGTTGAGAATAAAGGGTTAATGTGGTTCTTAACTTTTGGATTGGGAATAATCGGAGCCTTACTTTTTATACTCCCCAATGTTGTTTTATTAGGCCAAAAGGGCATTAAAAACGATGGTATTTATCATCAAAGTAGCACCAACAAAGGTTGGGTAGCTTGGTTGGTTTTTATCTTTCTGGTAGGTTTTTACCTTATCCTTTACTTCCGTTCGGAATATGCCGTAAACTGGACCTATCTAGTAGACCCGATCAGTGAAAGCCTAAGTGGTAATCCTGCAGGACACTGGTTTGTCTATGGTTTTATGTACTGTGTTGTCATGACCGTTATGGCCGTGCGTATGTATATCAAATACCGTCACAATATTTATCAAATAGTTCGGACCACCTCCGTACTGTTCTTTCAGATTGTATTCGCCTTTCTAATCCCCGAGATTATGGTAAGACTTCAAATGCCTTACTATGATTTTAAAAATGCATTTCCCCTAGATTACGATTTTTTCTTTCAATGGAACTTAAAATCGCTCATTAATAGCGGTGGTATTGGCATGTTCATTTTGTTCTGGGGTGTTATACTCACCTTGGTCATCGTTCCGGTAATGGTCTACTTTTTCGGAAAAAGATGGTACTGCTCATGGGTATGTGGTTGTGGCGGACTTGCCGAAACCCTAGGCGACCCTTACCGTCAACATTCCAGTAAATCACTTTTCTCATGGAAAGTAGAGCGTTGGTTGATTCACGGGGTATTATTGTTTGCGCTGGTAATGACGGGAATGACCTTGTATAGCTTCTTTTCCGAAACGGGCACCGTGCTAGGACTTAAAACATCCGGAGTACAGAATACATACAGCCTCTTGATAGGTTCCGTATTCGCCGGAGTCATTGGTACGGGATTCTATCCTATTTTCGGAAATAGGGTATGGTGTAGGTTTGGTTGTCCCCTAGCTGCTTATTTAGGCTTTGTACAACGCTTTAAATCTCGTTTTAGAATTACCACCAATGGCGGTCAGTGTATCTCCTGTGGAAATTGTTCTACCTATTGCGAACAAGGAATAGATGTTAGGGCTTATGCGCAAAAGGGCGAAAACATAGTGCGTTCTAGTTGTGTAGGTTGTGGTGTTTGTTCCGCCGTGTGTCCACGTGGGGTATTAAAACTGGAAAACGGACCGGAAGCAGGTCGTATTAACCCAACACAAGTCCTGTTAGGAAATGACCCTGATTTAATGGAATTGGTAAATAAAAAATAATACTATGCTCCCTAGACCCCTAATCTTAATTGTACTTTTTATGGTCGTTTGTTCTTCCTACGCTCAGGACAAGACCTATAGTAAAACCTACCATGCCAATGGAAAATTAGCTTCAGAAGGATGGTTACGCTACAATGTGCCTACGGACTACTGGAAATTCTATCATGAAAACGGAAGAATTTCAGAACAGGGAAGCTATAAATATGGTAAAAGAGATAGTTATTGGTATTTTTTCGACCAACATCGGGTGCGTACACAAGAAGGGCATTACGAAAATGGCGAAAAAGTAAATTGGTGGCTGTTCTACGACAATAAAGGACGTATTAATCACAAATGCCAATTGAGTAAAGGTGTAAAAAATGGGTACTGCCTTAAATATATGGACGAAAAACTGACTTCGGCCGAAAAATATAGCAATGGAAAAAAAATCAAGGAATGGACTAGCTTTGGGGATTTTACAAAAGAGAACAGTTTATCCGATTTAAAGTAATGACCCAAATTAAAGTTATCATCCCCGCCTTTAATGAAGCAGATTCCATTGGAAAAGTAATTCATGAGCTTCCAAAATCGGTATCCGAGGTAATAGTTGTGAACAATAATTCTACGGATAATACGGTAGGTAATGCCCAAGATGCGGGAGCAACCGTGCTTACAGAGGAGAGAAAAGGTTATGGTTATGCCTGCCTTCGTGGATTAGATTATGTTGCCGAACAATCCAAACAACCCGATATTATCGTATTTATCGATGGAGACTATTCCGATTATCCTGAGGAGTTGAACAAGGTGGTAGCTCCAATTTTAGAGGATGATATCGATTTTGTAGTCGGAGCCAGAAGAAAAAGTTTACGAGAAGAAGGGTCCATGACACCACAGCAGGTTTTTGGAAACTGGTTGGCCACTTTTTTAATGCGTTTGTTTTTTAGGGCAAATTTTACGGATTTAGGTCCTTTTAGGGCCATTAAATACGAAAAGCTCAAGGAATTGGAAATGCAGGACAAGACCTACGGATGGACGGTAGAAATGCAATTGAAAGTTTTACGTAAAAAAATGACATATACCGAAGTACCAGTACGTTACAAGAAAAGAATTGGTGTTTCAAAAGTGTCCGGAACGGTAAAAGGTAGTATATTTGCAGGCGTTAAAATATTGGGTTGGATTTTTAAATACAGTATAAAATAATATGGGACTTACAATTTCTTACATCATTATTGCCATTTACAGTATTTCATTGCTATTGATTTTCTTTTATAGCCTTGCCCAATTGAATCTTTTGGTGAATTATTTAAGCCAGAAAAGACAGAACCAAACGGCTCCTAAATTTAATTTGCTGGACCCCAAGGAAATTCCTTTTGTTACCATACAACTTCCCGTTTACAACGAGGAGTATGTAATGGAGCGACTTTTAGAGAACATCGCAAAAATAGAATACCCAAAAAGCAAGTTAGAAATTCAGGTGTTGGACGATTCTACGGATGATACCGTCATAGCTACGGCCAAAAGTATCGCTGCATTACAGGAGACGGGATTAGACATTAAACATATTTGTAGAACGGACAGAACCGGTTTTAAAGCAGGTGCTTTAAAAGAAGGTTTAAAAATAGCGAAGGGAGATTTTATTGCCATATTCGATGCAGACTTCCTACCCTCCGCGGACTGGTTAAAGAAAACAGTAGTCTATTTTAAGGACGAAGAAATAGGTGTGGTACAAACACGATGGGGCCATATCAACAGAGAGTACTCTACGCTAACAAGGATACAAGCTTTTGCTTTGGATGCGCACTTTACCTTAGAACAAGTAGGGCGTAACGCCAAAGGGCATTTCATAAACTTTAATGGTACCGCAGGTATCTGGAGAAAAGATTGCATTATAGATGCCGGAAACTGGGAAGGCGATACCCTAACGGAAGATTTGGATTTAAGCTACCGCGCACAGTTAAAAAACTGGAAATTTAAATATTTAGAGGATGTAGAGACTCCCGCAGAACTTCCTGTGGTAATTAGCGCAGCACGTTCACAACAGTTCCGTTGGAACAAAGGTGGTGCGGAGAACTTTAGAAAAACCGTTTGGAGCGTTATTACCGCAAAGAATATTCCTTTTAAAACCAAGTTTCACGGGGTAATGCATTTACTGAACAGCTCTATGTTCCTTTGTGTATTTATCGTAGCACTTTTAAGTATTCCTATGCTCTACATCAAGAACATGTACGGTCATTTAGGATGGGTTTTTGAGGCGACCAGCTTCTTTATCGTAAGTACCATTATTCTTTTTGTATGCTATTGGTTTACCTATAAGAGCATACAGGGAAGTAGTTTTGACAACTTCATAGATTACATTAAACTCTTCTTTACCTTTTTCTCCGTAGCCTTAGGCTTTTCGCTGCACAATTCTATTGCGGTGCTAGAGGGGCATATGGGCAAAAGAAGTGAGTTTGTACGTACGCCAAAATTCAATATTAACAATATCACGGAAAGTTGGAAAGGCAATAAATATTTGGCCAAAAAACTATCTCCGAACATGATTCTAGAATTTGCGCTCATGGTCTATTTCCTATTTGGAATGTACAGCGCCGTACCCTTGAACGATTTTGGTCTGTTCCCCTTCCATTTTATGTTGTTCCTGGGCTTTGGTTTTGTATTTTTTAAATCCTTGACGGCACGAGCCTAAATTGCAATACTTTTAAAAATAAAAAAGGATAGCGGTGCGCTATCCTTTTTTATTGGTGCTACTCTTAAGTTTGGTATCTTGTTGTTAAAATAGGTATAAACGTGTCAAGGTACGTTTATATAATTGTTGTGTACAATTTGACGAGAAACCAACTAATCATTAATGAACAAAGACATTCAAGATATATTTTCACGAAATGAGGTGATTGATAAAATTGCATTTCTGAATTGGAGAATGGAAAGTGGTGACATTGTGAATTTGTTTAATCTTGGTGATGGTTATTTCGATTCAGCTATAATTTTGTGTGACAGATGTCTATCCAAAAACAAAGGGAAAATAGCCGACATTTTGATATTTCCAATTTTTATGAATTTCAATCACGGAATTGAACTTTATTTAAAAGGTTTAACACTAACATTAAATGAATTATTGAAAATCGACATCAAGATAGACGGAACTCACAACCTAAACCAACTGTTTTCAGTATTGAAAGCGAGAATAAAAGATTTAGATGGACAAAAAAAAGCAAATGAGATAGTAAAAGACAATTTCAATCTTCGAGAGTATCTGAATGAACTAACAACGACATTAAATCCGAATCAAAAAAACGATAAAATGGATTTTTCAAGATATCCTTTCACTAAAAAAGAGGGAAATCATTTTTATGTTGATACTTGGAATAATATTGAAGTTGACCTAGAAAATTTAAAGAATAGAATTACTATCATTTATCAAAAACTTGAACAATACGCTGACTACTTTTACTATGAAAGATTACAAGAAAACAATTAAAAAACTGTACACAACAAAGTATATAAAACACAGCTAATTATTGCTAAACCGAAAGGTTTGTGCATATTTAGAAAGACCGCCAAATTTTTAAATTTGGCTTTTAAAATAGAAAAGATAAAAACAAAATATAAAAATTCAGCTCTGTGTTAATCCGAAAAGTTAGTGTCTTTTTATACGCTATGTTTCATACACTAACCGTTGGCATTCATACTGAAAAATCTCATCACAATTGGAATTTGGAAATATAACTATAGAAGATAAGTTAGGGAAGGAATACACGGAACACAAAGTTTTCGCAGAATTGACTGGCTATTCTGATTTCTATGAATCGTTGTCTTTTTATATTATGAGTTGGATGCCTCAGGGAACAAAGAGTTTTACGAATTTAGATACTTACTCAATATCATCCATCAAAGGAACTATCAATTCCATTAGTGAAATTTTGAGAAAGGGACGGATTAATGATGCCTACGCATTAATTAGAAAATACTTTGATTCTACTTTTATAAACATCTATACAAACCTTTACTTACAGGACAATTTTAGTCTTGACAATTTCATTGTTAAGCAAATTGATAATTGGAGAATAGGAACTGAGACTATTCCTGAATACAGGATTATTTCAAAATATATCAAGGATTCAGAATCTTTAATGCCTATTACTAACCTTTTATTAAAAGATGATAGATATAAAAAAATCAGAAAAAGATGTAATGACAACACGCATTACAATTTCTTTCACAATATGTTATTAAACGACAATGAGATACACAATCCAAATAGAATAAAATATCTGGACGTTATTTCTTTTGACATTGAATCGTTATTTATTCAACATTTCGCATATCTTTTTTATATAAACGACCATTTTCTTATGTCAAGTGACTATTCTGATAGCATGGACTTGGGAATAACACCTGAGGAAGATTCTAAATATTGGGTTGCACAATTCATACAAAAAAAATATACAAAACTAATTGTGGTTAAAAGACCTGACATAGCAGCAGAAATAAAAAAGAATTCTAAAATGCAACTTGAATAAAAAAGTACGAAATGCCAACAATACCTGTAGCAAATAGGGCAAAGGTGTTTAATTCAAAGGTTTGCGTATTTTTATGTAGTCGCAAAATCTTTAGGATTTTGCTTTGGACAAGAAAAAGTAACACAAAATAAAAAGCTTTTGCTACGGGGCGTGGCGCCAAGGGAACCGTTGCTCTAAAACCGCACTACTCTTAGCTCAGGCTTTACCAAACAGTTAAAATATGAGATATAATTTAAGCCGACATCTTTTATTGAAAAAATTATCGGAAAAATATATCGCTCATAAGGATGATAATGGTGACGGAGCGGACAGGATCGGACTCAAGCTCCAGGAAATTGACGAGATTTTAGGAACTCGAAAAGGAGATAGAGACCTGATAATATCGGAATTGGGGAATTCAAAGGAAATTCATGCTTTTGACATAAACGGAAAAGGGTTTTTCATTACACCTTCAGAAGGATTAAGTGCCTTGAGTGAAAAAAAATATCTCAATCGGAATAAGGAGATAATCAGAAGTTGGTTAAAAGATTTCGTACAAATATTTGTTCCCATAGCTTCTCTGACAATAGCAATACTCGCATTGTGGATTAGGATGGGAACTCTAAATAAGGAACATGTTAATGACATTGAAAAACTAAATTCTAGATTAGAAATTTTAGAGAACTCTAAAAAGGATAAAGGCAACGAATTGAAAACTCAAACGATGGATTTAGAGGTTGATTCACTAAGATAAAAATGAACTGAACTAAAACAGAAAATGGAAAAACCGTTTGGTAACAATGTATAAAATCAATGCTTGGGTAGTTTCTAATTTGCAGCACCGTGTGTACTTTGTTACGGCGGATTTTCCAAAAGGAAAATCCACGCGCACAAAGTCGCACTAATCTTATACGAACCGTTAGCAATAATTAAACAACAATAAGATGAAAACAATAAAGAAAATCATTTTTGTAATTATCTCAATAGCTTTGACTGGTTTTTCATCCTGTGAAAACGAAGATATAAAACCCGAAACCGAGTACTTTTTTACATTTAAAAACTCAACTGATTCGAACATTGAAGAGTTTAAAATTCTAGTTCAATTTGTTAGAGTGTATGAAATTAATGGAAATGAAGAATCAATAAATACCATTTATATTGGCGGAGTGGATTTGACTTATTCAAAAAATGATTTCAATGAAGAAGTATTGGCGTTCAAAGCGAATAACGATTTATCGAAAGCAGTTGCCTTTGACTTTGGATTTGATTCTAGTTCTTTAATTGTTGATGGACTAGAGTTTGGTTATAATTTACTTGAAGTCGAAAATTCATATAGAACTGAAATAAACGGAGAATTGTCAAACGAGAATAATTCAAAATTGACTTTTGAACTGGATTTGGAAAATGGTCTAATCAAGGACGAAAACGGAGATTATAAATATCTGGAAAAAGTAAACGTGAAAGAATAACTATTGCTAACAATGGTAACCGTGGCACAAGCCACTAATTAATAAAAAAACGAGTGATTACAAGCATCTTTAAGGGGGCTTTGGTTTTGTATTCTTTAAATCCTTGACGGCACGAGCCTAAATCGTAACACTTTTAAAAAAATAAAAAAGGATAGCGCTGCGCTATCCTTTTTTATTGGTGCTACTCTTAAGTTTGGTATCTTGTTGGAAAAATAGGTATAAACGTACCTAGGTACCTTTATACAATTGTTCTGCCCCATTTGAGGAAACTATGAAAAAGGCTTATTTCAATCTAATATTTTTGTTTTTAATCGTGGTTTTGATTTCATTATTCGTGAATAGCGGATTGGAGATTACTGAAACTAAAACAGAAACTATGGCTTGGAAAAGCGGAAAATTTATTATGACTGATTTGACTAAAGTAATCGGAATTTTATTAATCCTGACTTTACCAACCTACGTTTTCTTAAAGAGGATTTATTACTCAAAAAACGAGAAGAAATGAGTTGGGACATTGTACTATTTAATTCAAGACAGAAAATAAATACAGTTGCGGATTTGGATGAAAACCAATTGGAACCGACTGATTTTAAAGGGATTTTGGAAAGCTCATTTGACCAAATAAAAAAGGATGTCAATCACCGGGAAATATTCGGAACTGATTTTCGGATCGATTTTTTTGCCGACAACGAACATTCGAGCAATTTTATGCTTTCAATAAATGGAGAAAACGGACTTTATGAATTGATTGAGTTGTCTAAAAAGTATAACTGGCAAATTTACGACTCTGGAATCGATGTTATGATTGACTTAGAAAAACCCGAGAAAAACGGCTATAAAAATCATAAGGAATATATCGAACAAATTCTTAATAGAAAATAGATGGTATATACTATCAAATTTTGGCTGTTTACCGTAATAATCTCGCCGCTTTTATTAGCATTAATTTTAGGTGTCATTATTAATGATACCAGTTTCAATAGTATATTAAATTCTTCCGAAATACTATTTGTAATGATATTAGTAGGTTTGATTTCATCAATACCAGCGATGGTGATTTTCGGATTAATTAAACGACGTTTAAATAACAAAGTTCCGGACTTGAAAAAGAAAAAAATCTTATCTTTTTATTTCTTTTTATCGGTCTGGATTACATTCTTTATAGTAGATAAGGGGTTTATAATAAGATGGTCGGAACAAACTATATGGGTATTAATTTATTCCTTGACAATTGCGCTAGGTATTTGGATTTTCAAAAGTTCTGCGAATGGACTAACGGAATAAGAACGGTCTACAAATAAACCTAAACCTAATGCGGACTTTAGGGCTAAAACGAAAGGTCTGTATATATTTATAAAGTCGCTAAATTGAAAATTACGCCATAGTGAACTATTTAAAATTAGCTTTCGAACAAAAAAGAAAAAGTAAAACAATAAGCTTTAGCTTAAGCGTTGTGCTTAATTTTAGAAGTGAGAAAAATTACCCCAAGCAAATTAATGAGTTGAACTTTTGATAATAGAAATAGAGAAAATAATTATGAAAGAAATACTTGAAGAATATGCATTGATTGCAGAAATCATATCAGCCCTTGCTGTTATCATTTCATTGATTTTTGTTGGGTTACAAATAAGGAGTAATACAAAGGCAACACAAGCTTCAACATTTCATGAGATTGCGGCCTTAGATATTCATATACTTCTAAGTTTAGGTGCTACAAAAGAGTCATCAAGAATAATTTCAACTTTCCGAATGAATCCGGATACCCTAACCGAAGAAGAACAAAATCATGGTTTTCACTTATTTGCAGCGGAAATAAGGCACGTTGAGAATCTATTTTTGCAGAACGAAAACAAAATGTTGAGTAAAAAAAATTGGGAATCTAGAAAATCATTAGTAGATGGAATGGTACTAACTCCAGGCTTTGGAGCACTTTTAGAAAGTCCGAATAAACAATTTTTTGACGGCTCTTTTATTCACTACGCAGAAAGTTTAAGAAAAGAGCACTTAAAAAAGGATGGCGATTTTGAAAATAAAAACCAAGAACAATAACGGTAACCGTTACGCAAGTGCTTAACTCTTCAAGAGACAACACTGTTTAAAACGTTCTAAGAGGCTTTTTACTTACTCAATCAGTATGGGAAGATGAATTTTTTTAAAAAAGCGGGCGTCCAAAAAGTCTTGATATCTCCTTTCCGTCCCATCGAGCGAAATCGAGATGAATTAAAATCAGATGATTGAAGTTCTCGACTTCGCTCGAATTGACAGCAATAGCCACTTTTTAAACCTCCTCTTTTTGTTAAGTATTATTTTAAGTTTGGTATCTTGTTGGTAAAATAGGTGTAAACGTACTTAGATACGTTTATATAGTTGTTACCCAACATTTTAGAAAATCGAAATATTTAAGAAACATATCGAATCTCAAAAGTCAATTTGCAAAAAATATAACTCTGACTTTAAGCCAATTGACAAACAACTGTTTGTTGGATTAGGAACTGATTTAGAATTTGAACCAATAAACGGGTTACGCCATCCCGAACACGGAACAATGAACGGCTGGTATATTTGGAGCGGAGAATGGTCAGACTCTGCTGATTTTTTCAAACCTATCCACGCTGAACATTTAATCAAAATGCAACCTGAAATTATTAAATATCTAAGTCTTGATATTGGATTCAGATTCCAAATCGATACAAAAGGATATGAGGATGTATGGTTTGATAAAAAAATAACTCGATTGGAATAAATGAACTTAAAAGTATGGCGCGGATGGACATCACTCAGACGCAATCTTTACGCAGATGGACTTGCCAATCTGAATGTAACAACTAACTCAGACGGAAAAAACGTTGGCTAACAAAAGTAACCGTGGCACAAGCCCTAAATTCTGAATAAAACAGCTCCATTTAAGCCTTTTTAATAGGCTTTTTACTTACTCAAGCAGTATGGGAAGATGAATTTTTAAAAAAAAAGCGGGCGTCCAAAAAGTCGCGATTTCACCTTCCCGTCCCATCGATTGGAATCGATATGAATTAAAAGTCAGGCAATTATTGTTCTCGACTACGCTCGAATTGACAGCAATAGTGCCTTTTTAAACCTCCTCTTTTCGTTCAGCATTATTTAAGTTTGGTATCTTGTTGAGAAAATAGGTGTAAACGTACCTAGTACTTTTATATAATTGTTAGTAACAAGGCAAAACAAACAAAATAGCTTTAAATTATTTTATGCAGATATTACATATTATCGGAAATGGATTTGACCTAAATCTAGACTTGAAAACCAGTTATAAAAGTTTTTACAATTACTACAAGAGCATAACTTCTGAGAATGAAAATGTAATCAAGTTAAAAAACAACATTTCAAAAAACCTTAAGAATTGGGCAGATTTAGAACTTGAATTGGGAAAATATACCGAACAATTAGACTCTATTGAGGAATTTGATGATATAACCTTAGATATTGGAAAGAACCTTGCAAACTACCTTTCGCTAGAAGAAGAAAAAATCAATAAAGGAGAAATTAATTTAAACAAATTCTTTGAAGATTTATCCTTTCCTGAAAGGATGTTTCTTCCAGCTGATAAAGAAAAGTTACTGGCTTTCAAAAAGAAATGGGTAAGGCATCAATGGAACGTGAATATTTTCACTTTTAATTACACCACGGTTATTGAAAAACTACTCGGAGATAATCAAAAAAATGTCTTACTTGGAACTCATTCAAACAACGTAGGAATAAAACTAACAGAAGTTAGGCACATCCACGGGTTTTTAGATAATGATATGGTTATTGGAGTTAATGACATGTCACAGATAAAAAACATCTCTTTTCATGAAAATCAGGATATATTAGAATCAATTGTTAAGACAGAGTGTAATCGAGCGAACAGAAATAATATAGACAGGCTTTTTACCAATAGAATTAACGCCGCACATTTAATTTGTGTTTTTGGCTCATCACTTGGAGATACTGACAGGAAATGGTGGGAATTAATTGGAGAAAAGCTCAAGACGGACACTAGATTAATTATTTTCACAAAAGGCGATGAAATTTTGCCAAGAACTAGACATTTATCAGCCCGAAAAGAAAGAGCTATAAAAGAGCTGTTTCTAAAGAAAACTAATTTGAGTGAAGAAGAAAAAGAGTTGGCAAAAGAAAAAATTTACGTTGGTCTCAATACAACAATATTTGATGGTATTGTCAATTATAATTGAATATAAATAAAGCCCAGTTGCACAACAAAACCCATAGCAAATGGGCATAAAGTGCTAAATTTATGGCTTGGGTTTATCTACTAAGTCCGCCAAATCTTTTAATTTGGATTGTGACTAAACCGAAAGAACACGGCTTACCGCCAGACCTACTTTTCTTTTACAAACCGTTGTGCAACATTTTGACCAAAATGAAAGTTATAGTCTAAAACAAATATTTGTACATTTGATTTGTGGATAAAATTGGCGAAATAGAAATCCGAGTAATAGGGAAATCTGGACATAAAAATTTAAGTCCTGACAACTATGACATTAAACAAATTGCGGCTATACTGCAAAATATTGAGGATTTGTTATATCCCAATAATAAGAAGGACAGACCTATTATAACTTATGATATTGAAGAAGGTTCTGTAAAACATAAATTCAAGACAACAATACAAGCCGTTATTGGTTTTAGCGCTATTTTATCTCAAGTTCAAGCTAATAATTCAATTGACTTTCTAGAGCTTAAAACCGCTAGGGCAATTGAGAATATTCAGAATTTATCTCGACAAAAGAATTACGAATTTCAAATTAAAACTTCTTTAAAAAATGAATACGAATTAACCATAAATCCTTCAACCAGATTTATACAAACAGAAGAAACTTGGGTTGAGGCAGAACTCTACTTTTATGGTATTCTGAGAGATGCAGGCGGAAAGAGTAAAGCAAACATTCATCTGGACACTCAAGATTATGGTTATTTAGCAATAGAGACAGGACAAGAGTTTCTAAAAGAAAGAGAAGAAAATTTACTTTACAGAAGATTTGGAGTAAGAGCAGTTGGATTGCAAAATCTTGAAACAGGAGAGGTGGACACCAAGTCATTAAAACTACTGGAGTTAATAGATTATAGTCCAAAATTTGATGAATCCTATTTGAATAGTCTAATTGAGAAAGCAAAAAGTAGTTGGAAAAAGATTAATCCGGATGAGTGGCTAATTGATTTGAGAGGTGGTTATGAAGCATAGTGTTCTACTTGATACCAGTTTCTTTATTCGCTTGTTAAATGACGAGGACAAGCTTCACAATAATGCTCTTGGATATTACAAATACTTCTTAGAAAACGAAATCACCCTAAAAGTTTCAACAATAACAATAGCAGAATACTGCGTATTGGGCAAAATAACAGATTTACCATTAACTAATATTCAAATATTACCATTTAATCTCAAAGAAGCGCAACGCGCAGGGGAATTTGCTAATATACTCTTTACAGAAAACAAAGTAAGCATAACGAATCTTCATCCTAGAGCAATTATACCAAACGATTCTAAGTTATTTGCGCAAGCAGATATTGATAAGACAATAATACATTTCGTTACTTCAGATGTTCGGTCGAAAAGCACATTGAAAATGCTTAAAAATGGACTGATACCTAAGTTTGAAATTATCAGCATAGACGTGCCATTTTCCGATACTTTTGGAATTTTGGACCTATAAAACGTCGCGCAACAAAAGCAATAAGGGCTTCGGGCTTAATCGCAGGGTCTACGTATTTTTATAATGACCGCTAAATATTTTAGATTTGACTTTTTAGCGGAACAAAGAAAAAACCATGACCAAAATTAATATTCAAGGGCTTCAGTGGGACGAAAAATCTTCCTTTCAACAAGGCCCGTCAAAAGCACCTGCACTTATACGCAAAGCATTGTATTCGGACTCCATGAACCTGTATTCCGAAAGTGGCATTTCTATTGAAAATGATGGTGTTATCGATAAAGGAGATTTTAAGATTGCTTCTTATTTTGATATTGAAAAGAGAACCCAGGAACATTTGGCATCGGGAGCTAAACTACTCAGTTTTGGAGGAGACCATTCGGTGACCTTCCCTATCATCAAGGCCTTTCATGAACATTATCCAAAATTAGATATCCTGCACATTGATGCTCATGCAGATTTGTATCACGACTATGAAGGAGACCCTTACTCCCATGCGTGCCCGTTTGCGCGTATTATGGAAAATGGTTTTGCGGTAAAACTGGTACAAGTGGGCATACGCACCTTAAATCCCCACCAAGCGGAACAAGCTACAAAATTTGGAGTGGAAATTCATGAAATGCGCAATTTAGACCTGAACAAGATTCCTAAATTCCATAATCCCTTGTATATATCCTTGGATATGGATGGTTTTGACCCGGCTTGTGCACCAGGAGTTTCACACCATGAACCAGGAGGCTTATCCTCTAGGCAGGTAATTAATCTTCTTCATGGTGTGAAGGCGAACATTGTGGGTGCGGATATCGTAGAATATAACCCGGACAGGGACCTTAATGACATGACCGCCTACTTAGCGGCTAAAATGACAAAAGAGCTGTTGGCCAAGATGATGGCGCAATAGGTTTTCTTTCCGTTTAAAAACCACTACATTAGTCAGAACAATCAACCTATAAAAAATGTCCAATAGCTTAACTACATATGTGAAACTTCACAAGGTTTCGCTAGTGTTGGCCTTTTTGAGTATTGTCTTCTATTACACCTTTGCCTATCACCTAGAGCGAACGGATTTCGTAAAATTAGTGACACTTTTCGCGGCACTGTTCTTCCTTTGTTATAAACTCGTCCAATTTGAAAAATGGAACTTTCGATTTCTGTTGGGGATAGGAATACTTTCCAGATTGGTCTTTCTGGTCGCAGAGCCCAACTTATCTC
This sequence comes from Maribacter sp. R77961, assembly GCF_044594925.1. Lineage (GTDB taxonomy): Bacteria > Bacteroidota > Bacteroidia > Flavobacteriales > Flavobacteriaceae > Maribacter. The sequence goes on along the minus strand of NZ_CP138991.1, from coordinate 3,759,061 downwards.
AAGATTTCTATCGTTTTATATGGGATGGGCAATTGGTCCGTAACTTACAGAACCCGTATTTAAATGTTCCGGACACACTAATAACGCAATCAAATCTAGTCATTGCCAATGCCCAGCAACTCTACGAGGGTATGGGAAGTTTAAGTGCGCGGCATTTTAGCAATTACCCGCCTTTAAATCAACTTTTCTTTGCTATTGCCGCTTTCTTTGGTGGAAAAAGCATCCTAGGCTCCATTATTGCTCTCCGCGGCATTAGTATACTTGCGGATATTGGAATTTTCTACTTTGGTCGGAAATTATTAAAAAACCTCAATCGTTCGCCCCACCTTATATTTTGGTATTTCTTAAATCCTTTGGTCATCGTAGAACTTACGGGCAACCTTCATTTTGAAGGGGTAATGCTATTCTTCTTTGTATGGGCCCTATACTTACTATCGCTGAACAAATGGCAATGGGCAGGCGTTGTTCTGGCCTGTTCCATATCCGTAAAACTGGTTCCTTTATTGTTTCTTCCATTGTTTCTAAAACACTTCAATTTTAAGAAAAGTATCCTTTTTTATTTGATAATCGGGGCGACTTCCCTTTTACTATTCGTACCATTCTACTCCCCAGAATTTATACACAATTACTCAAAAACCATAGGGCTCTGGTTTTCTAACTTTGAGTTTAATGCAGGACTCTACAATGGTATAAAACAAATAGCGATTCAATTTGACGCCAAGCCGTGGGAACTAATTAAAACCTACGGTAAACTAACGCCTCTAATAACGATAGCCACCGTACTACTATTCACTTTTCTACGAAAGAACCAGGACCTCAAGGTCTTACTTTCTTCTATGTTGTGGATACTGACCATTTATTATTTTATCTCCCCGACCGTGCATCCTTGGTACGTGATTTTTCTGGTGACACTGACCCTATTTACTACCTACCGCTACGCTTTATTGTGGTCGGCAGTCATCGTTTTAAGCTATTTTGCCTATGCCCATGCCGATTTTAAGGAGCATATGGGGTTAGTTGCCATTGAATATATTTCAGTCTACGCCTATTTGATTTATGAAATTATTATGCATCGTAACAAAAAGTGAAGTTTTTGTAAAATTATTCGGCTGACTTAGGATAATTCAATATTAATTGTACATTTACCTTCTAATGAAAGCAAAAGCACACATAACGACTTCTAACTGGACCATAGTTCCGGTACGTTCTTTTGTTCCCGTTCGCCGCCGCCCGTAAGGGTACTATACAATTTATGGAAATAGGTGAGTCCATTTCCGCACAGACACAATCATATTTTTTTTATCACTTAAAAGCCAATAGCAATGAAACTAGTTGTTGCTAACGAATCACATTTTAAATACGCCCATATCATCTGCGATACTATTGGAGAATCTGCCAAAGTTCGGGGTACGGGCATCGCCAAGCGAACACCTGATTATATTCAGAATAAGCTACAAAACGGTAATGCCGTCATTGCTTTGGACGGTGAGACCTTTGCAGGATTCTGTTATATAGAGATTTGGGGACACGAAAAATTTGTCGCCAATTCCGGTCTTATCGTTCATCCTGATTATAGGGGACAAGGACTTGCCAAAAAAATTAAGCAGCGCATCTTTAATTTAAGTAAAGAGAAATTCCCAGACGCTAAAATATTCGGTATTACTACGGGATTGGCAGTGATGAAAATTAACTATGAATTGGGCTATAAGCCCGTGACCTTCTCCGAACTAACGGACGACCCAGAGTTCTGGAAAGGCTGCCAAACCTGCAAGAACTTTGATATTCTGACCAGAACAGAACAAAAAATGTGCCTTTGCACAGGTATGCTGCACGACCCAAATGCAAAACCCGCAGTAAAAAAAGACAACGTAAATAGTAAGGCCTTTACAAGGCTAAAAAGTATAAAAGAGCAATTGCTCTTAAAAAAGAAAACAAAATGAGTAAACTAGTTTTAGCATACAGTGGCGGTTTAGACACTTCCTACTGCGCAAAATATTTATCACAGGAAAAAGGATATGAAGTGCACGCCGTCAGTGTAAATACAGGTGGATTTTCTTCAAAAGAGATTAAAAGTATAGAGGAGAAAGCTTTGCAATTGGGAGCTACTTCCTATACTTCTATAGACGCGGTACAGACCTTCTACGAAAAGGTAGTGAAATACCTCATTTTCGGGAATGTTCTGAAGAACAACACCTACCCTTTATCTGTAAGTGCGGAGCGTATTGTACAGGCTATAGAAATTGTAAATTACGCTAAGAAAATTGGGGCTAGCCATATAGCACACGGTAGCACGGGCGCAGGTAATGACCAAGTGCGTTTTGACATGATTTTTCAAATTATTGCCCCAGAAATAACAATCATCACCCCTATTCGAGACAATAAGTTATCGCGCGAAGCGGAAATCTCCTATTTGAAAGAAAATGGCGTGGACTATTCTTGGGAAAAGGCAAAGTATTCTATAAATAAAGGCCTTTGGGGAACATCTGTTGGTGGCGAAGAAACACTTACCTCGGAAAAACCTTTACCGGAAACCGCTTATCCTAGTCAACTACAGGAAAAAACACCTTCCGAGGTAAAACTAACTTTTGAAAAAGGAGAGCTGGTTGCCGTAAACGGGGAGAAAGATACCCCAATAAACAATATTGAAAAGCTAGAATCCATGGCTTCCAAATATGCGATTGGCCGGGATATTCATGTGGGGGACACGATTATAGGTATTAAGGGTCGTGTTGGTTTTGAAGCTGCAGCAGCACTTATTATTATTAAGGCCCACCATTTATTGGAAAAGCACACCTTAAGCAAATGGCAGCAATTCCAAAAAGAACAGCAAGGAAATTTTTACGGCATGCTCCTACATGAGGGGAATTATTTAGACCCTGTAATGCGAAACATTGAAGCTTTTTTAACCGATACGCAAAAAACGGTTGCTGGAGAGGTTTTTATAAGTCTGTACCCGTTTCAATTCCGTTTAGATGGCATTTCATCACCTCATGATTTAATGAACGCTTCTTTTGGTAGCTACGGAGAAATGAACAAAGGCTGGACGGCCGATGAGGCTAAAGGATTTATAAAAATACAGTCCAATGCGAGTAAAATTTATAACTACGTCAACGATAATTTATAATTCAAATACCTAATAGTTTCCCTCCTAATAAGGAGGGATTAAGGGAGGTGTAAAACTCAGCCTAAATAAATTAGAAAAATGATTAAAGCAGGTATTATTGGTGGTTCTGGATACACGGGTGGTGAACTCATCCGAATACTGTTGCAGCATCCAGCAACGGAAATCGACTTTGTATTTAGCACCACTAGAACAGGAAAGAAAATAACGACCGCACATCCAGACCTACTGGGAGTTACCGAAATGGAATTTACCGGAAATGTAAACCTGAACGTGGATATCGTATTCCTTTGTCTTGGACATGGAAATTCAACCAAATTCCTGAACGAAAACAATTTTTCAGCTTCGACCAAAATTATTGACTTAAGCAATGATTTCAGGTTACAGGCCGATGCCAATTTTGATGGAAAACAGTTCATTTATGGTCTTCCAGAACTACACAAATCTAAGATAGAAAATGCCGATTATATTGCAAACCCTGGCTGTTTTGCAACCGCAATTCAACTAGCACTGTTACCACTGGCCAAAGCCAAAAAGTTGACTACCGCGGTCCATATCAACGCAGTAACCGGCAGTACGGGCGCAGGTGTGAGTCCGTCTGCTACGTCGCATTTTAGCTGGAGAAACAATAACGTAAGTTGGTACAAGCCATTTACCCATCAGCATCTTGGAGAAATAAACGAAAGTTTAAAATCGCTACAAACGAATACTTCGGAGTTATTCTTCCTACCCAACAGAGGAAATTTCACTAGAGGCATATTGGCAACTGCCTATACCGCCTTTGAGGGGAGTTTAGAAGATGCACAAACACTATATAAGGATTTTTATAAAAGTGCCATATTCACACAAGTAGCCAGTGAACCCATACATCTAAAGCAAGTGGTAAATACCAACCAGTGTCATATTCATTTACACCTACATGAAGGCACTTTGTTAATTACATCGGCCATTGATAATTTACTAAAAGGTGCATCGGGACAAGCTGTACAGAATATGAATTTGATTTTTGGACTAGAAGAAGATTTGGGATTGAATTTAAAAGCAGGTGTATTTTAAAAGCTTAAAGTCGTGAATACCTTTCCCTCCTAGAAAGGAGGGACTAAGGGAGGTGTAACAAACCTTAAATAAAGAACGAAAGGGAAAATAATATAAAAGGGGAAAATGAAAATAGCAATTATAGGAGCAGGAAATTTGGGCTTATCCATAGCCAAAGGAATTTTGCATAGCAACGGCGCCACTAGCATGTACCTAACAAAAAGAAATCTTAAAGATATTCAGGATTTTGAAAAGTACGGAAATGTAACCGTGACCCAGGACAATAGAGATGCAGTCCGTAATTCCGATATTCTGATTTTTGCGGTACAACCCGGACATTTTGCAAAAATTCTGGAAGACGTAAAGGATTTACTTTCTGATAACCATGTTCTCATTTCTGCGATTACAGGATTTAGTATCGAGCAAATTGAAAAACTAATAGGCCCGCAACAGTACATTATCCGAAGCATGCCAAATACAGCTATTTCCGTTGGCCAATCCATGACCTGTATCTGTAGTAATGAAATGGGTAAAAAGCGAATAGATTTGGCCAAGGCCATTTTTAACCGCATGGGACATACCATGGAAATTCCTGAAACTCAAATGCAAGCTGCCACGGTTATTTGTGCAAGTGGCATTGCCTTTTGGATGCGTTTAATTAGAGCTACCACCCAAGGCGCAATACAATTAGGTTTTGATGCCAAAGAAGCTCAGGAACTGGCCATGCACACCTGTAACGGAGCGGCAAATTTGCTTATTGAATCTGGTAATCATCCAGAAGAAGAAATTGACAGGGTTACTACACCCATGGGATGTACGATTCAAGGTCTGAACGAAATGGAACATCAAGGGTTAAGTTCTTCTTTGATACAAGGCGTTGTAGCCTCCTTTGATAAAATCACGGAGTTTAAAACAAAGTAAGATGCTCCAGAAGCTAAAAATAAAACGATGAATTTATTTGATGTATATCCGCTCTATGATGTTACTCCGGTTTCTGCCAAGGGAATTGTAGTTACTGATGACAAAGGCCAAGAATACTTGGATTTTTATGGAGGTCACGCCGTAATTTCCATTGGACACGCACATCCGCACTATGTAAAGCGTTTAAAAGACCAATTGGATAAAATAGGATTTTATAGCAATGCCGTTCAAAATCCGCTACAAGTGCAACTGGCCAATAAGTTAGGAGTACTTTCAAGCTGTGAAGACTATAATTTATTCTTATGTAATTCTGGTGCGGAAGCTAATGAAAATGCCTTAAAAATGGCCTCGTTCCAAACAGGAAAATCTAGAATAATCGCCTTTAAAAACGGTTTTCATGGGCGTACCTCGGCGGCTGTAGCTGCAACAGACAACTTGGCCATTAACGCTCCCTTGAACAAACAGCAAAAAGTAACCATTATCCCTTTGAACGACATCGATTCCTTTAGGATAGAAATCGAAAAAGGAGACGTGTGCGGCGTAATCATAGAGGCTATACAAGGCGTGGGTGGTTTGGATGAACCTACTACATCTTTTTACCAAGAAATAGCACAATGCTGCAAAGCGCATAATGTTGTTTTAATTGCGGACGAGGTACAATCCGGTTTTGGAAGAAGCGGTAAATTCTTTGGTTTTCAACATCATAATATTACGCCAGCGGTAATTAGTATTGCCAAAGGTATGGGCAACGGATTTCCTGTGGGTGGGGTTTTAATTCATAAAAGTATTGAAGCAAAATACGGAATGCTAGGCACCACTTTTGGTGGAAATCATTTGGCATGCGTAGCGACAATGGCCGTTCTTGAAGTTTTAGAAAAAGATAATCTTATTGCTAACGCAAAAACGCTGGGCGACTACTTCAACAAAAAAGCAGCTGAAATTCCACAAGTAAAAAGGGTGAAAGGACGCGGATTAATGTTGGGATTGGAATTTGATTTTGAAGTTTCTGAATTGCGCAAAAAACTTATTTACAATCAAAAACTATTCACAGGGGGAGCAAAGGACAAACACGTGCTTCGTATTCTCCCTGCACTGAACATCACCAAAGCACATATTGATACATTTTTCAACGCTCTAAAATTAGAATTATAGTGAACAAGCAACTGAACATAGCACAGCGGAATGCCGTCTTAACTTCAATGATTAAAATCATTGAAGCAAACAAAGATGCGCTATTAGCTGCCAATAAGACTGATTTGGAGAATTATTCCGGGGATGACATTTCTATGCGAGACAGGCTAAAAGTTGACGCTAGTAAAATTGCCGATATGATGAGGTCGTTAAAAGAACTGACAAACGAGGCAGACCCCTTAAATATAGAACGCTTTAACTTTACCCATGAGAACGGAGTACAGGTAAGCAATAGAACGGCTCCTTTTGGCACCATTCTCATTATTTATGAATCTAGGCCAGACGTGACTATCGAGGCGGCAGGCATCGCATTTAAATCGGGTAATAAAATCTTATTAAAGGGAGGAAAAGAATCGCTTAACAGCAATTTGGTCTTGGTAGATTTATGGCATAAAGCGCTTCAAGAAAATAATTGTGATACCCATTGGGTTTCCTATTTACAGTTTAACCGAACCCAAACTCAAGAATTTCTAGAAAAACCCTCAGAAAAGTTAGATTTAATAGTACCTAGAGGCGGAGAACAATTGATTGCCTTTGTAAAAAAACATGCTACCTGTCCTGTTATTGTAAGCGGACGCGGAAACAACTTTGTATATGTTGCGGCTGAAGCCGATTTACAAATGGCTTTGGATGTTATTATTAACGCCAAAACCACGAAAATATCTGCCTGTAATGCACTGGACAAGGTTTTAATTGCAAGAGATTTACCGAGAAAACAAGAGTTCTTGCAGCAATTGACACAAGAGTTAAAAAAACGGGAGGTAGAAATTCTTACCGATTCAAAATTGAAAGGATTGGACGGCACTTCAGAAATAGAAGCGGAATCTGTTTGGCATGAAGAGTTTTTGGACTACAAAATTGTACTAGGTCAGGTTCCCGACCTCAACGAAGCAATAGCTTTTATAAACCAATATAGCGGCGGTCATTCTGCCGCAATCATTACCCAAAACAACGAAGTTGCGGCAAATTTTATGAACAATGTAGATTGCGCTGCGGTGTACCATAACGCCTCTACACGTTTTACGGACGGAGGTCAGTTTGGACTTGGTGGAGAGCTTGCCATTAGTACCGACAAATTGCACCAAAGAGGGCCAATTGGCCTGCAACATTTGGTAACCAACAAATGGTACGTAAAAGGAAACGGACAAACGAGGTAACGATGGCTAAGAAAAGAATCTTATTAAAAATTGGCTCAAACACCTTGACAAAGGAAACGAATCAAATATCCCGTGGAAAAATCGAGGATATTGGTCGGCAAATTGCCAAATTAAAGGATGATTATGAATTTATCATCGTAAGTTCTGGGGCTATAGCCGCTGCCAAACAATTCGTAAAATTGGAACACAACGGTAAAGAAATTAATGTAAAACAGGCCTTGGCGGCTATAGGACAGCCACATCTAATGCGAATTTTTCAAGAAAATTTTAGGGAATTGGGCCTTTTTACATCGCAATGTTTGTTGTCCTATTCTGACTTTGAAAAACCGGAATCGCAAGAAAACATTAAAAACACCATTAATGTATTGGTTGCCAATAACTTTATACCCATCATCAACGAAAATGATACCGTTGCTACGGATGAAATTCAGTTCGGTGATAATGACAAACTTGCCGCGCTAACTGCTGCCTTACTTCAAGTAGACCTATTGCTAATTGCTACCAATACAAATGGCATTTACACTAAAAAATCTATAGAAAATGGAACTGCCGAAACAATTACAGCCGTTTCAAATATCAATGATTTAAAAAGTGAAATAAGTTTGGAAAAATCCTCTCACGGCACTGGCGGAATGCATTCCAAAATACAAGCCGCCACAATAGCCCAGCAAGCATCCATTGAAACTTGGGTTATAAATGGGTTAAAAGATAATTTTATAGTGGATGCGCTGAAAGGTGTGTCTAGCCATACCAAAATATTGAAGTAATGAAAAACTACATTTCTATAAATGACATTGACCACTTGCCCAGTTGGGTTAAAGAGGCTCGTACTCTTAAAACCAACCCTACAGCTTATAAAACCTTGGGTAAAGAAAAAACGCTTTGCCTTTTGTTCTTCAACAATAGTTTAAGGACCCGTTTAAGCACGCAAAAAGCAGCCATGAATTTAGGAATGGAAGTCATGGTCATGAATTTTGGGAGTGAAGGTTGGCAATTAGAATTTGAAGATGGCTCGGTCATGGACCAAGGCAAATCTGAACATATAAAGGAGGCTGCTCAAGTAGTTTCTCAATTTTGCGACGTTGTGGCCATCCGTGCTTTTGCATCCCTAACAGATAAAGAAAAAGATGAAGCAGAGGTTGTTTTAAACGGCTTTACAAAATACGCCTCGGTTCCTGTTATAAATATGGAAAGCTCTATAGGCCACCCTTTACAAGCGCTGGCAGACGCCATTACTTTGGAAGAAAATAGAACTAAAACAGAACCAAAAGTTGTGCTTTCTTGGGCGCCGCATCCAAAGGCATTGCCCCACGCCGTTGCCAATTCCTTTATAGAAATGATGCACTTGCAAGAAGCGGAATTCGTAATTACACATCCTAAGGGTTATGAATTAAACCCTGAAATCACTAAGAATACTAAAATTGAATACGACCAAGAAAAAGCCTTACAAGACGCAGATTTTGTCTACGTGAAGAATTGGAGCAGCTACACCGATTACGGAAAAGTCCTTAAGCAAGATGTAGACTGGATGATGACGAAAGAAAAACTAGGGAACGCAAAATTCATGCATTGCTTGCCGGTTAGAAGAAATGTTGTGGTAGCGGATGCCGTCCTAGATAGTGAGCAATCTCTGGTTATTGAGCAGGCCAATAATAGAACATTTGCAGCGCAAGTAGTTTTGAAGAAAATTTTGGAGGACAATTAAAAATTTTTAACACCTCCCTCAATCCCTCCTTATTAGGAGGGAAGCAAAAGGTAACAGTTTTTACCTCTAAAAAGAGGGGGATTGAGAGGTGTGTAGTTAAAGCATAAAATGAAACAGAAACTATCAATAGTAAAAATAGGTGGTAACGTCATCGAAAACAAAGATGCACTTGCAAAATTCTTAGCGCTTTTTGCTGATGTAATAGGACCTAAAATACTGGTTCATGGAGGAGGAAAATTGGCCACACACCTGGCCACTAAACTAGGTATTGAATCAAAAATGGTCGATGGCAGGCGTATTACAGATGAAGAAACCTTAAAGGTAATTACCATGGTCTACGGTGGGCTTACCAACAAAAATATTGTTGCCCAGTTACAAGCAAATAACTGCAACGCCATTGGACTAAGTGGCGCAGATGGCAATACCATTAAAGCACATAAGCGTCCTGTAAAAGAGATTGACTATGGTTTCGCTGGTGATGTAGATAGTGTAAATAGTGACATAATCTCAAAACTTTTAGAAGCAGGTTTAACGCCGGTATTTTGTGCAATGACCCACGATGGTAAAGGCCAATTACTAAATACAAATGCGGATACCATTGCCTCGGAACTAGCCATAGGAATGAGCGAAATTTATGAAATCACACTTTATTATTGCTTTGAAAAGAAAGGTGTTCTGAGCGATATTACGGATGAAAATTCTGTAGTACAACACATTGATTCAATAAAATACAAGCAGTTATTGAAAGACGGAATTATCGCTGACGGCATGCTGCCGAAACTAGAGAACTGTTTTCATGCTTTAAACAAAAAGGTTAACAAAGTGTGCATAGGAAATACCACAATGTTACGACCTGAATCCAAATTATTCACTACGATTACATTATAAAATGAAACAGATCAATTTAACAGCCAAGGCAATAGATTTATTAAAAAAATTGATTTCCATACCATCTTTTTCTGGTGAGGAAGATCAAACAGCAGATGCTATCGAGAATTGGTTTAAAGAATATGATATTCCTTTTGAAAGAAGTCGTAATAACGTTTTTGCCAAGAACAAACATTGGGATGACGGTAAACCTACCCTCCTTTTAAACTCCCACCACGATACCGTAAAACCTAACAAAGCATACACTAAAGACCCCTTTCATCCGCATATAGAAGATGGAAAATTATACGGTTTAGGAAGTAATGATGCCGGCGGCTGTTTGGTCTCTTTAATTGCTACATTCACTCATTTTTATAATGCTGAAAACCTAAATCATAATATTTTAATGGTAGCCTCCATGGAGGAAGAAAATGCAGGGCAGCATAGTTTAAGGGGATTACTTCCCAGTTTGCCTAAAATTGATGTCGCTATTGTAGGAGAACCTACCTTAATGAATTTGGCCATTGCAGAAAAAGGGCTGGTTGTTTTTGACGCTATAGTTAAAGGAACACCTTCGCATGCAGCTCACCCCAACGATGATAATTCTATTTATAATACTATTGAAGTCTTGGAATGGTTCAAGAATTACAAGTTTCAAAAAACCTCTGATGCCCTAGGCGATGTAAAAATGACGGTGACCCAAATAAACGCGGGAAGCCAACACAACGTAGTTCCTTCGCAAGTAGAATTGGTTATTGATGTGCGTGTTAACGATGCGTATACTAATAAGGAAATTGCCGACATACTGAAGTCTGAAGCACCTTGTAAAATACAAGAAAGAGGATTAAAATTAAATTCGTCCAAAATTGACAAAGACCATTCTTTAGTGCAATCAGGTATTGCGCTGGGCAGAACTACGTATGGTTCCCCTACCCTATCTGACCAAGCCGCATTAACCTGCCAATCTTTAAAACTTGGACCAGGAGATAGTACCCGTTCGCATTCAGCAGATGAGTATATTTACGTGCACGAAATTGAAGAGGGGATTGGTTTGTATATTAAAATATTAGAAGGGTTCCTGCACTAAGCGTGCGGCTAATTATTAAAAAATAAAAGATTTCAATCAAGAAATTATAGTATCGTAATTTAATTTGATTTTTGAACTTGAAAGTAACGGTATTTGACTTTTTAAACTGGAATAATTAAACAGATTGAAACAGAAACCATTTTACTAATTACTACATAAGAACCACTTAAAACTACTTAATGAAACTCTGGGATAAAGGCTTTAGTACCGATAAAAAAATAGACCATTTTACAGTAGGTAACGACCGAGAACTCGATTTGCATTTGGCAAAATACGACGTCATTGCTTCAAAGGCACATGCAAAAATGCTAGGAAAAATAGGTTTACTAAGCCCCACCGAAACAGACGATTTGGTAAGGGAACTCAACGCCATTGCAACCAGTATTAAAAACGGCGATTTTGTTATTGAAGATTCTTTTGAGGATATGCATTCCAAAATTGAATTTATTCTTACTGAAAAATTAGGGGATACAGGTAAAAAAATACATACGGCGCGTTCTAGAAACGACCAAGTTCTGGTGGCTATGCACTTGTATTTAAAGGATGAGCTTAAGACCATAAAAACGGAGACTAAAAACTTATTCGATGTTTTGATATCCCTAGCTGAAGCACATAAAGAAGTGCTTTTACCAGGGTATACGCATTTGCAAATTGCCATGCCATCATCCTTTGGCTTATGGTTTTCCGCCTACGCAGAAAGCTTGATAGATGATTTGTATTTTATTGATGCTGCCTACAAAGTAGCAGACCAAAATCCATTAGGAAGTGCTGCGGGTTATGGCAGTTCTTTTCCTATAGACAGAAGTTTTACGACCAAAGAAATGGGTTTTGAAACTCAAAAATTTAATGTAGTAGCTGCTCAAATGGGACGCGGTAAAGTAGAAAAAGCAACTGCTTTCGGTATGGCAAATATCGCCGCTACGCTATCCAAAATGGCGATGGACATCTGTTTATATATGAGCCAGAACTTTGACTTTATTTCATTTCCAGATGAGTTGACGACAGGCTCCAGTATTATGCCGCATAAGAAGAATCCTGATGTTTTTGAATTGGTTCGGGGAAAATGTAATAAACTGCAATCCATTCCTAATCAATTAACACTTGTCATTAATAACCTCCCAAGTGGTTATCACCGAGATTTACAGTTGGTAAAGGAAATTATAGTTCCAGCAATTCAAGACATGAAGGCTTGTTTGGAAATTCTAACGTTTAGTTTAAAAGAAATACAAGTAAATGACGGTATTCTAGAAGACCCCAAATACGATTACCTCTTTAGTGTAGACACCTTAAATGAATTGGTACAGAACGGAATGCCTTTTAGGGATGCATATAAAAAAATGGGACAAGAAATAGAAGCTGGTACTTTTTCTCCCAAACGCGATATTGAACATTCTCATGAAGGGAGTTTGGGCAATTTGTGTTTAGAGGAAATCCAGAAAAAAATGGATAATCTTTAAAGTTTACCCGTTAGACCAGTCTATTCTAAAACTTCAATACCATATGGCTCTTGAATGCTATATTCTTGCGGATAAAAAACTCTCCATAAAATCATAAGGATGGGTAACAATACAATAGCTATGTAAATTACTTTATGTACGCTCCGTATCTCCTTAACAAACCACAATTGTATAAAAAAAACGGCAAAACAACCTAAACTAAGTATGCCGCAAATAATACTGGAAAAGAAGGTTCCCAGACCATCTGGTCCTGCATCCGCATAAAAGAGGAAATAGTAACATAGTCCTGCAAAAAACAATGTCAGTACCGCTAAGATTGAAGAAACTCGTTTCATTCTTTCCATTAATTTTGTAGAAATACAAATTTAAGTAACCAACTTTTAAGTTATTTCACGGTTTACAGGGTGATTTTTATCACAATTTACTTCTAGTTTTATGTAAACTACCAAAAAGTTTGGAATTCATAGTCTCTCCACATATATTTAAAGAACTAACCATTGTTTCCCGATACATGCGCAGCATCCTGTCACTAGTTTTCTTAGTGTCTTGCTTTATGACTTATGGTCATTTGCAAGAACCCTCTGGAAAAGACTCCTTAATCCTTTCAAAAGTGAATTTTTACCTCAATAAGCTTCAAACGGCTTATAATAATGGAAATTATGAAAGTCATAAGCTTTATAGCGATTCTCTTTTTACAATATCCAAAGAAAAAGGGTTGTCAAAATATCAGATTTTGGGTATGGTTAACCAAGCCGTATTTTACAATAATAGGGGCGAACAAGATAAATCGATTCGTTTATATAGGGATGCCTTGACCCTGACCGAAGACATACCAGAAGACTACAGAACAAAAATCATTGTTCTGGTCAACTTAGGCAATGTGTATACCAATATTGAATCACATGACAAGGCTATAGCTGTCATGAACGAAGTCCTTACTATGTTGGATAACTTTGAGGACAATCCAAAAATCAGAGCTGCGGCATACAATGGTCTCGCCAATAATCACGAAAGTCTAGCTGAAACGGAAAAATCCCTAACCTATCATTTTAAATCTAAAAAGCTAGGAGAGGATATCGAAAATGAGTCTATTATAGTAACAGCGTTGAGTAATATCAGTGATACTTATTTGAAGCGAAAAGAATACGAAAAAGCTATAGACTATATCAAAAATGCACTTTCCATGCCATACGCCCAAAAACCAACAAAAAAAAGAGCTTGGTTACTTTTAAACTTGGGAATTGCCGAACAACACCTAGGAAGCAATACTGATGCTATTAAATACTTTAACGAAGCTCAGGAATTAGCGGCAGATAAAGAATTACTTGAAATTGAAATGAAGGCCTACAATCAACTGGCACTAGCTTATGAAAAAATTAACGATTCAAAGAATAAACGTAGTGCCAATGAAAAATTCTTAGGCCTACAGAACAAGATTTTAGAAAATCGCCAGAGTGCTACTAAGATGGATTTGAAAGAAGACATTGCCTCGAAGGACGAAATCATAAAATCGAATGAATCCGTTATTTCGGGGTTACTTGAGAACAAGAATAGGCTACTTCTATGGAGCATAGCATTTGCCTGTATTTTAGGAATTGTCTCTTTTTCTTTCTTTCTGAATAAAAAGAAGTATCAAAGAGAACAGCTTTTATTGCAAGAACAATTCTCTGCTCTTAGGGATAACTATCAAAATGAAAATCAGAATACCAATTCAGACCAAGTTGGATCTTTTCAGACGAAAGTATCTGTCTATAAGAATTCGTCACTAACGGAAGAGGATTTTGTGAGGTATAAAGCACAGCTTTTAAATCATATGGAAGCGGAAAAACCTTATCTAAATAATGATTTATCCCAGTCTGACCTCGCTGAGCAGTTGGGCATTAGCAGTCATCATTTATCGGAAGTGCTCAATAGTGGCTTTAATCAGAATTTCTATAATTTCGTTAACTCCTATAGAGTTTTAGAAGCACAGAAACTTATGGATAATGACACCACCAAAGAGTTTAAAATTTTAGCCTTTGCTTTTGATGCTGGCTTTAAAAGTAAGACTTCTTTCAACAGAGTTTTTAAAACCCATACCGGACTGACTCCATCCGAATATCGAAAAAAAGTCCAGTCATAGCCCTTAAAACAAGCTTTTAGGTAAAATCAAGTGCCACTCGGGCGAGTGGTACGTTCTCTTATACTATTCCGTCTTTATACTTCGTTAGATACTGGAATGTTGCATTTGTTCTTAGACTTATTCTAAAAACAGATATCATCATTTTTAGACCTTTTCACGGTTTACCGTGTAGCGTCTCACCCTTGTTAAAGATAGTTTTACAACAAATAAAATCGAATCAAACCGTAGTATAGAATAATTGGTTTGATGTACCGTTGAAAAAGAACCCCAAACTAATAGAAATGCTTAAAAAATTACTCTTTTTACTTTTCCTAATCCAAGGAACGGCCATTTTCTCGCAGTCCTTTACATCTATTTGGAATACTAACAATACTAGTACGCAGTCTCCTGCAAACAACGAAGTTACTATACCGACAAACCCAGGTTTTACTTCTTACAACTATACCGTAGAATGGGGCGATGGGGCTATCGACAATAATGTGAATGGCGATATCACACATACCTATGCCGCACCAGGTACTTATACTATTTCAATTAGCGGCGATTTTCCAGCGATTTATTTTAATGATGAAAATACAGGTGATAAACTAAAAATTATTGAAATTTTGGACTGGGGCACTATTCAATGGCAAAGCATGGAAAATGCTTTCTTCGGATGTGAAAATTTAAATTTTGATGCCATTAATGCGCCAGACCTTTCCCAAGTAACTACGTTACAGAACATGTTTAGGGATTGTCTCAGCTTTAACGGAATTGTTAATAATTGGGATATTAGCAACATCACAGACATTTCAGGCTTGTTCTATAATGCGAGAATTTTCAATAGACCTCTAGATACTTGGAACACCGCAGCAATCACCAAAATGTCCGAGACATTTTACTATGCACAAGATTTTAATGAACCCTTGGATAACTGGAACACGGCCTCTGTGACCGATATGTCCTCAATGTTTTATTACGCAAGTGATTTCAATCAAAATATCAATAATTGGAACGTTACTCAAGTTACTGATATGTCCAGTATGTTCCATTATGCAAATAGGTTCAACTTTCCTTTAAACAATTGGAATGTAAGTAATGTGACAAACATGCGCAGCATGTTCTATAGTTCGGACTTTAACCAACCTATTGCAAATTGGAACGTTAGCAATGTCACCAATATGTCAGGCATGTTTAATAGTTCACGTTTTAATCAACCTATCGGTAATTGGAACGTATCTTCAGTTACGGATATCTCAGCCATGTTTCAAAGAAATAGGACTTTTAATCAACCCCTAAATAATTGGAATGTTAGTAATGTGACGAATATGGCTAGTGTTTTTGATGGGTTTTATTGGGACCAAGTCTACAATCTTCCTCTCAATAATTGGGATGTAAGTAATGTGACCAATATGAGCTATATGTTTAGAGACAACTCTGCCTTTAATCAAGATATAAGTGGGTGGAACGTTAGCAACGTTACCAATATGCAGGGTATGTTCAGCGAAACGCCTGTATTTAATCAAAACATAAGTTCTTGGAACGTAGGTAATGTTACCAATATGTCAACTATGTTTAGTAGAGCCCAAGCTTTTAATCAGCCTTTGGATAATTGGAATATGACCAATGTAGAAAATATTTCATCAATGTTTAGCAGGGCACAAGACTTTAATCAACCCTTACCTACATGGAATCTTACTAACGTTTCAAATTTTTCCAACCTATTTAGTCAGGCTTCGTCTTTTAATCAAGATATAAGTGGATGGAATACTGGATCAATTACTAATATGTCCGGTGTTTTTAACCAAGCAACTTCCTTCGACCAAGATTTGAGTCCTTGGGATATTTCTGCGGTTACCAACATGAACAATATGCTATCCAATAGTGGACTTTCACAAGAAAATTATGACAATACGCTTATCGGATGGTCTGGTCAAACCGTAGACTCAGGAATCAATTTAGGCGCAACTGGTCTTCAATACTGTGATGCATTGCCCCAAAGACAAAGTTTAATAGACGATGATGGTTGGAACATTACTGGAGATAGTGTGAACTGTTCTTATGTTTTATGTACTACTATTACCATGCCCCACGCAAGTGATACGGCCACTCCCGCAAATAGTGATATTCGTTGGGATCCCGCGCCTAATGCTACAGGTTATTATATTACTTTGGAAATCGAACGAGGAGGTGTAAGAAGCTATGTCAATATAGATGGTAATCCTGCAAATAATTATGATGTAGGTAATGTTGTCGGTTTGGGTTTCTCTAATGAATTTGATACTGGAGACATTGTTTATGTAACTGTTGTCCCTTACAACGGTGATGGTCCTGCTACCGGATGTCAAGAAATAAGCTTTACGGTGGTTGAAAGTTGGGTAAATAGTCCGGATGCCTTTAAATTAACTTACGACACCACATTACAGGAAGGAACTACAACGACCCCAGCAAATCAACTTTTGATTCAAACACAATCTGGTTTTACTTATGATTATAATATTGATTGGGGAGATGGACAATACGACAATAACGTAACTGGCAATATTACACACACTTATTTAACACCAGGTATCTACACGGTAAGTATTATCGGAACCTTCCCAAGCCCAAGACATAATCAGTCTAGCGGCGATGCGTACAAATTATTGTCTATTGACCAATGGGGAACACAAGTTTGGGAAAGTATGTACAACGCTTTTGCAGGCTGCGAAAACATGGAATATAATGCGACCGACGTTCCTAATCTGACTAATGTTGAGAATATGGGCAGCATGTTCATTGTTTGCCCTTTATTTAACGGTGCTATAAACAATTGGGATGTAAGCAATGTTACAAATATGTATGGTATGTTCGGTGTTGCCTCAATATTCAACCAACCACTAGACACTTGGGATGTAAGCAACGTCACCAATATGAACTTCATGTTTGCAGGAGCTTCCGAGTTTAATCAAAATATTAATAGTTGGGATACCGGTAGCGTAACGGACATTGCTAGAATGTTTAGGCAAGCAACCGTATTCAATCAGCCATTGAACAATTGGGACGTCAGTAGCGTTATCAACATGTCTCAAATGTTTGAATCCACCGACGAATTTAACCAACCATTAAATAATTGGAACGTTGAAAATGTTGAAAATATGGCTTCCATGTTTAACCGCGCCGAAGCTTTCAACCAAAATATAGATAATTGGAATGTAGCAAATGTAACCAGTACCGCCAGCATGTTTAGCTCAGCTACTGTCTTCAATCAACCTTTAAATTCTTGGGATGTCTCCTCAGTAACCAACATGAGTTCCATGTTCAGAAGTGCCGAAGCATTTAATCAACCTTTGAATAACTGGAATGTAAGTTCGGTCAACAACATGTCAAGTATGTTCAGTTCAACTACTAGTTTTAATCAGAATATAGATAGCTGGAATGTTACTAATGTGACTACTATGGCCTCTATGTTTAGCTATGCATCCGCATTTAACCAACCTTTAAACAGTTGGGATGTGAATTCCGTAGTAAATATGTCTAGCATGTTCCGAGGAGCAGAAGTCTTTGACCAACCTTTGAACAATTGGGATGTTAGCGCCGTCGCAACAACACTCAGTATGTTCGAAGATGCTTCGGTATTTAATCAACCCTTAAATACTTGGAATGTAAGCTCTGTTACTTTAATGGAATCTATGTTTGAAAGTGCATCTCTTTTTAACCAACCCCTCAATAACTGGAATGTAGCTGTGGTTACAAATTTTGAGGCTATGTTCAAAGATGCCGAGGTATTTAACGAACCATTGAATAATTGGAATACTGGAGAAGCCTTGACCATGGCTGACATGTTCCATGGAGCAACAGCTTTCAACCAAGAATTAGACTCTTGGAACACATCTTTTGTAACAACTATGGAAGGTATGTTTGAAGATGCGACCGCCTTCAATCAACCCTTAAGTTCTTGGAACGTGGCATCTGTAACAACCATGAAAGATATGTTCAACGGCGCAACCTCATTTAACGCCGATATTGGTGCATGGAACGTTAGAGGTGTAACCACAATGGAATACATGTTTAACGAAGCTTCCGAATTTAACCAAAGTTTAAACAACTGGCGCGTATCTGGTGTTACTGATATGGACTATATGTTCAGAGAAGCGACGACTTACAACCAAGCCATGAACTTATGGAATATAGGAAATGTAAGCATGCGCTCAGCTTTTTACAACGCAACAGCCTTCAACCAGAATTTAGGTGATTGGGATGTAAGTGGAGTTACCGATATGCGAGATATGCTAGACGATACTGCACTTTCAAGAGAAAACTACGACAATACGCTAATTGCCTGGTCAGAACAAACTTTGACCAGTGGAATTACACTTGGGGCCACTGGTTTGCCTTATTGCGATGCGGTTGAAGAAAGACAGTCGATGATCGATACATTTGGTTGGACTTTTGATGGTGACATAAGGGATTGCCCTATTCCAGTGTGTACACAATTAAGCTCTCCTTTAAACGCTGATACAGATGTCCCTGTAAATACCAATATTACATGGGACCCTGCGCAATATGCAAGAGGATATCGTTTAACTGTAGGAACTAGTCCTGGTGGGAATGATGTAGTGGATAACGAAACCATCACCAATGAAACATCATATGAATTTGCGGCTGATTTTAACACGGGTGATGTGGTCTACGTAACCCTGATTCCTTTTAATGACGAAGGTGATGCCGTTGGACCCTGTACAGAAGAGAGTTTTACAATTTCTGCTGACCCTGCGACTATTCCAGAATGTACAAGTTTAACCCAGCCTCTTAACAATGCTACTGACGTAGTAGTAACTTCTGATTTAAGTTGGGAACCTATTTCAAACGCAGACGGGTATCGATTAACAGTGGCAACAACATCTGGAGGTAATGATTTAGTGGATAACGAAGATGTTGGCAATGCTTTAACCTATGAGTTTTCTGCTGACCTTCCTGAAGACAGTGACATTTTTATTACCATAACACCCTATAATAATGAAGGTGATGCGATTGGTTGCACCGAAGAACGTTTTGACACCGAGCTGATTCCGGTTCCACCAACTTGTACCAATTTAATAAATCCTGCAAATAATGATTCGGATGTAGCCATTGACACCAATTTAAGCTGGACAGCCGTACCTAATGCCACGGGATATTTAGTAACAGTTGGAACAACTTCAGGTGGTATCGAAGTTGCCAATAACATTGATGTTGGCAGTGATACGTTCTATGACATTCCAGCTGATCTACAAGAAGACAGGCTACATTATGTAACGATAATTCCCTATAACGATGAGGGTGATGCTACGGGTTGTATTGAAGAAACATTCACCACAGGAAATAACTCTAGCCCACCATCTTGTGTTCTTTTAAATGCTCCCGCCAACGGTGCAACAGCCGTAGCATTGGACACGAACTTAAGCTGGAACAGTTCTGGCTCCGCAGATGGTTATCGTTTAACCGTAGGCACCTCTAGCGGTGGTATCGATATATTTTCGGACGACCTAGGTGATACCACCTTACATGATTTGGCCGCTGACCTACCTGAAAGTACTATGATTTATGTGAATATTACAGCTTATAATATCAACGGTGATGCCACAGGTTGTACGGAACAAAGTTTTATGACAGATGGTGCTCCCTTATGCACTACACTGATAGCTCCTGCAAACTCTGAAACAAATGTTCCTGTAGATGTTGCTAGCATCCGTTGGAACCCAAGTGCAAATACCGATCGCTACTTTGTTACCATTGCAGCATCAATAAGTACGGCCAATAATGGCACCTTTGAAGTGACCTCAGGTACTACTTATAATTTTACTAACAACTTTGAACGAGGTGATGTAGTTACGGTAACCATTGTGCCCAGTAACGCTATTGGGAATGCCGTAGGTTGTACCTCGGAAAGTTTTAGTATTGTTCCGCCACCAGTACCAAACTGCACAACGCTTTTAAGTGCCTTAACCGATGTGCCACTGCAACCGACCATTGAATGGAATGCAAGTACAGGTGCCGATGGTTATAAATTAAGCGTTTTGGCAAGTAATAGCACTGCCAACAATGTGACCGAACTAGACATTTCAGCAAGTACCACATACACCTTTACCAACGACTTTGAGCCAGGCGAAACAGTAGATATTACTATTATACCCTACAACGACCAAGGTGATGCCATTGGCTGTACGGCGGAGGCCATTACCATAAGACCCGTTCCTGGGTGTAGTAGCTTAATTACACCTAGCAATGGAGCTATTGATGTAGCTGTAGACACCAATATATCATGGACCATAGTTGGTGATGCAATTGGCTATAAACTGACCGTTCTAGGCAGTTCTAGCACAGCTAACAATTTCACGGACGAGTTGATTACGTCCGGTAACACCTATGATTTCTCCAATAACTTTGAGCAAGGCGAAACGGTTACTATCACCATTGTGCCTTATAACGAGAGTGGTGATGCAATCAATTGTTCTTCGGAAAGTTTTACTATAAAACCTGTACCTGAATGTACAACCCTAAGTGTTCCAACCAATGGTGCAATTGATGTGGCAGTTAATGCAGACATCACTTGGAATGCGGTAAGCGATGCGACTGGATATCTTATTACAACAAATGCAAGTGTAAGTACAGCCAATAACGGGACTTTTGATGTAACAACAGGAAACAGTTATAATTTCTTAAATGGTTTTGAGCAAGGAGAAACCGTAACGGTAACTATTGTTCCTTACAACGAAGTGGGTGAGGCCATGGGTTGCACCGCGGAAAGTTTTACCATAAAATCAGTGCCTTCCTGTACTAGTCTTGCGGCACCTACCAATAACGCTATTGGAGTACCAGTAGACACGGATATTAGTTGGAATGCGGTAGCCGACGCAGATGGGTATCGTGTTACGGTCAATGCTAGTGTAAGCACCGTTAATGACCAAACTTATGATGTTGCCGGAACTACTTTGGATGTTCCCGGTGATTTTGAACAAGGCGAGACAGTCACCGTTACCATTACCCCATACAATGAAGCAGGCGATGCTATTGGTTGTGCTTCGGAAAGTTTTACCATAAAATCCATTCCATTATGTACAAACCTCATTTCACCGGCAGATGGGGATGTTGTTGCCCTAGCTAGGGATATTGCTTGGAATGCGGTGGCAGATGCTACTGGTTATAAATTAACAATAAGTGGAAGTAATACAACCATAAATAATGTTACCGACTTTGAACTTACGGAAACCACCTATGTTTTCCCTAATGATTTTACACAAGGAGAAGTGGTAACAGTAACCATTACCCCTTTCAATGAAGTGGGTGATGCAATAGGCTGTACAACAGAAAGCTTTACCATAAGACCAATACCAACATGTACGAATCTTATAGCACCATTGAACAATGCAGGACAAGTTTCCGTGATGACAGATGTTTCTTGGAATCCTAGTTTCGATGCAGATGGATACCGAATTTCCGTTGGCACTTCTCCAAATGGAACAGATATCGTAAACAACGAGGATACAGCCTCCCTAACAAGCTATACCTTCGGCAACGATTTACCGTCAGAGTCAGTAATCTATGTAACCATTGTTCCTTACAATACCTCAGGTGAAGCAGTAGGATGTAGTTCAGAAAGTTTTGAAACAGAGGTTATAGCACCTGATTGTGCGGTGCTCTCTAGCCCTGCAAATGGCGATGACAATGTACCTTTAGAAAGTGCGATAAATTGGGATGAAGTTGAAAAGACGGATGGTTACCGAATTTCTATTGGAACCACCGCAGGAGGAAATGATATCGTTAACAACCTAGACCTTGGTCTAGCTACAAGTTATACCCATAGCGAAGAATTTCCTTTCGATACGGAGATTTTTGTCACTATCACTACATATAATTCAGCAGGTGATGCTGCGGGATGTGAACAACAATCGTTTACAACCCTTATTCCAGAGGATGAAACAAAATATGGTTTTTCCCCGAACGGAGATGGTATAAACGACCATTGGCAAATTGAAAATATTGAATATTACCCACAAAACACCGTGACCATTTACAACAGATGGGGAGATATGGTCTTTACCATAGACGACTACGACAACCAGAGCAACGTATTCCGTGGCGAGGCAAACCAAAAAACCAAAATGGGCGCAGGTGCGCTACCCAGTGGCACTTACTTCTTCAACATCCAAATCGATGGCGAGACCATCCTTAGAAAAACACAGGGATTCCTTGTTATAAAGCGATAAAAACATGAAATACATATCAAAGAACATCGCGCTTATAGCGGTAACCCTACTTATGGGGCTTTGCACCGTAAATGCACAACAGACCCCGACATTCTCGGAATACAACTATAACCCCTATCTCATAAACCCCGCCTTCGCAGGACTCACCCCTAGTGCGGAAATAACACTCAGCAACTCCGGGTTCTTTAACCGGATAGAGGGTAGCCCTAGAAGTTTTGCGTTAAGCCTACACAGTCCCTTTAACCGGGGAAAGATAGGTCTGGGAGCGGGCCTCATAAGGGACGAAATTGGCGTAACAACCTCCACCAGTGCCTTTGCTACTTACTCTTACAAGATTTTCTTCGATACTAAGAGTAACAGGCCCTATTGGCAGATTTATACCCCAAACTCACTCTCCTTCGCCATATCACCGGGGGTACAACAATTCCAGGACAACCTTACCCGATTGGGTATTATAGGGGACCCTAACTTTGCACAGGATATCAACGCTACCATTCCCACCGTTGGCGTAGGTATATTATTGAACCTCGCCAATGTTTATGTGGGACTTTCTACACCCAATGTTCTGGGGGACGCCCTGGCCTCAAATGATGAAAACCTGGATTTAAGCAGTCCTTACTACGGATATCTGGGTTACCGTTTCTTCTCCAACCAGTTCGAGGAACTCATGATAAAACCTAATGTCCTCATAAAATACGAAAATGGCGCACCTTTACAGGTAGACATGAACCTTGCGGTAAGTTTTAAGAACAAGTTCGAAATAGGAACAGGGTACAGAACAAATTCATCCATAAACCTTTTGGCCGGGATTTACCTCTTCAACAATATTAGGGCCATCTATAACTACAATCTTAGCCTAAACGATTCTCCTCTAGGGAATACCCACGGTATCGTCCTAAGCTATCTCTTTGGAGAGGGATACGCTAGGGATTAGAATTTTTCACTGTTTAGGGGGGTATAAAACAGGTAACTATTGGCTAGTTTTGAGCAGGAGATAATTCTTAGCGATTTCGATTGTGAAGACGTACAAAGTAATCATTACTGTCAATAATACATTTTTGTAGCTAAAATCCTATTAATTATTTTCTGTTCACAAAAGATTTAACTTATAAGATGGTCTCACTCCTTTGAGTGGTACTTTTTAAGCAATATTAGCTTTTAACATTACGTTAAATTTAAGCGTTAACCAGACTGCCATTCGAATGAACAAATTACTACTCCCCCTGTTTTTTCTCTTTTTTAATGTTTCTTCCCATGCGGCAAACATTTTTGTGGACCAATCTGCCCCGGCAGGTGGTGATGGTTCCACCTGGGCGTTAGCTTTTCAAGATATACAAAGTGCTGTTGATGCGGCATCTGCTAATGATATTATTCTAATTGCAGCAGGAATTTACCAACCAGTAGACGAAATTGATATCATCATACCACTGACGATAAGAGGTGGATATCCTCAAGGCGGTGGTCCGCAAGATATAAATGTAAATATAACTCAGATTCAAGGTGATCTATTATCTGGAGTTTTTGATGTTGCTATTGACTCTGAAACCTTGTTTCAAGGTTTCAGATTATCAAACTTTAGAACAGGAATTGCCACAGATTCCAGTATAGCAGTAGATCAAGTAGAATTTTTTGGTTCAATAATTAATGATATCAGAGTTGACGATTCTATATCAGCTTTAGCAGTTACAAATTGTCTGTTTTCTGATAGTTCTGGAACAAGTATTTCTGCAACATTAGATATTGTCAATTCAATAACTATATCTAATTCTATTTTTGAAAATAGCTCAGGTAGGGCTTTATCAGCAGATGATCAGGTTTTAAATATAGCCATGGTTAACTGCTCAATATTAAATTCTACATCTGATGGTACATCTATTACTTTACGCGGTCCAAATGCAAACATTATTAATCTTAATGCTGAAAACAACAATCAACCAACTGGCTCTATTTTAAGTTATAATAACGACAATGGCACGCTGTTTATAAAGGATTCTAACTTCTCTAATAATACTGGTCAGAATGCAGTTAATCTATCAGTTTTAGGTGGTAGTGTTATTATAGAAAATACTAATATTTCTGATAATACAGCAACTGGACCATTTCCGTATGGGGTTATAGATGCCAGAAACGCCAACGTTACTGCTAGAAATTGTAAGTTCAACGATAACTTTGTTCAGGGCTCTCAAGCACGTATTTTCGGGGTTAGGGATTTTGGTGCAGGCATAAGTCTTATCCTTGACAACTGTGAATTTCGTAATAATGATGCTGTAGGCTCTATAGAGAATCTTTTACGAATTCAAAACATTGTTGATCTAACTATAAACAATTGTACTTTTGATAATAACGTTTTAGAAAGTCCAATAACAATCCTGAACAATGCTTCAATTACCAATAATGTTTTTGAAAATCATGTACTATCAGATTTTATTTTCGAACTAAGGGGCCAAGTTCCGCAATCAAGTGTAACATTTGAACGCAATAGATTTTCCGCAAATACTTTCGGTCGGTTTTCTATTTCCAGTTTTTCAAATTTAGAATCAAGTAACAATTCCTATACTGAAGAAACTGTTAGTGTTTTCTTTAATATTACCAATTCAAAGTTTACAAATGAAAATTACCGTGGTAATTCTTCTGGAAGAATATTTTTCTCACTTCTTAATACTAATGCCACAATAGAAAACTCAGTTTTCATATCCGAACTTAACAGTGGTTCCCACAGGCTTAATACTTCTTCCGGCGATGTATCTTTGAATATCGTTAATAGTACATTTTCAGCATCTAATTTTAATGATGTAAATGTAAACGTAAATTTTAATGACGATTTACCTTCAACCCTGCGCAATTCGGTATTGTGGTCCGGCAGCAACTTAGCTCAAAGTGCGCTTACAGGGTCAACATCTAATTTAGTAATTCAGCATTCGTTAGTAAAAGGAGAAAACTTTCCAGGTGTTGGTAATTTAAATGGTACTGTTGTTGAAAATACACCCATTTTTGTAAATCCTAATGCATTTGATTTTAGAATGCAAGACTGTTCACCTACCATAAATGAAGGTCGTAATAGCTATAGTAATGTCTCAACTGATTTACTAAATAATTTAAGAATTTTTGAAACCTCAATAGATATGGGGGCTTATGAATTACAAGAACCTGCCAGAGCAACTTGTTCTGTACCTGAAAGGCCGTTATGTACAACTTTGATACTTCCCGCTGATGGAGATACTGACGTATCAACAGACACTAATTTAAGATGGACGGCAGATCCTGATGCCACAGGTTATATTTTACGAGTTGGAACAACACTCGGTAGTTTCGATTTAGTTAATGAAACTTTAACAGGTAGTGTTACAAGCTATAATTTACCTAGTGATTTGCCAGATAGTGCTGAAATATTTGTAAGGATTATACCCTTTAATGGTATTGGGAATGCAGTAGGTTGTGTTAGTGAAAGTTTTTTTACGGAAACCGTGCCTAGTAGTTGTACCGCTCTAACTGCACCTTTAAACAATACTACTAACGTGTCTGTAGATACTAATTTAACTTGGAATGCCATACCAGATGCCACAGGTTATATCCTTAGGGTAGGAACAGCCTTAGGTAGTTTCGACCTATTAAATATTACGTTAGAAAATAGAACAACTTACGATTTACCAAACGACTTACCTTTTAACTCAGAAATTTTTGTTAGGATTATCCCTTTTAACGAATTTGGTAATGCTATTGGTTGTGTAAGCGAAAGCTTTACTACCGAAACACTAGTAACAGAACCAAATTGCACTACAATTTCAATGCCTTTGAATGGTGATACAGATGTACCTGTAACCTCTGACTTAAGTTGGAATTCAGCAGTTGGAGCTGATGGTTACCGTGTAACTATAGGAACCACATCTGGTGGTACTGATATTTTTGATAATATCAATTTAGGTATCAATACATCCGTTAGTTTACCTGATTTTCCAGAAAATACCGAAATTTTTGTCAGCATAGTGCCATATAATTCAGAGGGTAATGCCATTGGATGTGCTGAGGAAAGTTTTACAACGGAAACTTTGCCAACAGTACCAGGTTGTACTTCTATAGATAATCCTAATGATGGAACTAATAATGTTCCGGTTACCACAAATATAAATTGGGCCGAAATTGCTGATGCCACTGGCTATGTTTTATCTGTTGGCACAACGCCTGGTGGTGCTGAAATTTTAGATAGTGTAAATGTTAACAATGTTCTTACCTATGATTTCCTATCAGATTTACCAGAAAACACAGAGATTTTTGTAACAATTATTCCATACAACGATGTAGGCTTCGCAACAGGATGTGCAGAAGAAAGCTTTACTACTGAAACCTTGGCAACCATTCCAAATTGTACAGCTTTAACCACACCACTGAACGGAAGTACAAATGTTTCTATTCTAACCGATTTGACTTGGACAGCCCTAACCAATGCCGATGGCTATTTTGTAACCGTAGGCACAACATCAGGAGGTAGTGATATTTTAGATAATGAAAATGTCACTGGAACAACATTTGATTTACCAACGGACTTACCAGAAAACACGGAAATCTTCGTTACCATAATTCCTTATAATGGCGCAGGTAATGCCACGGGATGTGTTGAAGAAAGTTTCACTACTGAAACCTTGGCAACAACCCCAGACTGTACAGAGCTTACCTCACCACTTAATGGAGAAACAGGTGTTTCATTAGAAACAGATATAAATTGGTTAGCATCAGCTACAGCTGAAGGCTATTTATTATCTATTGGAACGACTCCAGGAGGAACAGATATTCTAAATAATGAAGATGTTGGTAATACAACAAACTTCGTACCTCTTAATGATCTTCCAGAATCTACTGAAATCTTTGTGACTTTAATTCCTTACAACGCCCAAGGAAATACCACAGGTTGCGCAGAAGAAAGCTTTACCACAGAAACCTTAGCCACAATTCCGAATTGTACAGCATTGACATCACCATTGAACGGAAGTACAAATGTTCCGATTATAACCGATTTGACTTGGACAGCCCTAGCCAATGCAAATGGCTATTTCGTAACCGTTGGAACAACATCAGGAGGCAACGATATTTTGGATAATGAAAATGTCACTGGAACAACATTCGATTTACCAACGGACTTACCAGAGAACACGGAAATCTTCGTCACAATAATTCCATATAATGGCTCAGGTAATGCCACAGGTTGCGCAGAAGAAAGTTTCACTACAGAAACACTTGCCACCATTCCAAATTGTACAGCTTTAACCACACCACTGAACGGAAGTACAAATGTTTCTATTCTAACCGATTTAACTTGGACAGCCCTAACTAATGCCGATGGTTATTTCGTAACCGTTGGCACAACTTCTGGAGGCAACGATATTCTAGATAATGAAGACGTCACTGGAACAACATTCAATTTACCAACGGACTTACCCGAAAACACTGAAATTTTTGTAACAATTATTCCTTATAACGGCGTAGGTAATGCAACGGGTTGTAACGAAGAAAGTTTCACAACAGAAACACTTGCTACCATTCCCAACTGTACAAATCTTGTTTCACCTTTAAACGGAGCTACAACGGTTTCTACTGACCTTGCTGAAATTACTTGGGAAGCTGTAACCAATGTCGATGGCTACCGCATAACGATAAATGGCAGTTCAAGCGATATCAACGATGTAACCAATTTAGTAGTTGCCGGAACTTCGCATCCCTTCACCAACAATTTTGATAATGGGGAAACAGTAACGGTGACCATTGTTCCCTTTAATGACGAAGGTGATGCAAATGGATGTGCGGAAGAAAGCTTTACTATGGAAACTTTGGTGACCATACCAAACTGTACAAGTCTAGTTTCCCCTTTAAACGCTGCAACCAACATATCCATTACAACGGATTTCAACTGGACAGTAATTTCTAATGCGAATGGATATTTCTTGACCATTGGCACAACAAGTGGCGGAAACGATATCTTGGATAATTTCGACGTGGGTAACAATACTACTTATGATTTACCAGCAGATTTACCGGAAAACACTGAAATCTTTGTAACCATAATTCCCTACAATGCAACGGGTGATGCCATCGGGTGTACCGAGGAAAGCTTTACAACCATTTCTTCTCTAAATATTCCATCTTGTACTACCCTAAGTGACCCGCTGAACAACAGTACCGGTGTTTTTGTAGATACCAATATTTCTTGGGATGCAGTAAATGAAGCAACTGGTTACATTTTGTCCATAGGCACAACAAGCGGCGGAAACGATATATTGGATAATTTTGATGCCAGAAACAATACCACTTATAACCCACCTTCAAATCTACCAGAACTAACAACAATCTTTGTTACGATTATACCTTACAACAGTATTGGACAGGCCGTTGCTTGTCTTGAAGAACAGTTCGACACCAATGTTGGCTTTTCCGTTCCTAATTGCACTGAACTTACCAATCCTGTAAATAATGCCGTAGGGATAGAAACAACAACAGATTTGAGCTGGTCTACAGTAGCCAATGCTAGCGGATATAGAATTACGGTAGGAACCACTCCTACCGGTAATGAAATTATAAATGATTTTGATGTTGGCAACCTTACTACATATAATCTTCCCACAGATTTACCCTTCAACGCTACAATTTACGTAACCATTACACCCTATAATACTGTGGGGGATGCCATAGGATGTTCTGTTGAAAATTTTAGTACGGTGACCGGTGAACCCAGGCCTAACTGTACCACCCTATCCTCCCCACTAAATGGAGAAACGGATGTAGCTTTAGATGCCAGCATAAACTGGAATCCTGTTCCAAATGCTACGGGATATAGGATTACAGTTGGATCCGTAAACGGAGGAGGAGAGTTAGCAAATAATGAAGACGTTGGTAATACTACCACTTTTACTTTTGGACCCGGGTTTATTGAGAGTGTAATCTATTATGTTACGGTAACACCTTACAATGCTGCAGGTGATGCATTGGACTGTACCGAAGAAAGTTTTACTACGGTACCCCCACTGATGTCACCAGACTGTACCACATTGACCAACCCACTTAACCTAGAGACGAACGTTGCTCTGGATGTCAATATTTCATGGGGTGTTGCAAATAGGGCAGATGGCTACCGATTGACCTTAGGAACCACATCAGGAGGAAACGACATTTTAGATAACTTGGACCTAGGGAACATAACATCTTATAATCTGCCTAATGATCTGCCTCCAAATACGGAAATATTCGTATCCATTACCCCCTATAATACTGCGGGGAATGCACTATCATGTTCCGAAGAACGCTTTATCACAGAAGATGCTATAATAGAAAGCCCTTCTTGTACCGTTCTTAATCTTCCCATAAACGGGGACATTGACGTAGCACCTAATACATTATTAAGTTGGGATGCTGTTGACGGGGTAGAGGGTTATCTGCTTCATATTGGAACTACAGCTGGTGGCTCAGAAATTCTTGCGAACAATGATGTAGGACTTATCACAACATATGAGCCGGCGCAAGATCTCCCACAAGGGCAAGTTATATTTGTAACTTTAATACCTTATAATGCTTTTGGTATAGCGGAAAGCTGTTCCACAGAATCCTTTACCATCATTGCCGAGGAAGAAGAGGAAGATGAAACACTTTATGGAATTTCCCCAAACGGAGACGGCATCAATGATTTTTGGTCTATTGATGGTATAGAATCCAGCCCAATTAACACCGTGACCATTTACAACAGATGGGGAGATATGGTCTTTACCATAGACGACTACGACAACCAGAGCAACGTATTCCGTGGCGAGGCAAACCAAAAAACCAAAATGGGCGCAGGTGCGCTACCCAGTGGCACTTACTTCTTCAACATCCAAATCGATGGCGAGACCATCCTTAGAAAAACACAGGGATTCCTTGTTATAAAGCGATAAAAACATGAAATACATATCAAAGAACATCGCGCTTATAGCGGTAACCCTACTTATGGGGCTTTGCACCGTAAATGCACAACAGACCCCGACATTCTCGGAATACAACTATAACCCCTATCTCATAAACCCCGCCTTCGCAGGACTCACCCCTAGTGCGGAAATAACACTCAGCAACTCCGGGTTCTTTAACCGGATAGAGGGTAGCCCTAGAAGTTTTGCGTTAAGCCTACACAGTCCCTTTAACCGGGGAAAGATAGGTCTGGGAGCGGGCCTCATAAGGGACGAAATTGGCGTAACAACCTCCACCAGTGCCTTTGCTACTTACTCTTACAAGATTTTCTTCGATACTAAGAGTAACAGGCCCTATTGGCAGATTTATACCCCAAACTCACTCTCCTTCGCCATATCACCGGGGGTACAACAATTCCAGGACAACCTTACCCGATTGGGTATTATAGGGGACCCTAACTTTGCACAGGATATCAACGCTACCATTCCCACCGTTGGCGTAGGTATATTATTGAACCTCGCCAATGTTTATGTGGGACTTTCTACACCCAATGTTCTGGGGGACGCCCTGGCCTCAAATGATGAAAACCTGGATTTAAGCAGTCCTTACTACGGATATCTGGGTTACCGTTTCTTCTCCAACCAGTTCGAGGAACTCATGATAAAACCTAATGTCCTCATAAAATACGAAAATGGCGCACCTTTACAGGTAGACATGAACCTTGCGGTAAGTTTTAAGAACAAGTTCGAAATAGGAACAGGGTACAGAACAAATTCATCCATAAACCTTTTGGCCGGGATTTACCTCTTCAACAATATTAGGGCCATCTATAACTACAATCTTAGCCTAAACGATTCTCCTCTAGGGAATACCCACGGTATCGTCCTAAGCTATCTCTTTGGAGAGGGATACGCTAGGGATTAATCTATCCCGTCAAAAGAAAAGAGAATACTATTTAAATTGATTAAATTGCTTGACAAAGAATCTGTTTAAATGAACACCTATTTACCAAAATTTCTCTATGCTGCCCTACTACTTACAATAGTTAGTAATAGTACTGCACAAGATACGTACAAAAGAAATACGTCCGTTGACGTAAAGTCATACGTTTTTGACCTTAAATTGAATGACGTCTCCAATAAAATCACAGGCGAAACTACGGTAACTGTTACCCAATTAGAAGAGGGTTCATTTGCATTGGACCTCATTGCTAAAATAAATGATTATGGGATGACCGTTTCCAAAGTTTCAGAAGCTGGTAGGGTAGTTGATTACTCGTATATCGATAATAAAATAAACATAAATCCTGCTAAGTCAGCTAAAAAAGAAAGGACATTTACCATAAACTACGCTGGTATTCCTGAAAGAGGACTCGTCATTGACACCACCAAATTTGGACAACGCTCTTTTTTCGGTGATAATTGGCCTAATCTGGCCAGACACTGGCTGCCGTCCGTAGACCATCCTTACGATAAAGCCTCCGTAGAATTTAGAATTACCGCCCCAGAACATTATGATGTGGTGGCCACTGGGGAGAAAATAGAAGAAAGTCATCTTGGAGACGACATGAAGCTTACCGTTTACAGGGAGCCCGCACCAGTTGCCATGAAAGTAGTTACTATCGGCGTTACTAAATTTGCGAGCAGGCAACTGGAAGATGTGTACGATATTCCCGTATCCGCTTGGGTATATCCAGAAAACAGATTGGATGGTTTTAACGATTATGCGGTAGCCTCTAAAGTTCTGAAATATTTTATTGACAACATAGGACCCTACTCTTATGCGAAACTTGCCAATATGCAGGCAAAAACTCAATGGGGCGGCTTAGAAAATGCTGGTAATATTGCCTATTTTGAAAACTCGGTTACGGGTAAAAATGAAGTAGAAGGACTCATAGCTCACGAAGTAGCCCACCAGTGGTTCGGTAATTCTGCAAGTGAAAACGATTGGAACCACGTTTGGCTTAGTGAAGGCTTTGCGACCTATTTCGCAATACTGTATCAGGAATCGGTTTATGGCGATGAAAAACGTAAAAAAGAACTTGCCTTGGATAGGAAACAGATAATTGAATATTATCAAAAGAATCCATCGCCCATTGTTGACCCCTCTATTAAAGACCCTTTAAAAGTATTAAGCACAAACACCTATCAAAAAGGAGGATGGGTATTACATATGCTGCGACATAAACTAGGTGATGACGTTTTCTGGAAGGGCATTCAAGCATACTATAAAAAATATCGTAATTCAAATGCGATGACTGCTGATTTTCAAAAAACTATGGAAGCGGTTTCAGGAGTGGACTTATCCGTTTTTTTTAAACAGTGGATTTTTACTAAAGGATATCCAGAGCTTAAGTTAGACTGGAGCTATACCAATGGAAAATTGAAACTAAGTATACATCAGCTACAAGAGCATCACAGCTTTAATTTTCCACTAGAAATTGGTGTCACCAATGGCGATGACACCAAAATAGAAACACTTCAGGTTACAAAATCAAAAGAGGATTTTGAAATTCCCTTAGCCAAAAAACCTAACGCCGTTTATTTAGACCCAAATTTGTGGTTGCTTTTTGAAGAAAAATGATGCTTAATACCTTTTAAAAGGATTTACTTTATCATTTTTAGGTTCACTAACTCTTGTTCCGTAAGAAAACGCCAGTGTCCTCTAGGTAGGTCTTTTTTTGTAAGTCCGCCATAAACGACACGGTCTAACTTAACTACTTTATAGTCTAGTTCCTCAAAAAGTCGTTCTATAATTTTACCTCTAGAACTAAAAATTTCTAAGCCTACCTCACGTTTAGGAGCATTAGTTATAAAACTAATATCCTGTACACGAACTACTTTATCTTCAACAGTTACTCCTTCTTGAATTTTCTTTAGGTCCGCACTTCGCAAATCTCTATCCAAAACAATATGATATATTTTTCGCAGTCCATTTATAGGGCTCTTTAATCTTTTCTTTAAATCCCCGTCATTGGTAAAGACCAATAGACCGGTATGTTCTTTATCCAATTTGTCAACGGGTAGCAGTTTGGATTTAGAAGCGTTTGATATTAATCCAGAAACATGGCGTTTGCCTTTTTCATCTCGGATAGTAGTAGAAAAATCCTTTGGTTTATTGAGCAGTACATACTCTTTTTTCACGGGATTCAATAAGCGACCATCGAACTTTACCTCATCATCTAGCTTCACTTTATAACCCATTTCGGTAATAGGCTTGCCATTAACGGTAATATTACCTGCGGCTATATAAATATCTGCATCTCTACGTGAGCAGACACCCGAGTTCGCCACATATTTATTAAGTCT
This sequence comes from Maribacter sp. R77961, assembly GCF_044594925.1. Classification (GTDB taxonomy): domain Bacteria; phylum Bacteroidota; class Bacteroidia; order Flavobacteriales; family Flavobacteriaceae; genus Maribacter. The sequence goes on along the minus strand of NZ_CP138991.1, from coordinate 3,724,960 downwards.
TATGGAATTGGGGTCAGAAGGTTGCTTAGGAGCCGTCGTCTTTTTTACTGGTGCATTTCCCCTAGCGTATCCTTTTTTTTTAAAATTTCCGCTTGGTCTTCCAGATGACCTTTTACCCTTATTAGAATTTTCCCTGCTCATGATACGAATTTAGTTGCAAAGGTAGGAAAATGGATTACCGCCTTAGCAGTAATAGACAACTAAATCAATCTTCAAATTCAACCGTAGACTGTCTTTCGCGATTTACGGTAAGTTTGGTAACGTCTGGTCTGGAATAATGCCCTACCACATCAAAATTTTGACGTTCTTCATATACCCTATTAAAATCTAATTCCTGATAAATTAACCCTTCCCTGTGCAATACTGGGGCAATAATCCATTCCCCGTTAGGACCCGCAATACAGGAACCACCGTTAGCCAACGTGTCAGGTGCTTTTTTTAGAATAGCATCGAGGTGTGGGGTGTCTTTTGGAAAATCAGTTTTCGCCATTAAGGAGGAAACAGAAAGGACATAACTTCTAGATTCTCTTGCTATAAACCTGGTAATGTCTTTGGTATTATGTTCACTCCCGGGCCAAACCGCAATATGTAAATTTTCCCCTTGTCCGTAAAGGGCCGTCCTAGGTAGCGGCATCCAATTTTCCCAACAGTTTAAACCTCCTACGGTAAATTGTTTTAATGGGTGTACCTGAAGTCCGTTACCATCTCCTGGAGCCCACGTGAGCCGCTCATCATAGGTAGGTTGCAATTTTCTATGGACTGATTTTATCTGCCCATTTTCATTAATATATACCAATGAAGCATAGATACTATGACCGCCTCGGTTTTTAGCACGTTCCATTATACCAAGATAAATGGCCATACTGTTTTCTTTTGCGAGTTTTTGTATGGTTTCTAGCTCTCCTGCTTCTATCTGAATAGCATTTCTAACATAATGTGCATGAAGTTCTTTGTTTACCTTTTTATCCCATGAAGCGCCTTCTGTTAATGCCAACCAAAATGGATAACCAGGCAACAAAGCCTCACCGAAAACTATCAGTTCTGCATTTTCTTTGGCAGCTTCTTTAATGCTAGCCGCTATCTTGTCTATAGTAGCCTTTTTATTCAGCCAAACGGGAGCAATCTGTGCCAATGCCACTTTTAGTATATTTTCCATTATAAAATTCTATTTAAGACCAAATCAACATCAATTAAGAGAATACTAAAAACACCCGTAACAATTATCAATTTTAAAATATTATGCAACCAGATGTAATGCTTTTTAGTCGCAGCTTTTGGCAATAATAACAGAAAGAAAAGCAACAGTGCCACGCAAAAACCAAAAAAATAGTACATGTAACCAATATCAAACTTAAAAATAAGAAGCAGTGAAGGTATTAGGGTAAATACCACCAAAATACCTATGAGCAACTTTGAAATCTTAACGCCATAAATGATAGGAATTGTTTTATAGTTCTGCGCTAAATCTCCGGAAATATTCTCTAAATCCTTAATCATCTCCCGAGAGAGTATCAACAGAAAAAGAAAAATAGCGTGAACGAAAATTACCGATTCAAAATTCTTGTAGTAGACGAATACAGCAAAAAAAGGAGTAATTGCAAGGGTTGCCGAAACAAAATTTCCAATAAAGGGTAACTTTTTCAGTTTATGGGAATAAAACCAAATACCAAAAATATAGGCTGAAAAGAAAAATACCGCCCTAAATGAAACGTAACTGGCAGCGATTACCGCAAAAAAGTTCAGTACAAAATACGTGGTTAATTTAAAGCGTTGACTCACCAACCTATCTAACATACTCTTCCTAGGTTTGTTAATCAAATCTTTTTCTGCATCATAAAAATTATTGATGATATATCCACTGGCAATCACCAACGCAGAAGCAAAAACGATTATGAAAAGATTTATATCCAAAACAACCTCACTTAACGGTAATTTTGGCGCCAATATATAAATGGAGGCTAGGTATTGGGCAAGGGTAATAATCAAGATATTATAACCGCGCACAACAGAAAACAGACTCAATACTTTAAGTAGTAAGAGTTTGTTTTTTCTACTAAACATGGAATAAGAGTGTCCTAGAAGTTGTAAACCACTTCTAATTGATAGTCTTTTAACGCCTTCTTGGCCTTGTCTAAGTCTTCGGTAAAACCAAGGATGTAACCACCACCTCCAGAACCGCAGAGCTTTAAGTAATAGTCGTTTGTTTCTATGCCCTGTTTCCAAAGTTCATGAAACTTAGCAGGAATCATAGGTTTAAAATTATCTAAAACTACATTTGACAACTGTTTTAGATTACCAAAAAGAGATTTTACATTACCGCTTACAAAATCTTCCACACAGGCATCTGTATGTTTAATAAACTGATTTTTAAGCATTTTTCTAAAACCTTCGTTCTTCATCTGCTCCATAAAAAGCTGTACCATAGGAGCTGTTTCACCAGTGGAACCACTATCTAGAAGAAAAACCGCACCTTTTCCTTCTATATGCTGGGTAGGAATGCTGGTAGATTCTATATTGTTCTTAGAATTTATAAGTATGGGCAGACTTAGGTAACTGTTTAAAGGGTCTAAGCCAGATGATTTTCCATGAAAAAAAGATTCCATGTACCCAAAAATCGTCTTTAATTTAAGTAGCTTTTCTCTGGTAAGATTTTCTAAAACCGTAATCTTATCATTAGCGTATTTGTCATAAATGGCAGCTACTAAAGCACCACTACTACCCACTCCATAACCCTGAGGTATGGAACTGTCAAAATACATTCCTTTGGCAATATCAGACTTTAAATCTTCTAAATTAAAAGATACCAACTCTGGTTGCCCCTGTGTAAGCTTATCTAAATGCTCAGCAAAACCGTTTAAAGCTTTATTAGATTCTTTTGCCTTTTCTGAACTATTATCGTCCGTTTTTAAAGCTCCTTTAAAAAAATTATAAGGTATGGAAAGCCCTTTAGAGTCCTTAATGATTCCGTACTCTCCAAAAAGAAGTATCTTAGAGTAAAATAATGGTCCTTTCATTCTTTATATCTATACAATAACTAAAGATAGTCAACTATTCTAAAATTAGTTCAACAAATCGGTTAAACTGCTAAACAAACAACGTAAATTTCTACTTTTAATTATCCTAGCTTACATTTAACCTTTTTGCCCCAAAACCAATTCGGTCACAAATATACTGTTGGTTTTGACAGTATACAACTAACTCATTCTTAATAAATTGGTAGACCGCTTCTTTTTCATTTTCGGGATATAAGACATGCACGTTGGCGCCAGCATCCAAGGTAAAGCAAACATGGGTGCCAGAACGTTCCCTAAAAGCCCAAATTTTATTGATGATTTCTAGGGTGTTTGGCTTCATTAAAATAAAATATGGGTAACTCGTCATCATCATGGCATGCAAGGTCAGTGCTTCGCTCTCCACAATTTTGATAAACTCTTCTAAGTTTCCACTTTTAAAAACAGATTTAAGTTTCGTTAAATTTTTATGCGCCTGCGCAAAACGTTGGTCGGCAAAAGGGTGGTTGTGCATTAAGTCATGCCCTACGGTGCTACTCACTTGCTTTTCCCCCTTGTCTACCAAGAGAATAGTATCGTGGTAATTTTTGAATATTTCATGAACTGCGTAGGGATATTTGATGCCATACAGGTTAGAACTCCCTTCTGTAGCTGCATGCGCTCCCCATTGTATAATAGCTCCCTGAAGACTTCTACAAGCACTGCCAGAACCCAAGCGCGCTAAAAAGGACGCTTTTTGAATAAAATATACATCTGTCATTTCAGGATTCAGTTCTTTTTCTATCTCCATTATGCAAAGCGCTAGGGCGGACATACCACTTGCTGATGAGGCTATACCACTGCTATGAGGAAAAGAATTAGACGTTTCAATAACAAAATGATAGTCCAGCAAAAACGGCACATAGGTTAGAATACGACCAAAAAAAGTTTCAATCTTAGGCGCAAAGCTAGGTTTTGGCTTTCCCTCAAATAGCAAGTCAAAAGTAAAGTTAGTTCCCCTGCTCTTAAGTTTTTTAAACGCAAGTGTTGTTTTGGTAGCACAAGCATCTAAGGTAAAACTAATAGATGGGTTCGCAGGAATCTGATTCTTCTTCTTTCCCCAGTACTTCACCAAAGCTATATTGCTAGGAGATTTAAAGCCCACTTTACCTTCTTCTTTCAAATCATAATGTGCGGAAGGAACAAAATCTTTTTCGGTCATTAAAACAGTATTTACACAAAGATAGTTTTTAGCTACATCAATAAAAATAATTCCTTATTTTAGAGCTAAACCGCTTTGAGTTGAAAAAGAAACTTATCTATATTATCATCTCTGTTATGCTTTGCCTTGTAATAGGCTTTCTTTCCAGTTTTGCAACACAAAGTTCTGTTAATGATTGGTACTTAACCTTGAACAAACCAAGTTTTAACCCACCGAACTGGTTATTCGCACCCGTATGGACAGTACTTTATATTCTTATGGGTATAGCAGCAGGATGGGTCTGGGGCAAAGGTTTTCATCATAAGTATGTAAAAACGGGCCTTTATCACTTTGGCTTTCAGTTATTACTCAACGCCTTATGGAGTATTGTCTTTTTTGGACTTAAAAGTCCTTTTTACGCACTTTGGGTTATACTGGCACTTTTAATTATGCTTATACTAACCATTAGATGGTTTAAAGTAGTAAGCAAGGTGGCTGCCATTTTACTAATTCCTTACCTCGTGTGGGTTTGTTTTGCTACGCTATTAAATTATAAAATCTGGGAGCTGAATTGATGTTTGATGTTTGATGTTTGATGTTTGATGTTTGATGTTTGATGTTTGATGTTTGATGTTTGATGTTTGATGTTTGATGTTTGATGTTTGATGTTTGATGTTTGATGTTTGATGTTTGATGTTTGATGTTTGATGGTAAAAAAAATAAAATTTCCCGTAAAACTTCGCTAACTACTGGGTTTATTTGTGGCCAGCTCTACAAGCTTTTGCATTGTACGATAATTTCTTGCTGTAGCACTAACATTTAGCTTACGCTCTATACTATGGTTATTCAACCTTGCTTTGCCATAACCATTTTTACAAAGGAGATAAACGCAGTTGTTCAAAATTTTAAATTCTTCGTTTGGGTATTTCATGGATTCAAAAGAAAGCACTTGTTCCTCAGGTGGAATATTAAAAAGAAGTATAAAATAAACCTGGTTGCTTTCTAGATATTTTGAAGCTGTAAAGGGATTATCCGCTAGGATACTTGCAACTTCTTTGGTTAATTTCACTAGCACTGGAACTGTAAACCCAAAACCATCCGCTATAGATTTTTGAATTAGTTGTTCTAATTCGTTTACTGATGCTATCTTACTCTTAAATACAATATTCCCGCTCTGAATATATGTTTTTACATCGTGGAGACCAGCACAGGAAAGTGTTTCTCTGAGTTTTGCCATGGGTACTTTCTTATGACCACCAACATTAATTCCTCTCAAGAAAGCAATATAAACCTGCATTATCCTTATTTTTCTTTTTCTAAATTAGCAATAACACCCTGAGCTGCAATATAAGCAGAGGTCCAAGCATTTTGAAAATTAAAGCCACCAGTAATAGCATCAACATTCATTATCTCCCCCGCAAAATAGAGGTTTGGCTGTAGTTTACTTTGATAGGTCTTAAAGTTAATCTCCTTTAAATCTATCCCTCCAGCCGTTACAAATTCTTCTTTGAAAGTACTTTTACCCGTCACTTGAAAAATTCCACTTGTTAATTGCCCCGCTAAATTTTGAAGTTGCACTTTGGAAACATCGGGCCATGTTTGTGCATCAGCTATCTCGGAAGCCCTTACTAGGTTTTTCCATAATCGTTTTGGAAGATCTAAAACTTTTGTCCGTAGCACGGTCTTACGTTCCGTTTTTTTAATCTCCATGAACAAGGCCAACAATCCATCTTGGTGATACTCTGGCACCCAGTTCACCTGAATTTTAAAATTGTAGTTATAGTCTTTTAAAATTCGTGCACCCCAAGCGGATAATTTTAAGATTGCCGGACCACTCATTCCCCAATGGGTTATAAGTAAGGGGCCTTCCGAAGTAAGTATGGTTTCCTTGTTCTTTTTACCATAAAAATTGCCCTTCCCCTCCCTGTTTTCAAGAACATGAACCTCTGCCATGGTGCTTAGTCCGGGGATATCATCAATTCTTTTATCCTTTATGTTAAACGTAAATAGCGAAGGAACAGGATTAATGATGGTGTGCCCCAAAGCACCTAACATATCCCATACTTTTGGGTTACTTCCCGTGGCCATTATAATTTTCTTGGTTTTGAAAGTAGTTTGTTTCGCCTTAACTAGCCATATGTTGCCCTCTAGTGCCATACTTACTACGGAACTTTTATAATATATATCAATCTTTAATCGTTTTGCTTCGGACAAAAAGCAATCAATTATTGTCTGTGAAGAATCTGTCACAGGAAACATGCGACCATCCTCTTCTATCTTTAAGGATATTCCCCGTTCTTCGAAAAAAGCCACGGTATCACCACTTGCGTAGGTATGAAAAGGTCCTAAAAGTTCCCTTTCTCCTCTAGGATAATTCTTGGAAAGTACTTTTGGGTCGAACTCCGCATGGGTAACATTACACCGACCGCCACCAGAAACTTTTACTTTGGAAAGTACCTCATTGCCTCTTTCGAGTATAGCCACCTTACTTTGGGGACTGTTTTCAGCAATATGGACCGCTGCATAAAAACCTGCCGCACCGCCACCAACCACCAGAACATCATACATTACCGAACTCTTTCTGGGTAATTGGTAATAATACCGTCTACGCCGATTCGCTTCATGGCATCTATATCTGCAGGTTCATTTACCGTCCATGTATATATTTTGAATCCAGCATCTCGGATTTCGTTAGCAACTTCTAGATTTAGATTTTTAAAATAAGGGTTTATCGCCGCCGCATTCAGCTCTTTTGCTACTGGAACGGCATCAGTAGGATCATCCTCTGTCAGAACCGCAATCGCTACCTCTCCGTTCATTTTACGCATTGCTCTTAGCTCATCCCAATTGAAACTAGAAATGATAAAATTTTCTGGAGACCAATTCTTTTCCTTTATATAGTAATCCATAATAAAGTTTACTCTATCTGATGTATTAGCTCCTTTTAACTCTATGTTCAATGCCACCTTATTGTCTATTAACTTTAGTACGTCTTGAAGCATTGGTATCTTATACCCACCGTCCAAGGTTAATCTTTTTAAATCATAGATATTATACTCCTCTATTTTCCCAGGACCATTGGTAAGCCTATCTACCGTATCATCATGAAAGACGACAATTTCACCACTAGCAATTTTAAATACATCTATCTCTATCATATCCACCTCTAAGTCCAACGCTTTTTGGATAGACGCCAAACTATTTTCCGTTTCATGACCCATTGCACCTCGATGACCAATTACCAATGGTTCTTCCATATCGCATGCTGTTACTAAAATGATTACTGCCAGAATTAAAATCTTTCTATACATTCCTTTAATTTTTCAATTCAAAAATATAAGATTCTAATGGATTTAAATGTATATCAATAGTTCCGGTACCATTTTCTACATTTAAATTTTGACTACTTCCATATAAACCGTCCACTAGATTATATGTTCCGCTCTTTAATTTCCATTCACCAATTATTTCTTGGGGTATCTTGAGTTGAAATGTATAGGTTTCATGATTGTCAAAATTTGAAACCACTACTAATTTCTGATTCTTACCCCAACGTACATAAGATAAGACACGATGATTATAATTTTCTGTATGCTCTTTATTGTAGAAATGTATCTCACGGTATTCACCCATCAGGGCCTCACTTTTTATCGTAAAGTTCAATAAACGCTTATAAAAGTCCCGCAATTCTTTTTCGGCATCCGTTGATTGACCCCCGTTAAACTTTTTATCGTTAACCCATCTCTGAAAATTTGGCACACCTATATAATCAAAAATAGAGGTCCTTGTAGGGCTACCAAACCCAGCGTTTTCAGCTCCTGGCTCTCCTACTTCTTGACCAAAATAAATCATGGTAGGCGATGTACTTATGGTCGCCGAAATTACCATTGCCGGTTTTGCTATTTTGGCGTCGCCCACGAAATCTGGGGTAGCAATACGTTGCTCATCATGGTTCTCCAAAAAATGAAGCATGTGATGCTCAATGTCTTCCAAACCTTTCTGAACCACAGGTATATGATCGGTCCATCCGTAACCTTTCATGATGTGTTTTATACTATCATAAAGCTCTACCTTATCATACAAATAATCCATTTTACCTTTTCGAATATAGGCCCTATACAAATCGGGATTATAGACTTCTGCCATAAGAAAAGCATCCGAATTCTTCATTTTGATGCTAGAGTTCATATAGCTCCAAAATTCTACCGGCACCATTTCTGCCATGTCATATCTAAAGCCATCTACTCCAAAATCTAACCAATACAAGGCAATATCCTTGAATTTTTCCCAAGAACTTGGAACGGCTTTATCCTTCCAAAATTCTGTGTGTTCTTCAATTCCTTTTTGTGCAAAATCCTCTGGTAAGGTATCAAAATCAAAAGAACCATCCGCGCGCACTCCATAGTTAATACGAACGGTTTCATACCAATCGTTCATATCTGGCTGTGCCAGTCTAGAACCGTTTCCTGTCCACTTAGCGGGCACTTCAATATATTTTGAATCTGCTAGGCGATGCGTTTCGCCACCAAGTGGTTGGTAGCCATCTCTCCATTGCGGAACCTTGAATTCTTGACCCGGTATGTAATAAAAATTATTATCTCGGTGATACTCCAATGATGTATCGTCCTCCGCTCCAAAATCGGTCACCCCATCAGGATTTGTTTTCCCCTCATAACTTCTAGCGACATGGTTTGGAACAATATCTATGATGACCTTCATCCCTGCGGCATGTGTGCGCTTTACTAAATCTTTGAATTCTTGAAGTCTATTTTCAGGATTTACCGCCAAATCAGGATTAACATTATAATAATCCTTTACTGCATACGGAGATCCGGCCCTTCCTTTTACCACGTCCGGATCGTCATTAGAAACCCCTATTGAGCTATAATCATTTATAACAGCATGATGTGGAACACCTGTATACCAAACATGTGTAATTCCAAGTTCCCTTATCTCTTGTAGTGCATGAGGGGTAAAGTCATCGAATTTACCTACACCGTTCTCCTCAATAGTTCCCCAAGGCTTATTATTGGTGTTGGTATTACCGAAGAGCCTAGTAAAAACCTGATAAACAACTACTTTATTTTTTCCTTCCATTTTTTGATTCAAAGATTTCTGAATTTTGTTTTTACAGGATAAGCTGGCCACAGCCACTAAGCAAAAGAAAAAAAGTATGGCTTGGCGCATCAATTAATATATTAAACGGTTATTGTACTACCTGGAAGTAGCGCTAATCTTTTGCCATTAACACGTATGGACATTTCATCGTCTCCATGGAGCTCAAAACTGGTTTCTTTTTCAGTTACATGTACTTTAATAATTCTATTTCTAAAATTAACCTTAAAAGAATACGCCTTCCATTGCATTGGTATTTGAGGATAAAAAGACAGCTTATCGGCCATCACACGCATTCCTCCAAAGCCCTCTACAATACTCATCCAAGTGCCTGCCATTGAGGTAATATGTAGGCCCTCTTCAACTTCTTTGTTATAGTCATCTAAATCGAGTCTTGACGTCCTTAGATAAAAAGTGTACGCCTGTTCCATCCTACCTAATTTAGCAGCTTGTATACTATGTACGCATGGAGAAAGGGAGGATTCATGTACCGTAAATGGCTCATAGAAATCAAAATGTTTCTCTAAAGATTCCGTAGAAAAGTCCTCCTCAAAAAGATAGAATCCCTGAAGCACATCTGCCTGTTTGATATATGGAGAACGTAAAATTCTGTCCCAGCTCCATTTTTGATTAATTGGCCGCTCCGTTTTCGACAAATCCTTCACTTGAACCAATTCTTTATCTAAGAACCCGTCTTGTTGTAAAAAGACATTATGTTTCTCGGAAAATGGGAAATACATATTATCGGCCACTTCTTTCCAGCTATCAAGCTCTCTATCATTAAGCTTGGTCTTGCCCATGATACGTTTGTAATCGTCTGCATAACCATCATTAACCTTGCCTATTTGTTCTAAGGTGTAGTCTATACACCATTTGGCCAAATAGTTCGTGTACCAGTTATTATTTATATTGTTCTCGTATTCATTAGGTCCGGTTACGCCCAACATGACGTATTTCTTTTTAGCTTCTGAAAAATTGACCCTTTGATGCCAGAATCTTGAAATACCTATGAGGACTTCTAATCCCATTTCCGGTATATAACTGTAATCACCCGTGTATCTGTAGTAATTATAGATTGCAAAAGCAATTGCTCCGTTTCTGTGTATCTCTTCAAAAGTTATTTCCCACTCGTTATGGCATTCCTCGCCATTCATGGTAACCATAGGATATAAAGCCGCACCATTAACAAAACCAAGCTTTTGAGCATTTTCTATGGCCTTATCCAAGTGGTTATATCTGTATTTTAATAATTTACGCGCAACTTTATCATCTTTGGTGGCCATATAAAAAGGAAGACAGTATGCCTCTGTATCCCAATAGGTACTACCCCCATATTTTTCTCCTGTAAACCCTTTAGGACCAATATTTAATCTTGAATCTGTTCCGAGATAAGTTTGGTTCAATTGAAAGATATTAAAACGTATGCCCTGTTGCGCCTTCACATCTCCTTCGATAACAATATCGCTCATTTCCCAAATCTGCGCCCAAGCTTGTTTTTGTTTGTCCATTAAAGCATTAAAACCAAGCTGAGAAGCTTGTTCAAGCACCGCTTTTGCCGCGGCAACCAATGCTGCGGGCTCGTGATTGGTAGAAACAGTATAGCCACCGAACTTATGGAGCTCTACCTTTTCTCCAGATTTTACCTGTTGTTTAAAGCTTTGACTTACCCGTAATTCTTCCTCTGAAATGATTGGCTCAACAGCACTATGGCCATTATTGTGCAGCAGCTGAGACTGCATAAATGTACAGGTCGCAAAATTAGTTTTCATTGTATGCGCTTCAATAAAAGCTTGATTTCCCTGAGAAGATACTCCGGTTGTATTCCAAAACTTGTCATCCCAATTGCTGTCTTCATTTGTAATACTGCTATCCAAATAGGATTCAAAAACCACTTCTGCATCGGAAGAAAGTAAGGTCACTGCGTACTTTATAGCTCCTATCTCATCTATATCCAAACTCAAAAATCGTATAGATTCTACCTTTATCTTAACGTCATTCGGTAGCGTGGCGACAAATTCACGCTTATAATACCCCCCTTTCATGTTAAGTTCCCTTCGATAATCTGAAACGTCCTTGCAGGTATTTAAATCCAGCCCGACTCCATTTACACTTACATTAATACCAATCCAATTGGGAGCATTCAATACTTTGGCGAAATACTCTGGATAACCATTTTTCCACCATCCTACACGTGTTTTATCTGGATAATAAACTCCTGCTATATAGCTTCCTTGAAAAGTATCACCGGAATATGTTTCTTCAAAATTGGCCCTTTGACCCATTGCTCCATTGCCAATACTAAATAAACTTTCTGAAGATTTCACCTGTTCTTTATCAAAACCTTCTTCTATTATTGACCAATTATCGGCCTTTATATAATCTTGATTCATTCCTATAATTTAAAATGACCATTTCCCCATAAAATGGCATATTCATACATTTTGGATACGTTTAAGTGGGATAAACTACGACAAAAGTTTGACTAGGAAATCATCATCGATTTCCGTAAAATCGTTAAAATTAAACTGTGCCTCTGACAATACCTTTTCATCACCTATACCGATGCTTATCATACGTGCGGAGTTTGCAGCTTGAATACCGGCAACGGCATCTTCAAAGACTATACATTTACTAGGTTGTACTCCCAAATTTTCTGCTGCAATCAAAAACACTTCGGGATCTGGTTTTGCTTTGGTAACATTATTACCATCAACAATACTATCAAAAAAAGATAGCAACTTTACCTTTTCCAAAATTGGCCTAGCATTCTTACTGGCTGACCCCAAAGCAATCGGAATATTGTTATCCTTTAAATAGCTCAATACCCTGGGCACATCTGGCAGCACCTCTGATTCGTCCATATTTTCTATATAGGCCAAATAATCTACATTCTTATCTACCATCCAAGTGTCAAATTGCTCCTGAGAGGCAGTTATATTTCCTATATCCAGCAAAATTTCTAAACATCTTTTTCTACTAACACCTTTGAACATTTCATTTTGTTCCTTGGTAAATTCAAATCCTAATTCATTAGCTAGCTTTTTCCAGGCCAAATAATGATATTTGGCAGTATCGACAATTACGCCATCTAAATCGAAAATAAATCCAATTTTTTGCATCTTCTTTTATTGTAAATTAATTGATTGTTGACTCTCGTTTAATTAGGGTTGCAGAAATAACTTCGGTTTGAAAGGGTGCTTCTGTTTCTTCATTATCACTTTCTACCCTATCTATTAAAAGCTTGGCGGCCACTTCTCCCATTTTATCCCCATGTTGGGCAACGGTAGTCAATGTAGGTTTTGAATACCTAGAGAGAATACCATCTGTAAAACCTATAAAAGGAATGTCCTCGGGAATCCTTTTCCCTATACTTTGTACTACGCCCATGCAGTGTATAGCAAAGATTTCATTTACACAGAGAACAGCGTCCACATCTGTACTTTCGAAAAATTCTTTTATATTTTGCTCATCTAAATTCCTATAAGGTAAAGTGAGTACCAAATCTTTACGCAGCGAAAGTCCATTCTTCTCCAGCGCCATGATATAACCTTTTTCTCGACTGGCACTAACATTAAAATAACCATCAGTCGTTACCAACGCTATTCTTTTCTTTCCTATTTTAATTAAAGACTCTACTGCATCGTACGAAATAGCTTCATCATTTAAGACTACCTTATCACAGCTTATTTCATCCGTAACCCTATCGAACAGTACTAACGGAATACCTTGTTCCGTAACTTCTTTCAAATGGTTAAAATCATTTTTCTCTTGTGTCTCTGCGGACAAAGACATAATAAAACCATCTATACTGCCATTAGCAAGCATTTCCATATTAATTACTTCCTTGTCAAAAGATTCATCGGATACGCAGACAATGACATTGTAGCCGCGTTCATTAGCATATTTCTCTATTCCCCTAAAAACGGTAGTAAAAAAATGATGTACGATATCCGGTATAATGACACCGATATTTTTAGTCCTTTTGTTTTTTAAACTGATTGCAATGTTATTAGGCTTGTAATTGTAAAGTTTAGCAAAGGCCTGGATTTTATCCTTGGTATCCCTACTTATTTCATTACTGTTCTTCAGTGCTTTAGAAACGGTTGAAATCGAAACATCCAGCTCTCTGGCGATATGTTTTAAGGTAATTTTTCTTTTCAAGCCGATGGATTTTAAATTATGAGCAATTGCAGTTCTAAAATTCAATATAATTATTAAAGCGTTTAAAAGCCTTAGTTTTTACCGTCATTTTTATTTTAAGTCTGAATGTAGCTAAAAGCTAGCAAAAAAACAGAAAATTAAAATTGTTTATATTTGTCAAAAAATTGCATTTTCATAAATTAGATGCGCTTAAATTAACAATAGAACAATTTAAAGGGTATTGAATTATTGAACTGCCAATTAATAAAAGTTATTAACACGAAAACGGTTTCGTTGTTTTCAAACTTTGTCCTAATACTGTATTAACAACAATTTTACATATTTTTAACTCTTGAAATTTAATTAACTCAACTTAAAACTAAATTTTTATGAAGATTACGCTACTAAAAAGTCTGTTTGCTATAGGGGCCTTTCTGTCCTTTAGTATAGCACAGGCGCAAGAAGTAACCGGAACGGTTTCAGATGCTAGTGGGCCTTTGCCTGGCGCTAGTGTTATTGAGAAAGGAACTACCAACGGTACTCAAACCGATTTTGACGGAAATTATTCCATTGAAGTAGGTAGTGATGCTGTCTTAGTCGTTAGTTATATTGGCTACAAGACCACTGAAGTTGCCGTTAACGGGCAATCAAGTATTAACTTCACGCTAGAGGAAGATGCTCAGGCTTTAGAAGAGGTTGTAATAATAGGTTATGGTACTACTACCGTTAAAGATGCAACTGGTTCGGTAACAGCTGTGACCGCAGAAGACTTCAACGGAGGTGTAATCGCATCACCAGAGCAATTAATCCAAGGGAAGACCGCAGGTGTTAATATTCAGCAAACTAGTGGTGAGCCAGGTGCAGGGATTCAAATTAATATTCGAGGGTCTAACTCTGTTAGAGCAAACAATAGCCCATTATTCGTTGTTGATGGCGTCCCACTCTCAGGAGAAGGCACATCGCCTGCTGGAGACACAGGATTTGGAGACACAGCCCAAAGAAACCCTTTGAATTTCTTGAATCCACAAGATATTGAAAGTATGAGTATCCTTAAAGATGCATCTGCTACAGCAATTTATGGTTCTAGAGGTGCTAATGGTGTTGTAATCATTACTACAAAAAGCGGTAAAACTGGTGGTGAAGGTGTATTTGAATTTGGGTCTAGCCTAAGTGTAGCCAATCCGGCTAATGAGTTTGATTTATTAAATCGCTCGCAATATTTAAGTGCTATATCCCAATTTGGCGGGAATCCAAATGCTGTTGATTTTGGAGGAAATACAGATTGGCAAGACCAGATTTTTAGAACTGCCGTATCTCAAAATCAAAATTTATCCTATTCAAAAAATTATGGAAAAGGAAACGTTAGAGCCACTTTTAGTTATGGCAAGCAATTTGGTGTCGTAGAAAAGACAGATTTAGAGCGTGTCACCGGTAGATTAAATCTTAATCACCGTTTTCTTGACGATAAGTTGATAGTTGGACTCCAAAGTTCTATATCCAGGATTAACGACCAGACTGCACCCTTAGCTGGCACTGCCGGAGCAAGTGGTGATCTTATCGGTGCAGCTTACGCAGCCAATCCTACATGGCCAGCTAGAGCGAGTTTCGAGCCGGACGGAAATCAGCTGAACCCACTAAACTTATTAGATAATAGCCAGAATATTACGAATACAAATCGTTTTCTAATTAATGGTTCTGTTGAATATAAATTTACATCAGAGATTTCGGCCAAATTAAATGCTGGCTGGGATTTCTCTGAGGGATCTAATACTTCCTTGACATCAAGAAATTTATTTAATGTTCCTGATTCAGAAGGTTTTGGTTTTGGTTCTTTTGGGGAACTTGAAAGAAACAATAAGACCATAGAAGCGACCGTAAACTACAATAAAGAATTTGAAAATTCTAATCTGGAAGTATTAGTTGGTTACGCGTATCAAGATTTCCAAACTAGTGGTTTCAACTCTAACGCTAAAGGCTTTACTACTGGTGATTTAAATGAAATGGGAAGGGATTTAAGAGGCGTTGTTAATGATGCGCAAGCAGATATTAATGGTTCTTTTCAGCAATTTTATTATGACAGCAGAACCGCTGGATATTTTGTTAACCGCTTACTGCCAACAGTTGTTGCAGGTGACCCAGTAGCTTCTACCATTAACAAATCTGTAGAATCCGTTGTTTTCGATAATTTCGACAACACTGATGAATTACAGTCTTTTTTCGCAAGAGCTAACTACAGTATTAACAATAAGTATATTTTTACAGGTACCATAAGAGCGGATGGCTCTTCTAGATTTGGTCCTGAAAATCAGTACGGATACTTCCCCTCTGGAGCTTTCGCTTGGAAAATGAGTGAAGAAGATTTTGTAGGCGAAAACGTTTCTACTTTAAAATTACGTTTAAGTGCAGGTATTACTGGTAACCAAGATGGTTTAGGTTATGGGAATTTTGTAGCTAGACAACGTTTTGCTGGAGTTGGTCGAACAACCATTCAGAACGGTACGCTACAAATTAATCCAAACGGACTTGCAATTGTTGCCACGGACGTTCCTGATTTGAAATGGGAAGAATCCTTAAACTTTAACGTTGGTTTAGATTTTGGTTTTAATAACGATAGATTTAGTGGTAGTATAGATATATACAGAACCGAAACATCTGATCTTCTGCTGCAAACACCTCCTGCTGCTCCGGCGGTAGATCCTTTTCAATTTGGTAACGTAGACGCAACAATCTTAAATCAAGGTGCGGAATTAGGTCTTTCCTACGATTTTATTCGGAACGATGATGTTAATTTCTCAGCAGACTTCAATATTGCATACAACTTTAACGAAATTCAGGATTTTGCCGGAATTATCGATTCTGGACCGATTAACGGTCAAGGCTTAACAGGAGCATTTGCGCAACGTTTTGAAGCTGGAAACTCCTTATTTTCTTATTACATGCCTATTTTTGAAGGCTTTGACAGTACAGGAACTCCTATATATCAAGATGTTGATGGTAATGGCGTTGGTGATGCTTTCGGAGACAGAACATACGTTGGTGAAGATGGTTTGCCAGATATTACATCTGGTCTCAGCCTTAACCTTAGAGTCAAAAATTTTGACGCTTCAGCATTTTTCTCTGGACAGTTTGGATTCTCTGTATACAACAATACAGCAAATGGTTACTTTACAGCAGGATCTATAGGTATCTCTCGTAATGTCACCCAAGATGTAGTAACTAGTGGAGAGAGTGCAGGAGCGTCTGCCGACGTTTCCACACGCTTTTTGGAAAAAGGAGATTTTGTACGTTTCCAAAACCTTAGTATTGGTTACAACGTTCCGTTGAGTGGTGAAGGTGTATTAAACACTCTTCGTTTATCAGTAACGGGACAAAACTTATTTTTAATTACTGATTATAGCGGTTTAGATCCTGAGGTAACGACCAACACAGGTACATTAAATAACGCAGGATTACCTTCTAGAGGTATCGATTTTGCGGCATTCCCTAATCCAAGAACTTTTACTTTTGGCGTAAACGCATCATTTTAATAAAAAAAATTGAAAATCATGAAAAAAAGTAGATTAACATTATGTGTACTGGCGGCAATGTCCCTTATAGGCCTGTCTTCCTGTACCGACTTAGAAATTGAAGAAACAGATTCTATTATTAGCACCGGATTTCAAGGATTAGCAGATCCTGCTTCAACAGTAGACGAACTGTACAACCGGTTAAATGGCCAATATGGTGACCAAGCAAACCTATACGCGTTGAGCGAGGTAACCACTGACGCAGCTTTAATCCCAACTAGAGGAGCTGACTGGGGAGATAACGGTCTATGGCGTGTATTACATAGCCATAGTTGGAACGGACAACATCAATTTATCATTACCGTATTTAATCAATTCAATGGTAACCAACTTCTAGCTTCTCAAATTCTAGATTCTAGAAGTAATCCTACACCTAACGATGTTGGGGAAGCGAGCCTAATACGTGCTTTTAGTATGTGGATTATACTAGATTTATATGGTCAAGTACCGTTCAGGGATACGGCACTACCATCATCAACCTTACCAGAAGTACTTACGGGCCAGGCAGCAGTGGATTTCATTCTAACAGATTTAGATGCTGCTATAGCTAATTTACCCAACGTTCCTGCTGGAAGTGGTGAAGCCAACGGTAGAGGAAGCGTTGCCGCTGCAAAATACTTAAAAGCCAAAGTTCTACTAAACAAACATGTTTATTTGGAAACTTCTCCAGATTCTTCTGATATGGCACAAGTTGTATCATTAGTAGATGAAATTGCTAGCGAAGGTTATGGCTTACAAGCCGGATACTTTGATTTATTCAGAGAGGAAGCTGACAACGAAACTATCTGGTCATTAGCCTCTAGTACGGGAAATCGAATTTTTAACGGTTTACATTACAATTCTACGTCTCAGAGTGGAGGAGGATGGAACGGGTTTAGCACACTTGCTGAGTACTACGACCTTTTTGAAGGTGACGAAAACTCTAACCGTTACGATGCGGACGGTGTAACGCCTTTAGATGGACAAGAAGAGCGAAGAGGTGGGGTTCCACCGGTTGGTTTGGCATTTACCGGTGAAGCAGGTACTTTTGATGGTGACGGGGATGGCATACAAGATGGTAGTAATGTTGGTTTTGGATTTTTAATTAATCAACAATTTGCTCCTGATGGCACCCCGTTGAATGACAGACAAGGTGCTCCCTTAACTTTCAAAAGAGATTTTCAAGATGGAACCGGGGCCAGTAGTTTTATAAATAATGACGAAACTACTGGTATTCGAGTAATGAAATATAATCCACGTTTTAATGACAATGGACAAGTAAATCATGAGATTGTCTTCAGATACGCAGATGCACATTTGATGAAAGCTGAAGCAATGTTTCGTAGTGGTGGTGACCCAACTAGTATGGTGAACGAGTTAAGGACTCTTAGAAACGCTACTCCTCTAGGAACAGTTTCCGAGCAAAACCTTATTGATGAAAGAGGACGCGAGTTATTTGCTGAAATCTGGAGAAGAAATGACTTAATACGTTTTAATCAATTTGGAAAAGATTGGTTATTTAAAGATTCCGGTTCTGTTGGAAACGATACGTATAATAAATTTCCCATTCCGCCTGCACAACTGCTGGCTAATCCAAACTTAGTACAGAATCCAGGATATTAATCCTATTTTATTTAAGTGTTTAAAACGAGACCGCTCCAAAGGCGGTCTTGTTTATTTTTGAAGGCTTAGATTTTACTTCTTCAAAATCTAATCGCAAATTAAACCTCAACATGCCAAAATATATACTTACAAAAACACATAATATTAACATCTTATAACAATCCTAATTACTAAAATAAATTGTGTTTTAATTATCTTGCAAGGCTATGTTTTTTAGATTAATGAAAAGGATTTTTTTAGTTATACTAATTTTTGTCACAGGTTTACTAGACTCCTGTAAAAACGAGAAAACAAAGCTATTCGTTAAGGTTAACCCTTCCCATAGCAAAGTAACTTTTGGAAATAGGCTTGAGTCAACTCCTGAGCTTAATATCCTGAACTATATTTACTATTATAATGGTGCTGGTTTAGCAGCAGCAGATTTCAATAATGACGGATTAGAAGATCTTTATTTTGTTTCTAATGAAAATAAAGATGAGTTATACATTAACAAAGGAACGTTAAAATTTAGTGAAGCCACATCAATATCTGGTATTGACAATACAGATGGGTGGACCACAGGAGTAACAGTAGTAGATATTAACAATGATGATTTATTGGATATTTATCTGTGCAAAGTTTCTGGTTATCAAAACCTGAACGGTAAAAATTTACTTTACGTAAATCAAGGTGCGGTAGACGGAGTTCCAACATTTAAGGAAATGGCCGCATCTTATGGTCTAGATTTTTCTGGCTTCTCTACACAAAGTACATTCTTGGACTATGATTTAGATGGGGACTTAGATATGTTTCTTGTCAACCATTCCGTACACCCCAACTTAAATTATGCCAATGGCAATGAAAGGTCCAAACAAAACATGGTTAGCGGTGATAAATTGTTTGAGAATAGGGATGGATATTACATCGATGTAAGTGCATCTGCCAATATTTATCAAGGTAAGATTGGTTACGGTCTAGGTATATCCATAAGTGATGTCAATAATGACTCCTACCCTGATATTTATGTCGGTAATGATTTCTTTGAAAACGACTACCTCTACCTAAATAATGGCGATAAAACTTTTACGGAATCTATATCTACCAATTATAGAAATTTAGGTCATACAACACATTTCTCAATGGGAAACACAATTGCGGATATTAACAACGATGGACTTACTGATATTGTTTCTCTAGATATGCTACCCGAAGATTTAAAAACTTATAAATCCTCAGGAACAGAATTTAGCTACCCTATATATAATAACTACCTAAAAAATGGCTACGCTCCGCAGTTTATGCAAAACACGCTGCATTTAAACTTAGGTCATGGCAAATTCAGTGAAATTGCTTCGCTTTCTAATATTAGTGCTACGGAATGGTCTTGGGGAACACTTTTGGCAGATTTCGATAATGACGGTTACAAAGATATTTATATCACGAACGGGATAAAAGGCGCATCCAACGATATGGATTTTATAAACTTTATAGCTAATGATAATATTCAAAAAAATCTAGCGAATGGAATGGGTGAACAGGAAATGCAATTCATTCAGAAAATGCCTGAAAAAAAAATATCAAACTATTTTTTCAGAAACAACGGAGACTTAACATTTAGCAATACCTCAGAAACATGGAGTACCCCAGAAAAATCGCTCAGTAATGGAACCGCCTATAGTGATTTGGACAATGATGGGGATTTAGATATTATTGTGAACAACGTCAATGGCCAAGCTACTATCTTAGAAAATAAGGGGAATGAGATAAATCCTAAAAACTATATCAAAATACGTTTTAAAGGACCCAATACAAATACTTTTGGTATTGGAGCCGTTACATCTATTTATACACAAAATAAAACTCAGACTTACGAGAATTTCAACACAAAAGGGTATTTATCCTCAACACACCCTATACTGAACATAGGACTTGGAGAAACGAAACGCGTAGATTCTATTCAAGTAAAATGGCCAAACGGCTTTTGCGAAACTTTAAAAGAAGTAGCTGCCAATCAAGAAATTACAGTGCATTTCAAGAATGCGGTGAAAAATAACCCCATCAGAAAGAATCCTCTAAAATCTCCGTATGCGCACAACAAGATAAATTTCAAGCATAAAGATGGTAATTCTATTGAGTTTTACAGGGACCCCTTAATACCCTATTCCAATACCAACGAGGGTCCTTCGGTGAGTATTGAAGACATTAATTCAGATGGCCTAGAAGACATCTTCGTTGGTGGCGCAAAACAACAAGCCTCTGCCCTATTCATACAAAGTAATGAAGGTGAGTTTATACTAAAACAACCAGAACTTTTTGACGCGGACAAAGTGAATGAGGATGTTGGCCAACAATTTTTTGATGCTAACGGCGATGGCTTTCTTGACGTATTAGTAGTAAGTGCTGGAAATGAGTTTAAAAAAGGACCAAGCCTGCAACCTAGACTTTATTTAAATAAGGATGGACAATTTCAAAAAGATACTACTACCTTTAAAAATGTTGAAATTAATGCGTCTACCGTAAAGTCTTGGGATATGGACAATGATGGGGATTTGGATATTCTTATCACTGCTGATGCCGTACCATGGGAATTTGGATTAAGCCCAAAACAATTTATTTTTCAAAATGATGGTGCAGCTAACTTCACGGACGTTACCGAAAAGAAATCCGCAGCATTAAGAGACTTAGGTAATGTTAAAGATGTAGCCATTTTAGACTTGGACGGAAACGGCTTTAAAGATTTAATATTCGTGGGCCACTGGATGCCTATAACTATTTTCATGAATGACGGTGTGGCCCTCACAAAAAGAGTTGATGATAGTTTAGCATATTCAAACGGACTTTGGAACGCTATTAAAACCAATGATTTGGACAACGATGGTGATCAAGATTTTATAGTGGGTAATTGGGGAGAGAACAGCAAACTAAATGCCTCGTTACAAAAACCGCTAAATCTTTACAAAGCGGATATTGATAAAAATGGAAGTATGGAAACTATTATTTCCTATTATCATAAAAATACGGAAACTGTATTGGCTTCGAAAGATGAGCTAACCAAACAAATACCTTCACTGAATAAAAAATATCTTTCCTATGCAGACTTTGGTGCAGCAAGTTTTAATGAGCTCTTTCCTAAAGAAATATTAGAGACGGGCTTTCAAAAATCAGTTTATGAATTGTCTTCTTGTTACTTTGAAAACTTAGGAAACGGACAGTTCAAAAAACATCCGTTACCCAAGATCGCCCAAATCTCTACAGTACAGGATATTCTCATTGAAAACGAACCAAAAAAAACTATAATTCTCGTGGGCAATAATTATGAAATTAGTACCCAACTAGGTAGGATGGATGCCTCCCATGGTATAATTTTACATCCCTTGAGCAACGACCCGTTTAAAAGTAGCGACCACGACTACTTAGGAGTCACTGGTGCTGCCAGAAGTATTGGAAAAATTAAAATCAAGAACAAAGAGAACTATGTTATCTCAAGAAATAACGACAGTTTATTCTTTGTTTCAAAAGAGCATTTATGATGAAAAGGAAAATTATAATACATCGTATTACGTTTACCATAGCCGTAAAGTTACTTTTTCTTGCTTGTAATGACAGTACCGTATCAGACACTGAAAAGTCTACTTCTCAAAAAGAAACTTTATTTACACTACTGTCTCCAGATGATACGGGGATATCATTTATTAACCAAGTAGAGAATAGCAAGGCTTTTAATATTTTCAAGTATAGAAATTTCTATAACGGCGGTGGTGTTGCTCTAGGTGATATTAATAATGATGGCCTAACGGATGTTTTTCTTACCGGAAACAAAGAACCTAATAAGCTTTACCTTAACAAGGGTGATTTAAAGTTTGAAGATATCTCTGAAATAGCGGGCATCAAAGGAAACAAACCTTGGTCTACGGGAGTAGTAATGGCAGACATTAATAATGATGGGTTTCTTGATATTTATGTGAGTAATGCCGGCAATATGGAAGGCAACAATCACGACAACGATTTATATATCAATAATGGCGACCTTTCTTTTACCGAAAATGCTGCAGCCTACAACTTGGCCGAAACCGGTTTCTCTACCCACGCTTCTTTCTTTGATTATGATAAGGATGGCGATTTGGACGCCTATATCTTAAATAACAGTAATATTCCGGTCAGTAGTCTAGGATATGCTGAACAACGAGAAGTTAGAGCTCAAGATTGGGAGGGCGTGCCAGCAATTTTTAGGGGCGTGGGTGATATGCTACTTCGAAATGATGATGGCAAATTTGTTGATGTAAGTGAAAAATCCGGTATTTATGGTAGCCTTATCGGTTTTGGCCTGGGCGTAATGGTTATGGATATCAATGAAGATTTATATCCGGACATCTATGTTTCCAACGACTTTTACGAAAGAGATTACCTCTACATAAACAACCAAGACGGGACTTTCCATGAGGAAATTCAAAAATGGACCAATCATTTAAGTCTTTCCGCTATGGGTATTGATATGGCAGATATCAATAATGATGGGCTCACTGATATTTTCATTACAGATATGCTTCCAGAACCCGACCAAAGGGTGAAATCTGTAATGGAATTTGAAAGTTACAATGTTTTTAAACTAAAACAGAGTAAAGATTTTCACCAACAATATATTCAGAATACACTTCAATTGAATAACGGCAATGGTTCGTTTTCTGAAATAGCATATTACAGCGGTGTTGAAGCTACGGACTGGAGTTGGGCGGGTCTCCTTTTTGACATGGACAATGATGGACTAAAAGACATCTACATTACCAATGGAATAAACCATGATTTGACAGATTTGGATTTTGTTGATTTTTTCGCCAATGAAATTATCCAGAAAATGGCTCTTACTGGAAGAAAGGAATCCATTGATTCCATCATCAACAAAATGCCCGTAACGCCACTACCTAACTATGCCTATAGGAATAATGGCGATATTACCTTTAGTAACGCTAACGAAGATTGGGGTTTTGAAATTCCGAGTAGGTCAAACGGTGCGGCATATGGTGATTTGGACAATGACGGAGATTTAGATTTAGTAGTGAACAATGTAAACATGGAAACCTTCGTCTATCGGAATAACACGGAAAGTTTAAAAGACCATAATTATATAAAACTGAATTTTAAAGGAGCGGACGGTAATCTATTCGGTATAGGAACGGTAGTAAAGCTTTACTTCAAAAATCAAATCATCAATCAAACTGTAATGCCGTCAAGAGGTTTTCAGTCTTCTATAGAATATCCAATGACTATTGGCCTAGGAAATGAAACTAAAATTGATTCTATACGAGTAATCTGGCCAGATGATGCCACACAAAAACTACAGCATATTACTGTAAATAAAACACTTGTTCTAGATTATAAAGATGCTGAAAGTACCTATAAGGTTTTAGCACCGGAGAAACTAAATCCGCTTTTAACCGAGGTGAAAAATAGTTCGCTTTTAGCGCATAAAGAAAATAATTATAATGACTTTGACAACGAAGGACTTATTTACCATTCCCTTGCCCAAGAGGGTCCTGGCGTGGCTGTAGGAGATGTGAACGGAGATGGAAACGATGATATCTTTGTTGGAGGTGCAAAAAACCAAACAGCAAGTCTATACCTGCACAGCGGCAATGGGAAACTTAAAAAGCCTATTACATCCTACTTTGAAAAAGATGCGGGTTTTGAAGATACCGCGGCTACTTTATTTGATGCTGATAACGATGGAGACATGGATTTAATTGTGGGAAGTGGTGGAAATGAAATAGGTATGCAGCATACCTATGGAGTCCGTCTTTATTTAAACGACGGTAAGGGCAATTTCACTAAATCAGCTAACAATCTCCCATCAGCAAATAAGAACGTGTCTGTCATTACTGCTACGGATTTTAATAATGACGGCCATATTGATGTGTTCATTGGTTCTAGAAGTGTTGTTGGAACCTATGGCGTAGATCCGGACCATGTGTTGCTAGGAAATAATGGAGATGGTACATTTTCTGATATTACAGAAAAGTCTGCCTATGATTTAAGAAACGCAGGTATGATTACTGATGCAAAATGGGTAGATATTGATGATGATGGTAAAAAAGACCTTATAACCGTATCCGATTGGGGAACACCCAAAATATTTAAGAATTCTGGGCGTAGACTAAGCAAACAGGGCACCAATTTAGATAGCCTACATGGTTGGTGGGGAGCTGTAAAGGCCGAGGATTTAGATAATGATGGGGATTTGGATTTAGTTCTGGGAAACTCGGGAAGTAATCTACATTACAAGCCAAAGGAAGGGCAACCCATGAAAATGTGGGTAAACGATTTTGATAATGATGGCACCATAGAACAGATTGTTACTCAAAACTATGATAACGGAGATTATCCGCTACATCAAAAGAAAGACTTAACTGGACAAATACTTGCCCTAAAAAAAGAAAATATAAAAGCGTCAGAATATGCTAAAAAAACCATTGACGAACTGTTTTCCAAAGAAGTCATTTCCAATACCATAGTACGAGAAGCTTCCATTTCGGAATCTGTACTAGCTATCAATGAAGGAAGTGGTCAATATAGAATTAAAATACTACCACCTCAGGTTCAATTCTCCTGTATTTGTGGCATCGAATGTACAGATATAAACAACGACGGTATATTAGATCTTATTATGGCCGGGAATAACTTTGAGTTTAAACCTCAATTTTCAAGATTAGATGCTAACTATGGTAATGTATTGTTAGGTGATGGTGCGCTGGATTTTACTTGGCAAAACTATGATGTAAGTGGTTTTTTCATAAGAGACGAAGTAAAGCACTTAGAACTATTCAAGGACAAATCCGGTAGTTCATTCCTTTTTGCAGCAATAAATGATAAGCAACCTAAAATTTACACTTTAAATGAAAAGTAAACTTATGGGACTGCTCTTGATTTTATCGGCCATTGCTTGCAATGACAGCAAAGGTGATGTATTTCAAAAGCATACAGCGGAAGAAACGGGCATAACTTTTTCAAATGACCTAAAGGAATCCAATGACCTGAATATTCTGGATTACCTGTATTTTTATAATGGTGGAGGCGTTGCCATTGGTGATATCAACAACGATGAACTACCGGACATATTCTTTTCCGGAAACCAAGTTGCTAATAAACTATATCTCAATAAGGGAAATTTTTTATTCGAGGATATCTCTGAAAAAGCAGGAATTTCCGGAAAAAGCACCTGGAACACTGGGGCTGTAATGGGAGATGTTAACGGAGACGGACTTTTAGATATTTACGTCTGCGCTGTAGTAGGCTTAAACGGTTTTAATGGGCACAATGAGCTATTTATAAATAAAGGTGATGGTACTTTCAGGGAAGAAGCATCAAAACATGGTCTGGATTTTGAATCCTACAGCTCGTCCGCAGCTTTTTTAGATTACGATTTAGATGGCGATTTGGACATGTACTTGCTAAACCATGCTGTACATACTCCGGAATCATTTGGCAAAGCAGACCTTAGATACCAAAGAAATTACGAAACCGGAGATAAATTACTACGAAACGATAATGGAAAATTTACAGATGTTAGTGAAGAAGCAGGAATTTACGGCGGCATTAACGGCTATGGGCTAGGTATTGCCATTTCCGATTTTAATACGGATGGTTACCCCGATATATTTATTGGTAATGATTTTCACGAAGATGATTACTATTACCTGAACAATGGAAATGGCACTTTTAAGGAATCGCTTAGGGAATATTTTGGACACACCTCCCGGTTTTCTATGGGTAGTGATGTTGCAGACATAAATCATGATGGCCTACCAGACCTCATTTCTTTAGATATGTTACCATTTGAAGAAAAAGTACTGAAATCTTCCGAGGGTGACGATAATATACAGGTGCAACGACTAAGAACGGGAAATTACGGTTACCATTATCAATTTACCCGCAATATGCTCTATCTCAACCAACCGGACGGGAAATTTACGGAAACCGCATTACAAAGCGGTATCGCGGCAACCGACTGGAGTTGGAGCGCGCTATTTGCCGATTATAATCAAGATGGGGAACAAGACCTCTTTATCAGTAATGGTATTCCAAAACGACCAAACGACTTAGACTACATCAACTTTGTATCTAATGATAATATTAAAAACAAAATAAATAATACCAATCTCGTAGACCAAAAAGCTTTAGAACTAATGCCATCCGGGGCTGTATCAAACAGGATTTTCAAAGGCAATTCTAATTTGCTTTTTGATGATAAATCCGATGATTGGATCCCTAAGGATACCTTAGTTTCTGGTGCAACCGCATACGCTGATTTAGATAATGACGGTGATCTAGACCTTGTAACCAATAATTTAAATGCGCATCCTACCATACTAGAAAACCGGACTAACGAAAAGGGAAATTATCTTAAACTCCGTTTACAGTACCAAGGTAAAAACAAGTATGGTATTGGGACAAAGGTACTTTCATATGCCGGAGGCAGGCAACAGGTTAAAGAGCTATTTACCGTAAGAGGTTTTCAATCCTCCTCCCAACCTATAATTCATTTTGGATATGGAGATATTACAGCTATCGATTCCTTGAAGATTATTTGGCCGGACAAAAGCTATCAAGTCGTTAAAAGTGTGAAGGTTAATCAAACACTACTAGTTAACTATGCAAATACATTGGCTTATGATTATAGCTCGGTCAAAACAAAAAACACTATAATTTTCGAAAAAGTACCCGGCCAATTAGGCATAAACTTTACTCATAAAGAAGACGTTTATACCGATTTTAATCGCCAAAAACTTATCCCTTATCAAATATCGGATAGAGGCCCCGCCACCAGTATTGGCGATATGAATAATGATGGTAAAGCCGACATTTTCTTTGGAGGCTCCAAATACATTCCCTCTAAAGTATTTATACAAAGAGACAGCTCGTTTCAACCCGTTGCCATAAATTCCATTTATAAAGATTCCATCAAAGAAGATGTTGTTTCCGTTCTAGTGGATTTCGATAATGATTCCAGAAATGAGCTCTTTATCGGCACTGGTGGTGCAGATTTCTATAATAAAATGGCACCCCTGACAAATTCATATTATTCCACAAAAGACTCAATTTATAGTCAAATAGCTATTGAAAAAACTTATGAGAATGCGTCCGTACTAATTCCTATTGACTATGATGGGGATGGTGATTTAGACCTCTTTGTAGGCAATCAATCTATTTCTGCTGATTTTGGAAAGTTACCAGATTCATACCTCCTTACCAACACTAACGGTAAATTGATTTTGGATGAACAAAACACATTCAAAAAGTTGGGAATGCTTACAGATGGTATTGCGGATGATATAGATGATGATGGTGATTTGGATTTAGTTCTAACAGGAGAGTGGATGCAACCTACCTTTCTCCGAAACGATAATGGTAAATTCTTAGACCATACGCCCATTGAAGATGAAAATTTAAAAGGGTTATGGCAAAGTATCACGGCTTTTGATATTGATGAGGATGGTGACACCGATTATCTTCTAGGCAACTGGGGTGATAATTCCAAGTTCCAAGCAAGTACTGACCACCCTATGCGCATGTATTATGGGGATTTTGATGCTAACGGTGCCACCGAAACGATTGTTACTATCTTTAAAAATGATGCTTATTACCCCTTGGATGGCCTTAATGAACTTGCAGGACAAATGGTGTCCCTTCGTAAAAAATTTACCTCCTATGCCTCATTTGGCGGCAAGAATATTACAGAAATCCTTGATAAAAAAACCATTGCCGCAGCTAAGGTATTAGATATAGCTGTGTTAAAATCCGGATACTTAAGTAACGATAATGGGCTGTTTTCATTTATTCCTTTTAATTTTGAACTACAAACCGCTCCAATAACGGATTTTTTAGTTTTTGATTTTGATAATAACGGAAAGGATGAAGTTTTGGTAGGCGGTAATTATTTTGGAGTAAAACCCTTCCATGGTAGGTACGATTCCTTTCCAGGAGCGCTTATAAAAACAAACAAGGATATAACACTGGGTAATACATTAGGACTAGATTTTATGTCCAAATCGGTAAGACACTTAAACATTTTGGAATTTAACGATGCCTCATACCTTTTAGTAACCATGAACAATGCAGATGCGCAGGTTTATAGAATTGATAAATAATAAATGATGAATAAAATTATTCCCTTTGTTCTCTTAAGTATGCTCTTTAGTGCATGTACGCAGAAAAAAGAGGCTATTAAAGCTGACCCAGAAGATTTACACACGGTTGTAGATAAGGTAACACAGATTATGATACATGACATATTCTCACCACCTGTCGCCAGTAGAATTTTTGCCTATCCTAATGTTGCCGCTTACGAGATTGTGGCTCAAATTAATCCTGAATACAGTTCCCTAGCGGGCCAACTAAATGAACTTAAACCCATACCTGTAATAGATACAGCTTCCGGTGTAAATCCAAAATTAGCTGCCATTATAGCCCATATGGATATCAGCAAAGCATTAATTTTTTCTGAGGATAAGTTTGAAGTGTTGCAAGATAGCCTGTATACCAAATGGTCCTCTACTAACAACGAGGAGTTTGAAATCTCTAAAACTTATGGCCTAAAGGTTGCCGAACATATAAAAAAATGGATGAGCAAGGATAACTATAGCCAGACCAGAACAATGCCGAAGTTCACCGTTAATACGGATGACACCTCTAGATGGCAACCCACACCCCCGGCTTATATGGACGGTATAGAACCACATTGGAACAAGATAAGGCCATTTTTCCTGGATTCGGCTGCGCAGTATAAACCCTCACCACCTCCCCCATTTTCAATGGAAAAGGATTCTGATTTTTACAAGGAACTACAAGAAGTATACGATATCAGCAATGAAATTACCGCTAATGGCGATGATTCCGAAGAGGTAGAAATAGCTAAATTTTGGGATTGCAACCCCTATGTATCCGTCACTAGAGGTCATTTAATGTTCGCTACCAAAAAAATTACCCCTGGAGCACATTGGATCGGTATCACTAAGATCGCGAGCAGAAAAACAAACAGTAATTTTGACGATACACTTTTTGCGTACACTAAAACATCCATGGCTATAGCGGATGCATTTATCAGCTGTTGGGACGAAAAATATAGAAGCAACCTTATACGCCCTGAAACATTAATAAATGCCCATATAGACGATAGCTGGAAACCAATCTTGCAAACACCCCCGTTCCCTGAATATACGAGCGGTCATAGTGTTGTATCGGGTGCTGCAGGAATTGTGCTTACCGATATTTTTGGTGAGAATTTTGATTTCATAGATGATACGGAAGTTCCCTATGGCCTTCCTACCAGGACCTTTGAATCCTTTAACAAAGCTGCTGACGAGGCAGCGATCAGTAGAATGTACGGCGGTATTCACTACCGTGCAGCTGTAGAAGTCGGTGTGGGTCAAGGTAGAAAAATAGGTTCCTTGCTACTTAATAAAATACAAATGAGAAAAGATAAATTAGTAGCTAATTAATTGTATTGCGCTTACTTTATTCAGCCTATATGAAAAAAACGATTTTTATAGTCCTTGGATTAATAGCCATCTTTGCGATATGGTATTTATTTATAAAATCTCATGATTACAGAATAAATGCAAAAACGAAATCTAGTATAGGCACAATTAACCAAACTCTAAAACTCTGGAACGGTACTTTGGACGAAGCTGTATCTATTGCTCAACAAGAAAGTCTAACCCATTTATCGCAACGTATTATTTTCGGCGATAGTACGCATCAATACGAGTGGTATATAAACCCTATTGATGATAGTACCGCTACTATCAAAGTTGATGTAACGGATCAAGAGCATAGTATGGCGAATAGATTACAAATCCCCTTTTCAGACACAGATTTTGAGAAGCGATCAAGAAAAACCGTTCGGGATTTTCTAATTAGATTACGAGAGCATCAAGAAAGTTTTAAGATTACGTTGGCCGATACTGTAACCCTCCAGACAAGTTATTGTGCTTGTATTGAAGCAGAAAGTACACAATTCGAGAAAGCGTCTAAGATGATGGAAAATTTTCCGTTTTTAAATTCGGTTTTTACTCGAAATAATATAAAAATGAACGGAGTCCCCTTAATCGAAGTAACAAACTGGAATACAAAAAAAGATAGTATTTCATTTAATTTTTGTTATCCCTTAATTAAAAATGATTCCCTACCTCAAATCAAAGGAATCTTCTATAAGTCGTTAAGAGGCACAAAAGCACTAAAAGCTATTTATAATGGCAACTATATTACATCGGACAGAGCCTGGTATGCCTTAGTCAGCCATGCGGAAAGGAATAATCTTGAAATTGAAAAAGCACCAATAGAGTTTTTCTTTAACAACCCAAATATGGGTGGGAACGAGATGCGCTGGAAAACAGAAGTCTTTATGCCATTAAAATAATAAAATGAATAGAACCCTTTGTTTCCTGTGCATATTCCTTATATTTTCCTGCTCCAATTTTGGCCAATTAATTTATGTAGCAGACTTACCCAATAACCTTGAAGAAAACTCGGGTATAGTCAAGGTAAAGGATTCTACTATTTGGGTGATTGAAGACAATGGAAATAAAGATGAAATTTACAAGCTAGATTTTAAAGGGGATATTGTCAATTCCTTCAAAGTAAAGAACGCTAAGAATAATGACTGGGAAGATTTAGCAAAGGACACTCTGAACAACGTTTATATTGCAGATATTGGAAATAATAATAACGACAGAAAAGACTTAGTTATTTATAAGGTTCCAAACCCTGAAAAAGAACCAGGAGACAAAATAGACGCAGAGAAAATTGAATTCTATTATCCGGAACAAAAGATGTTTCCACCTAAAACATCAGATAGGTTATATGATGCAGAAGCTATTTTCCATAGCAATGGCAAGTTGTTTATCGTTACCAAGAACAGGACAGACCCTTTTAACGGAAAAGCCCTTATCTATACCGTTCCGGACTCCAAAGGCAAATATGAGGCAAAGTTAGTCGGCACTATTAATGTATGTAAAGACTGGAAAACATGTCAAATAACTTCAATTGATATATCTCCTAATGGAAAAAAGATTGTGGCCCTAAGCTATGGTAAACTATTCCTATTCACCAATTTTGTTTTAGACGATTTCTCTGCTGGAAAAGTACAAGAAATCGATTTAGAAACTAGGAATCAATTAGAATCTGTTTGTTTTTTGAACGAAAACACCTTGCTCCTATCCGATGAAGTTTCCCATGGGAACGGTGGAAACCTGTACCGCTACTCTTTACCAGATTAACAGCATAATTCTAGAAGGCAAAACCTAATCCAAAGGTGAATCTTGCCCCATCTACACTATTAAAAACAGCCAGGTTAATATTTAATATATCTGAGCCGTTCAAAAAGAAACCACCACCGTAGGAGGTGTGCCAGCGGTTAGAACCTATATTAGGAAACCATACCCTACCATAATCATACCCACCAAATAACCCAAGTGAGGTGGGTAAGATTCTTGTTCGCATTTTTCGAAGACTAAAACGGATATCCGTATTCTGATAATAAGCCGTTTTCCCTGTAAAACGTTGGTTTCTGAATCCCCTAAGACCATCAAAACCACCGATACTTGCCCCTTGGTAAAATTGATACCCGTTACCAATATTAAAATGACCCTTCCATTTTGTAGCGAGTACTAATCTTCCGTTTGGTATCAATTTATAATCAAAGGATATGCTAGGAATTACGTAACCGTAATTTTCTCCATCGGCACTTATGTTATCTTTGAATCCAAATTGTAGCGAAGTAGCCATTCCCATCGTAGGGAAACCTGCGTTATCCCTATTTTCGTAAGTATATTCTCCGTGAACCCCGACAAAATCATTTTGGGTTTCCTCTCCATTCTGCTGGTAAAAAGTGTTTACAAAACGATCTTCCGTTTCCTCTACTTCTATTGATTCATAAGAGAGCCCTGCTCTAAATTTAGCCCCTAACTGACCACGCCACACTAAGGAAGGTGAAAATTCAAAATTTTGAATACGTACTCTGTTAAAGTCAAAATCGTCATTTAAATTTTCCGTGTTATTCCCAAACCCGAAGAAGTTAATCGCAAAGTTGGGGCTTGTAAACCTTGTTTTTATCTCTAAGTTCCAATTCTCGAACAGCTCTGCGAATTCTCCCGTATAACCTATGTCAAACCCATTAGTGGCGAAATAATACGAGGCACCAAGTGTATGCTGTTGCGTAAAAGGGTTTTGCCTAAACCCATTGTACGTATAGGTATTTAAAAATCCAATTCTAATCCCATCATCAGGGTTAAAACCAATAGTGGGCAGTAGTTGATTGGTACTACTACGAATGTTTAAGGGTCTGTAGGTGTTTACATTATAATCATCGGTTAACTTCACCTTGGCTCCTTTCACATTTTTAAGCGTATTAGGTTTGCTTTTGAAATCATAAATAGCAATCCCCTTACCATTCTTCATATTATAAATATCATTATTCTGTCCACCGATAAGGCGTACTTTAATTCCACTCAGGTTAGTAAGGTTGTTTACCTCAAAGATATCATCATCATCTAAGCCATAGACCCAAATCTCTTTTGTGTTATCTGTATGATATATTTTCTCAAAAAATTGCTTTTTCTTTTTACCATCGATATTCCTAAAAACTTTTATCTCGGTCCTGTTTTCATCCAATCGGTTAATTTCAAACCAATCGTCTTTATCCGTTCCGGTTACTACGGAATATTTATTTAAAATATCGTAATAGGTATCCGAAGTCTCCGTAATTTTTGACAACCTTGCCAATAGCGTACGTTTTATTTTTGTAACGGTTTCATCTCTAACCTCATCCGGAAAAGCCATAAATGCTTGATCAATGACCTTATCCGTCAAATGCTCCTTTAAGTAATCCGCCTGCGCCCTCCACTGTTCCTTGGTGGTCCCTGATAAAATAGCAAGGTCTAATACATATGTTTTAGGTGAAGAATTAAAACCTTTCACGTTTCTAATTTCATCATTAAAACCTTCCATAAGACGTAAACCAGGTATGATTCTTGTAGCAATGTTCATTAATGCTCCATCGCCCATTTTAGAAAATGCCTGATCTCTATCTCTTGGTACCGGTCTATAGATGATTTTCTTTTTTTTCTTGAATTCTGCCCATCGCCATTGATCTACATGCCTATCCCAGTCACCAATGACCATATCAAAAAGTCTCGCTCGGATATATGCTTCCCGGTCTACACCGTATTTCTCATCATCCCTTAAATCTTCTAGCATAGCATCAGTACTTTTTAGCTCGTTACTAAAACCAAAACTTGCAAGTTCTCCATGTCCATCACCTGCATGCTCTTCTATCATATATAGTTCATCTCCAAAAATAGTATTGAAACTCCCTAATGCATTTTGTT
This sequence comes from Maribacter sp. R77961, assembly GCF_044594925.1. Taxonomy (GTDB): domain Bacteria; phylum Bacteroidota; class Bacteroidia; order Flavobacteriales; family Flavobacteriaceae; genus Maribacter. The sequence continues at coordinate 3,690,990 of NZ_CP138991.1, read as the reverse complement.
TAGGAATATAGTATAGTACAGGATTCGTATGATAAATTCCCACCGCATCCGATAGTTTCCCTATGGTGAAGGGCGCATAAGGGTGTGATCCGGTATAAAAATCTTCTAGAAGTTCTTGTGTGTAGGTTTCCTTTAAATCATCTAATAGATAATTATCTTGGAACACCATAGATTGCAAATACAGTTCTGCACTTTTTCTTAAGGCACGCATCACATATTCCTTTCCATCCTTATCCCTTAACCTTAAAGACTTAGATTGGTGACCTCCTCCTTTTTTAACGGGAACGAGTCCGCCAAATAAAGTGTCTAACAAAACTGTAGGTGCGCTGACCTTGGTTCCGTAGTATTTTCTGTAACGCTTTCCCCAAATGGATTTAAAGAAATTACTCTTATCTATTTCCTCATCGCTGTATACCGAAGATTTCACTTCTTTTGGAAAGGAGCTAGGGTAGTTCAATTCTAGTTCTTCGTCATCTGGTGGTAAAACAGCAGAGGTGAACAGAAACTCTTCTTGCTCATCCGCTGCAACTCCATAGAATCGTACGCGAGAAGAACCATCCTCATAAACCTCCAGCGTGGCATAACCCATGTGGCCCGTAGAAAACTTACTTCCGTTCAATAATTTGGTTGTTCCTTTTTTAGCTCCGGAACCACTAACAATCTGAGGTGTATTTTTCTCAACGATATACTGTAGTGTGTGCTCATGTCCTGCAGTAAAAATAACCTTGTCGGAATATTGGGCTAAGGTGGTTACCCTATTTATTAAGTCCTGATATCTTTTGTTCTGCAAATCGGCAATGGATGCACCGGATGTTCTTCTCAAAACATTTACAAAGGTTCCCAAGATAGGAACGGGAAGGGGTAATTTTTTAGGATAAAACTGCTTCTTCAACGAAAATTGACCTCCATGAGGTCCATAACTGGACATGGGGTGATGCATTGCTATAATGGTAGTTTTACCCCTATGGTCTTTAATAGCATCCTCTAGCTCTAAGAAAAATTTTGCTCTGCTCTTTATTTCACATTTGTCATTTATATCCGGCCTTTTATCCCAGTTGGTTAAATACCATTCCGTATCCAAAACAATAACAGCTACCTTATCACTAACTTCCACAACTTCAATCGGACAACCGTTTTGTGGTAGAAAAGCGTCTTTGTCCCCCAAAGCCTTTTGAATATATTTTTCCTCTCGCTCAAGACCAATTAATCCCTCCGTATACCAATCATGATTTCCAGGAATAAAGATGGGTGTACCCTTATAGTTCTCCAAGGTCTTAATCTGTGCATCTAAATGACTTTTAGCTTCCCTATATGCTATTGTAGAATCTTTAGGGTCCGGAAGACCGGCAGGGTAAATATTATCTCCTAGAAATATAGCCGTACTATTCTTGTTCGCCTTGTCCAATCTTTCCTTGAAAATTTTCAGTGCGGGATTCATTCCTCCAATTGGAGATAGCCCCGCGTCGCCAATAAGATAAAAGGTATGGGAAACCAATTTGTTCGTGCGTACATCCCTCGCATCTTTTTCGTCTACATATTTAGATTTATAAGTAGCACAACCCGTTAAAAAGAGAAGTAATAAGAGATAAACGTAATATTTTTTCATATGGATGTTGCTATGTGCAAATTTTCGTAATTTGGATAATTCTAATTATATATGTATGTCGGATATCCTAAAGAAAACCGAAGGCTTTGTTGTAGACTTATTAACGAACGAACTAAGTCCCAACTATTTATATCACAATTTAAGACATACTCAACGTGTTGTTAAAAGTACTAAAGAATTATTGAACTCCTGTACGCTATCAGAGATAGAAAAGGAGGCTATTGAACTTGCCGCTTGGCTGCATGATACCGGCTACACAAAAGGAACCCAAAAGCACGAGGAAAGTAGCTGTAAAATAGCCACGGAATTTTTAAC